>JBKPOB010000083.1:0-7856 GCA_046732875.1 Verrucomicrobiota bacterium | reverse complement strand
TCACAAGGCCGACGAAGACCAGGCTGAGCCCCGACTTCTGGAGCCCTGAGAAAAAGCTGGGCCCAGCGGCAAGCCCCACGCAGGCCATGAAGACGGTCAAACCGACGGTGTCGAATATCCACATGGCGGACTCCGGGATCCGACCAAATGTCGGGTGAACCGCGCGCAGCCAGCCGAATACAAGACCCATGATCAGCGCCCCCCCACTCGCGGTGAGCGTGAGAGGCAAGCCGCCGACTGTGACGGTCAGCAATCCCACCAAGCCGCCGAGAACAATGCCCAAACCGACGAAGATCATGTCCGTCATCACAGTCTTGCGGTCGGCGTAGCCGAGCTTCTTCGCGGCCTGGTCGACGTCGCGTGTAGCTCCGATGAGGGTCATCATATCAGCCCGCTCTACCCGCGTCGCGGGAGAGAAAGGCATCGGCTCGCCAACCCTGGTCAGCTTCTTCAAGAACACACCCCGGGCGAACTCCATGGCCGCCAGATCTAAGATAGTTTTGCCGACGAGAGACTTGTTGGTGATCACCACGTCGAGCACCTCGATTGGAAAATCCAGGAGTTCCTTGTCATCTACTTCGGCCCCGATCTCTGTCCCGCGGGCGGTCAGTAGTTCCGAGCGCGTCAGAATCGCGATGACATCACCCTCGCGAACGACTGTCTCCGGGTCGGGCTCGATGATCTTGCCTTCCCTGCGTATTCGCGAGATGAAAACGCGAGTTTGTTTGGGGCGCGCCTCCAGTTCGGCCACACTCCGATTTATCAAATCCGGGTGCGTGACTCGGTATGCGCGAATCGCCAGAGCCTGATAGGCTGACGGAGTTTCCGCCTCTCCAGCGCCCGAGGCTGTGATCTTCGTTCGGAGTTTTCTGGCCTCCTCCTTAAGGTTGACGCGCATCAGCTTGGGACCCACGTTCGGGAGAAACCAGACGACAAACGCCGTGCCGATCAGATAAGTGACGGCGTAGGCTACCGGGATGTTATTGATTAGGCTTGTTTTCTCCGCGTCCGATAAAGTGGCGAGGCGACCGATGGCGTCGCTGGCAGTTCCGATGACGGTCGATTCCGTGAATGCGCCGGCAAGCATACCGGCTGCCGTGCCGATGTCGTAGCCGAGGAGCTTCGCAGCGCTAAACGCGGCGAGCAGGCACGTGACGCAAAGGACGAGGGTGAGGGCAAGCTGCGGCAACGCATCTTTCTTTAGCGCGCGGAAGAACTGGGGTCCCACCTTGTAGCCGGTGGTGAAGAGAAAGAGATCAAAGAAAACGTATTTGACCACGGCGGGCACCTGGATGTTGAGTTGCCCAATGGCGACTCCTGCGAGGAGCGTGCCCACAGCGATGCCCAGGCTGAACGTCCCGATCCTAAGGCGGCCGATGAAGAAGCCGATCGCCAAGGTTAAGAAGATCGCGAGTTCCTGATGCTCCCTAAGGGCGTGAATGACATAGTTCATAGTAGGGCTGCCTCTTCAAGGTGGTTGTCTCCCAGAACTCGCGTGAGGTGATCGACCTTCCTCCGCGCTGGTCAGCTTGTTAGAACTTGATCACGTAGTTACAAATCGCCCGGAAGTCGGTTAGGTTGTCGACATCTCCCCCAAACTGCTGGACGACCGCATAGCGCAGACGCAGAGATAAGCCCTCCAGAACGCCTTTTTTGGGGCCCCACTGGAGATTAAAATCGAACTCGTTCTGCCGATACTGCCCCGCTTGATCCGGGTCTGTGCCAAACACCGCCAAGGCATAAGCGCTCAGCCCGTCGACCCAGGGAAGGTCATAACCAGCCCGGAGAAGAAACGCGCTCTCACCGGCTCGATTGAAGTCTTGAACCTGAACACTGGTATAGCCGGGATAGCCGCTCCACGGGTTTTGCAGGTTGGCAGTCCCCCAGGCGTGGGTGAAAGCCGCGGTAAACAGCGCCTTTTTGATGGGCAGGTCTACTTTGACGCCGAATTGATGGCCCGAGAAACTGTGGCCCTGCAGGGCGTTATCCCCGACACTACCCTGATCTACATACTGGCCAGCGAACTTTAGCTTCCAGTCATCGGCAAACGGGACTTCCAGTTTCGATTCGGCATATGCGATATTGATGATGTCTTCGCTGTAATAGTCGATCGCACCAATGGAGAATTTTCCTTTCTCATAGAGAGCTCCGGCTGCCCAGACGCCTCGCTCAACATCAGCGCCCGCGTCTTCTGACATCGAGACAAATACGCTGTCATTTCGCTCTTTGATTTTGTAGAAATACCCAAGCCCGTACTTGATAGCCGCGACCTCCTGGGCCGGGGTTGGCGTCGGGACTGCGACCTCTTTTCCATCTTTGCTCAGCCCTATGCCTTCCGAGGGCATGACGGCGTCGTCGCTGCTGCTCGGGCCAAGCTTGGTGCGGCCTTGCAAAACGATCGCCTCAAACGTATTGGGCGTCATGCGGGTGTCGTTGCGGTTGATAAAAGGCGTGTCGTAGCCTTTGGCTCCGACAGTAATGCCCACGTCTTCGACGATCCGGAGTTCGGCGTAGAACTCGCCCAGGACCGTATACCCATTCTGCCCGGGGGCTAGGAGGAGCGTACCATCCCTGTCGTCAGGGGCATATATCGGATTGGAAGTGTAAACCGTCGCTCCGAACGCAATATGGTCGAGAAAGTAACCGGTCTTCACTCCAAGCCATCCACCGATGGCCCACGCCTGTTTCTCTGCACCATTGAAGTCGCTGCGATCTAAGTAGAAGGTGCGCAAGTTTAATTCGAACTTCGTATCTTTCAGGGCCTGCCGGCGCTTTTCCAAGCGCCATTGGCGAAAGTCAAATGACTCATAGAGGGGTGTCTGGCCTTGCTCCGTAGATGTTAGCGCGCTGTCGGTGGGAGCGACTTGCTCCACCACCAGGGCGGGAGCGACTTGAGTCACCGCGAGGGAAAGATCAGACGGGGTCGCCTTCCAGACGTCTATTTCGCTGTCCTGCTGGCCGAGGACCGAGTCGGCTGCACTCATTATGACAAGCAATGCCACTGCGGCAGGTCCGTATTGGCGCAGAGAAGTTTGTTTCTTCATAACTGCTCTCCCAGGTCCAGAGTACTGTTGCTATTTCATAACAGCATCGCGAAGTAACCAATTACCGTTTTGCCTTGGACGCTTTCTTCCCAGCCGCCCTGCTACTCTTGCCTTTGGCGGTCTCATAACCCTGGCGGTAGCCCCGCGCGATGGCGCGCGCTGCTCGACCGATATCATCGTAGACGTGATTATCCAGGTTCGCGAACGATATGCGCACCGACCAGTCCGGAGCGGCAAAGCCGCCTCCATTGAGCAGGACGATACCGTGTTCCTGGGCCAGCCGGAACACGATGTCCAGCGGATGCACGTGTTTCTTCATCCACTTGACGATGTCCTCGCCCAAGTACTTGCGGGCAAAGAACTCGAAGTCGAGCAGACCATAGTAGTAGTCGAAGTACTCGTTAGGTCCGAGTTCGATGTCCAGCCCCTCGACCGCCGCCTCGAACCGTTTCTTCACAATACCGAGGCAGGCTTTCTGATAATCCTTTTTCGTGTCCATCAACTCGTAGAGCGAGAACATTGTCATCATGACCTGCTGCGGAAGTGACAAACCCGCCGTATGATTCAACGCAACGTCGCGGCTATCCGCCACAATGCGGTCGATGAAGGCGAGCTTGCGGGGCTCGAGCGTGAGCGTGCCGTAACGCTTGTCCAGCTTCTTCTTTATGGACTCGGGATGCTTCGCAATTATTTCGTCGAAGATATTGTCCTCGTGGATCGCGATGGCTCCCAGCCGCCAGCCGGTACAGCCGAAGTATTTGCTGTAGGAATAGACGCCAAGGGTGTTTCTCGGGAACGCCCCCATCAACGAACGAAAGCCCGGCACGAAAGTGCCATAGACATCGTCCGTCAGGAGAATCAGCTCCGGTCGCTTCTTGAGCACGTCACCGATTAGCTTGATCGTCTCGGGTGAAAGCGCGACAGCAAATGGGTTACCTGGGTTGACGATAAAGAACGCCTTGACCTTGGGATTGAGGAGCTTCTTGATCTCCTCCTCCGGATACTGGAACTTGTGCTCCTGCTTCGCGTTCACCTCGACGAAGTGAAGGTCGTAGTCTTCCAGATGCGCCATCTCGAGGTAAGGAGTAAAGATCGGCACGCCAAGCGCGATCGTGTCGCCGGGATTAAGAATGCGGTTACACTTAAGCGACTTGAAGGTGTAGCACATGGCGGCGGTGCCACCTTCAACCGCATAGATCTTGAATGTACCCGTAGGCCGCGGGTTTCCGCACATCGCCCACTGTAAGTATTCGTGAACGATCTGTTCGTTGTGCACCAGCATGCGGTCCGGGACCGGATAGTGATCCCCGATAATAGAATCGACCAACTCGTGCACAAACTTGTCGGGGTCGAAGCCGAACTTCTGCACGGCCCATGGCACCATGGCTTGCAGGAAGGACGCACCTGGCATCTTTTCTTGGTTTTTCGTCCACGCTTCGAGTCTGCCTGCGATACCCGAGGCCTTGGGCATGCCGCCGACACCCGGCGGCAAGTCGAGCACGCGCTTGCACTCGGTGACCGCAAACTGCCCGAGCAGGAAGAACGCCTCGCGCGGCTCGGTCGCGACCCAGTTCGGGTTGCCGCGACCGGCGTTCAGGTACGAAAGAGAATTTTCCTGCGCCGACTTCGTTGCCAGCTTGGCGACAAAGTCCTTGATCTCGAACGGGCCCAGCTTCTCGTATTGTTTAAGATTTAAGTCATCCATTGATTTCCTCCTTGTGAGTTTGGCGTTCTCTTCACTTTTGTTTCACGGCAATGTGTTCTCACGACAGTAACATGATGATGACCATTCCCCAGATGGTGAGCAGAGTGTTGCCGACGGCGTAGGTAACGGTGTAGCCGAGCGCCGGGATCTGGCTCTTGGCCTGGTCGCACACCAGACCGAGCGATGCCGTCGTCGTTCGCGACCCTGAAATGATTCCGAGGTTCAGCGCGTCGTGGAAGCGGAACACGTACTTGGCGACGAACATGCCGAGAACCAGTGGGACCGTCGTGGCGAGCGCGCCCCACAGGAAAAGACCGACGCCCTGCGTTTTCAGACCGTTGACGAAGCCAGGACCGGCGGAGATGCCGACGATGGCGATGAAGATATTGAGGCCGACCGAGTTCATGAACCAGACGGTGGGCGTCGGAATGCGTCCAAAGGACGGGCGCACCGAGCGCAGCCATCCGCCGATGATCCCGGCGATGAGCGCTCCGCCGGCGGTCGACAGGGTGAGCGGCACGCCAGCCACCTTGAAGACCAGCGCGCCGATCAGCGCGCCGACCACGATCGCCGCGCCGGTGAACGCCATGTCGGTGACATCGGTCGGACGGTCGGCGACACCCAGCATCTTAGTGGCGGCGGCAACATCTTGCGTGCGGCCGACGAGGGTGAGCAAGTCGCCGCGATTAACCTCGGTACTCGGTAGGATGGGGATGTCGGTGGCGGTAGCACCGCGCGTGATCTTGCGCAGGAACACGCCGCGCGCCGCCGGACGCGTCGCCAGCTCCTCGAGCGTCTTGCCGTCGACGTCCTTGTTTGTCACCAGCACGTCGACGCCCTCCACCGGCACGGCGAGCAGTTCGCGGTCCTCGACTTCCTGTGTCGCCGCTCCGAGCACATTCACCAGTACGTCACGCGGGCCCACCACCGCAACGACGTCCCCCTCTTGCAACACGGTGTCGGAGGTCGCTTCTTCTATGGTGCCGTTTCGGCGGATGCGCAGGATGAAAATGCGCGCGTCGGGCACTAGCGACTCAGCCTCGGCGACGCGCAGACCGGCGGCCTTCCCACCCGGCTGCACCTTGTAGGCGCGCAGCGCCCAGCGGGTCCACGCCGTGCCGGGCCCGCCCAGTTCCTTCTTGCCGCCCCCATGCTTCTCCTCGTAGTCCTTGCAGGCGGCGACGAGATTTATGCCCAGCAGCTTCGGGCCGATGATGGCGATTACGATCGCCGAGCCCATGGTGCCGAACATGTAGGTCACGGCGTAAGCGATCGGCATCGAGTCGAGCAGAGCCTTGGCTTGATCGGCGGGCAGGCCCAGCCGGTTGATGGCATCGGTCGAGAGCCCCATCGCGGCAGAGATCGTCTGCGAGCCCGAGTAGAGTCCGGCCGAGTAGCCGAGGTCGTAGCCGGCGAACTTTGCGACCACCACGCAGGCGACCAGGCTGAATACGCACTGCACTACCGAGAAGATCGCCTGCGGCAGGCCGGTGCTGGCAATCCCGCGGACGAACTGCGGCCCGACGGCGTAGCCGACGGCGAACAGGAACATGAGGAACGAAAACGCCTTGAGCGGCTGGTTGACGGTGATCCCGATCTGCCCGATCACGACGGCAGCGATCAGGGTGGCGGTCACCGACCCGAGGCCGATCCCCTTGTAGGTGAACTTACCGAAATAGTAACCCAAGGAGAGCGCCAGAAAAATCGCGATTTCCGGGTAGGTCTTAAGCGTCGTGAAGAACCAGTCAATCATGTTATGCTCCGTTTTTTGTTGGGTAGGCTTGGTATTCGGATTTGAGGGTCATCAATTTCGTTTAGGAGTGTCAAGGGACAATGAGCCTACTTCCTTACTTTCTTTTTGGCTCCGCCAAGCTTCTCCCGCTTGATGAGTTTCAAGCCCAATGCTGCTTGGTAGCCGTGGATCTCCTTCACGTCTAGTTTGCGCATGAACTCAATGGTCTCAGCCGTGATAACCTGGCCTGGGACCAGGATCGGAAAGCCGGGTGGATAGGGAATCACGAAGTTTGCCGATACCGCCTGGCCTCTCTTAACCAGATCGTCGATCTCCTTGCTGTTCAGCTTCACATGTGTGCAGTTATCCTCCTCGTAGGCGAGAAAGAAGGGTGTCCGCATGTCGCCCTCGTTAGTCTTGCTCCGCGGATTGTCGCGGAAGGCGTCATGGAAGCGGCTAAAGTTTGGAAGGTCGGGCACGTCGGTGATAAGGCTCTTGACGCGCGCGTCAAACGCCGCCTTCTCATCGGGATCCTTCGAAAGGGTGCGTTCCAACTCACGGGAAATATCCGCCAGCACCTTGATGAGGTAGGCGATGTCACTACGGGTGTTATTGATGTTGGTTTGAAGAAGGACGCTGTTGCGCGATGTCTTGTTAAGCTGGATGTCAAACTTGCTTGCGAGCATTCCCTTGAACGATGTCCCGTCAAAGCCGGCGGAACCGCACAACAGGGTGATGCGAGTGGGATCCAGGACGAACTCATCGCTCGCCCAGGCGTCATAGATGGTTTTCCAGCTCACACCATCGGCATGGAAGTCCTCGAATCCGCTGGATCGGTGTTCTGCCGGCACCATTTGGGCATTGGTGGCAATGGTGAAGTATTTGGAGATGAGCGGATGCTTGTTTACCTCGCGGCGCAGGATCAGGGAGAGTTCGATGGCGCGGCCGACGAGCTCATACCCTTCCAGCTCCGCCTGGCGCCGGGCGATGTCGAGGGAAGCGATTAGTTGCAAATTCGGCGAGGTGCTGGTGTGCGTGAAGAATGCCTCTTTGAACGGCCCCTGTGTGCTTTCCCAGCAATCGTCGTTCACCATAATGTAGGAACCCTGGCGGAAACAGGACAGCGACTTGTGCGTCGAGGTCGTGGCATAGACGCGCAGCTTCACCGCGTCAGGATCCGGCAGCAGGTGCGTGTCGAGGAGTTTCGCACTCTTGGGATCAATCTTGCCGTGCTTCTTCTTGAACTCGGCATACTCAGCTCGGTAGGCGGCGCTGGCATAGCGCTCTCGCAACGCCTCGGCGGCCCCCATGGCTGAGCGCATGCGATGGAATTGGGAGAAGCGGCTGTAGGCGTACCACGCCTCGTCCCATAAAA
>JBKPOB010000082.1:0-13636 GCA_046732875.1 Verrucomicrobiota bacterium | reverse complement strand
GCGGGACGATCTTTTCGGCGACCAAAACAATCGGAAACGTTATAACGGTTATCTTGCCGGCCTCCTTGATCCGCAAATCTGGTCGGCGCTACAGGCGCGCGAACAAAAACTGCGTGATGCAATCGTACGCGATCCGAAACTGCGGTCGACCATTAACGCTTATGACCAGATCAAGAATGCGCAGGCTGAGATCGCCAACGTTTCGCCTCTCTACAATTACCTCGAGGTCGAACGATCAAAGACGACGACATATCGGCCTCCACGCGCGTTTGTGGGAAACCTTTTTAAGTACGCTCGGTTGCTGCTTCGCGCTGTGGACGAACACGCTAAACCGAATGGTGAACGGATTCCCGAATTTCGTGACAGCGCGCGCGACTCGTTGGAACTGGAGCTTTTCTCGACCGAGCCTATCTATGACGATTACGAAATCCTGCGCCTAACGGATTCGTTGACTGATTTCGCTTCCCAATTTGGCGTCGACGATCCACTCGTAAAAAAGGTGCTAGCTGGAAAATCACCCCACGATCGCGCGGTCGAGCTCGTCTCTGGGACGAAACTAAAAAATGTTGCCGTGCGCAAAGACCTTTACGGGAAGGATGCCGCCGCGTTGCAAGCAGCGCATGATCCGATGATCGATCTTGCACGACTGGTCGACGGCCCGGCGAGAGAAGCAAAGAAGATTTACGACGCGCAAGATGAAATCAAAAAACAGGCCTATTCGGAAATCGCCAAAGCACGTTTTGGGATCGAGGGCACGGGCAGTTATCCGGATGCCACCTTCACGTTGCGGCTCTCCTACGGAACCGTGCGCGGATACGAACAGGATGGAAAGAAAGTTCCTGCGTTCACCGATTTTGCCGGCTTATATCAGCGTTCCGCCGAACATGACAATAAACCGCCGTTTGATTTGCCGAAGCGTTGGATCGACAAGAAAGCCAGTTTGAATCTGGCGACGCATTTCGATTTCGTTTCCGACGCCGACATCATCGGGGGCAACAGCGGCAGTCCCGTGGTAAACAAGGCAAATGAACTCGTGGGCATCATCTTCGACGGAAACATTCAGTCGTTAGTCCTCGATTGCATTTACACAGACACACAAGCGCGTGCCGTCTCGGTCGATTCCGCCGCGATCACCGAAGCGCTCCGCAAAGTTTATGATGCGAACGCTCTCGCAGATGAATTGGAAGGTCTGAAAAAATAGCGTGTTGGGTTATCGTCGCACCTCGTAACAAAGCTCCACCGTACCGCTCTTGTACGCTTTGACCTCCGCTAGATGGAGCGCGATGTCTCTATCGAGGTTCTCGAAGAACGATATTCCTTCCCCGATCAAAATCGGCAAAATCGAATACCGAACCTCGTCAGCCAGGCCGAGACGAAGGCATTCGCCGGAAACGAGACCGCCTCCAACAAACCAGATGCTGCGGAATGAAGGCCGCAGATGCCCGTTCACAAACGGCGCAAGATCGCCTGAGTAGAACTGAACTGTACTTCGGGTTCGCGGCAGCGCGCGACTCGTCAGAACGAAAGTGGGTTTGTCGCCATACGCCCAGCCCAAGCCTTTCGCTTCAAAACGCAACGCGGTCTCATACGTTCGCGACCCCATGACGTAGCAGTCGATGGTCTTGAGGAAGGCCTCGACAAATGCGGTGTCCAGCGTCTCCCCGCCTGCGAAGTCGTCTGACGTTTCGAGCCAGTCGACGCGGCCATCTTTTCGAGCAATGAAACCGTCGAGGCTCGCTGCCATGTGAATCGTTACGCGAGAATCGATGTTTGCCATTATCTCGCCCCGTGACGGAGTATCATGCCTCGCATTTCCCGTGCCCCCACTTGATCACCCTAACGAGAACGACGTAAGCCACCGCAGGCTGTCGTGAAAAACACAGTGAACTTGCACTGCATCGGGTTCGTTAGTTTCATCGATTCATGACTGTTGCTCTGATTTTTGTCTTGAAGGTTGATTCTCTGTCCCGAGCTGTCCAACTGGAAAACGAGTGTTGAAAACGTCCATTCTCCGGCTGATTCCATCGCAACAAGGTAAATCGTTCCCTTTGCTCTGGGCCCTGATAATGGAACCGCCAGCTCCGCGTTCCCTGACGCTCCATTGACGTTAAAACTACCGCCAATAAACCATCCTTCCTTCGCAGGTGTCCCGATTGCGGCTGTTACTCTTGGGTCAGCCTCAGCACGCTTCACGGCGAGCTTGTAAGCGCCAGTAGCTTTCATACTCAGCGATATCGCGATCATCACGCACGCGAATGAAATCGCGGTGCAAACGAATGCCGCGGCACACAACGCGGGGATAAACCATTTCCAATTGCGTGAATACCAGCTACTGGTTTGTGCGAGTGGCGGCGGCTGTTGTCTCTCCCCTACCACGATTCAAGTCTAACGACACTAGGCCTGAATTTCAGGTCTGTTCGTCACAGCTGTTTGAGCAATGTTTTCCACCGCGCCCAAGCTTCGTCGCGCGCTGTCTTGTCGCCTTCACGAACTGCGGGATTTGCAGGTTCACCGGAACGCATGAAACCGTGGCCGGCGCCTTTGTAAATCACTGGCTCGTACTTCTTGCCAGTGGCTTTCATTAGCTCTTCAGCCTTCGGAATCGTCGCGTTCACCCGCTCGTCCTTCTCGCCGTAGAAGCCGTAAACCGGGCACTGAATATTCGCGACCTTGGATGCTTCATCAGGCGCGGTGCCGTAAAATGAGTAGGTGGCTTTCAGTTTTGGATTTTCATTCGCATAAGCAAACGCCCATCCCCCGCCCCGACAAAATCCACACACTGCAAGCGTGCCGTTGCACGCCGGAACTTTGAGCGCGTAATCGGCGGTCGCGTCAAGAACCGCTTTGATCTGATCTTGCGTCACGGCCGAGACTGCTTTGCTTGCGCTATCGGCATCTTCAAACTTTTGACCATTGAGAAAATCGGGCGCAATGGCGATCACTCCGTTTTCGGCCAGCTCATCGCACATGCTGCGCAGCCAATCAGTCAGGCCAAAAATTTCCTGAACGACAATCATGACTGGCGCTTTGTCTTTTCGTTCTGGATAAACAACAAACGCCTTGATCGTACGGTCGCCTGACTTGATATCGACCCATTCGCCGTGGCGTGGCGAATTGTTCAGACGGTCCTTTCCGAAATCCTTGTACTCCTGTGCGGGAATGGATTGCGCGACGAAAATGCAGGCTAACCCGAGAATGAAACATTTCATATCCAGAGATTCCTCGACTTCGCTCGGAATGACAAGAGACACGCGTTAGGTTGGCGCAGCGACTGCCTCTCGCGGTTTACCTTTGATCAAAGTGTCAATGCTCCAGCGCCTCGGCCCGTAAAAGAGAACGAAAAGAAAGAACCAGCAGTAGAACACTGCGCTCTCGCCCTTGTTTACGATGGGAAAAAAATCCTTTGACCCATGCACCATGAAATAGGCAACGGCCATTTCGCCTGCGGAGAAAAACGCCGCAATGCGAGTGAGAAATCCAAACGCGATCAGAAAACCACCGACGAGCTCGATGACCGCGCCGATCCAGCTGAGCATGTCCGTCGGCATGCCCTGACCGCCAGGTGGAAAATTTAGGATCTTCTGACCGCCATGGCAGGCGAACATGAGACCGATAACGAGTCGCGCGATGCAATAAACCGGATCTGCAAATCGATTAAGTGCGTTCATAGCCGCTCAGGCTGAATGATGTCGATGTTGTCTGTCAAGCCTGCTGCGCTCCAAGCGATAGCGGCGCTTTGTGAGCGCCGAAATAGATTGGTAAAGCTCGGCGGTCATACACCGCCGCTACAGTTAAGCCGCTTTCTTTGCGGGTTGTTTGTGTTTCCTGCGCGATTTCGCCGTCGCTTTTTTCTTCGCGCCAGTTTGGTCCAAGCTCTTCTGCAAAACGGAAACGAGATCGATTACCTTGGTCGGCTTGGGCGCTTTCTTCGGTTTTTCTTCAATTTCTTTCCCGCCGGCTTCCACCTTTTCTTCGATCACTTCCATGAGCGCCTCTCGGTAGTCGTCCTTGTATTTTTCAGGATTCCATTCTGAGCTCATGCTATCGATGAGCGATTTGGCCATGTTCATCTCGCGTTTGCCGACTTCCTTTTTCTTTGGAACATGCAATTTCTCGGGGTCTGCGAGCTCATCGGCAAAATGCATCAACTCGAGAACCAGCGCGCCATCTTCCGGTTTTACCCCAGCGAGATACTGGCGCGTCTTGATCACCACCTTGGCGATACCAACCTTGTTGCTGTCCTTTAACGCATCGCGTAGGAGGGCGTAGGCTTTGTCACCACCTTTTTGAGGCTCAAGATAGTACGGCTTGTAGAAAAACATTGGATCGATCTCTTCCTGATCAACGAAGTCCTGGATATCGACCGTTTGGGTTGCTTCCAGATCAACGCGCTGAAAATCTTCATCCTTTAGCACGACGTATTTCCCCTTCTCGTATTCGTATCCCTTGACGATTTCGTTCCACGGAACCTCCTTACCGTCATTTTCAGCAACACGCTTGTAATTTACCGGACTCAAATCGCCTTTACGTAACAGACGAAACTTGAGCTCTTCCTTTCGTGTAGCGGGATAGAGAGCGATCGGAATGTTGACCAACCCGAAACTGATGCTGCCTTTCCAAATTGCGCGTGCCATACGTAATTATTTCGCATGTCGCGTCGGTAGCGGCGGTCTATGCCAGTGTAACTCTGGGGAGCGCACGCGCCTCGCCGAAACGCTCCACGATACGATTACGCTATTTGGCCTGCGCGATCCGCAAAAGTTCACGATCGCGAGGGCGCGATCGCCAGCACGCGAGGCGCGTGCGTTCCCCAGATGAATCTATGCGGCCAGTTCGAGCTCTCTGCGCGAGATACCGCGCAACTCGAAAAGGCGGATCAATGTTTCTTCGATCAAGTTGTTCGGACACGAAGCGCCGGCAGTGATGCCGATGACCGCGGGCCCGTTCGGCAACCAGAAATGCGACACCACTTCGCGTTTCTCATGTAAGTTGTAATGCTTGATCTCCGTAGCCGAAACAAGGCGTGAAGCGTTAAGCACGAAATAGGTGGGCAGTTTTTCTTCGCCCATCTCAGCGAGATGAGAGGTGTTTGAACTATTATAACCGCCTACAACGAGCAGCAGATCCATGGGCACGTTGAGCAGTTCACGCAACGCATCCTGTCGCTCCTGTGTTGCGCCGCAGATCGTGTCGAAAAATCTAAAATTCTTTTCCGCAAGCTCGGGCCCGTCTCGATCGACGATGGCCTGTCGAACGCGCCGCTGTACTTCTTCGGTTTCACCCCGGAGCATGGTGGTTTGATTTGCCACACCGACCGTTTGGAGGTGCACGTCCGGGTCGAATCCCGGCGAATGGGCGCCCTTGAATTTCTCGAGGAACGCCTGCTTATCGCCGCCATGTCGGATGTAATCACAAACATAATCGGTGTCCGCGAGTGTTAGAACAACCAGGTAATGTCCGCTGCCATTACCGAGCGCGCGCGAACTGGTTGCCTTGGTCTCCTCGTGTTCGGCCTTTCCGTGGATGATGGACGTGGCCGATTCGCTCGCGTACTTGCGCACTCGCTTCCAGACGCTCATCACGTCCCCGCATGTGGTATCCACAATTTGGCAACCGCGTTCCTTGATCTGTTGCTGGATGGATAATTCGGTTCCGAACGCCGGCACGATGACAACGTCGTCGGGCCCAAGATCGGAAATGTCGGCTTCTTTGTTCTTGCCGGTCAGGTTCTTAATGCCTAACGAGGCGATTTGATGATTGACCTCGGGGTTATGGATGATTTCACCGACAATAAAAAGTTGGCGATCTTTGAAGACTTTGCGGGCTGCATATGCCAGATCGATCGCGCGCTCGACCCCGTAGCAAAAGCCAAACTCTTTCGCCAGGCGCACTGTGGTGTCACCTACAGAGATGATCCCACCCGCCCGGCGCACCTTATCAACAATATCGCTGCGATAATGTGACTCGACCTGTTGCTGGACGGCAGCCATTACGTCGGGCGTACGCAAGTTCACTTTCTCCCGCGCTGTTGTACCGCTGGAAATAAGATTCGTGCTCATAAAGGAGTGTGGCAGATGGCGCAGCTATTAATCTGGCCTAACAGGCCAAACTTTACAATCCGTACGGCGCTCATAGACCGCCGCTACAGCCAGGCGGTTTCTGTAGCGGCGCTCTGTGAGCGCCGAATTGCCGGTCACCCTTATTGAAGTAGCGGTCCGCTCGGCTTTTCAAACCCGGCGTCCGTAATCATCAGGTGCGGATCGGGATCGGGCGTTTTGGAATCATCTACCCGCTGCACTTTCGATCCAAGAGTCGCATCTTCCGGTTGCGTAGTAGCAATGTTTACCGGTGTCCCGATTCTGACCAGCGCGAAAAATTTCGGCGCCGCTTCGCCTTTCAACCGGATGCACCCGTGCGTGCGCGGCACGGGATGCACAAAGCCCTGGTGAAAACCGTACGCCGGTGCAAACTCGCACCAGTATCCCATCGGGTAACCAACGTAACGGCCAGGCCCACCCCCCGTAGAGGGCACTACGCGATCGCCTTGCACACTAAACCCGTACGATCCCGAACGTTTGTGCTCCTGTTTGGAGTAGATCTTGAAGTTACCTTTTGGCGTCGGTTTCGCCGCAGTCCCAACAGAACATGCCACTGCCATGAGGCAACGGTCTCCCTCCATCACATAAATGTTTTGCTTCGAGAGCGAAACGAGCACTCGCACGGCAGAGGGGTTATTCGGTTTGTACGCAGTCACGTGATACGGCCCGCCTGCCACCCGCCCCGTTTGACAACCAGTCAGTAGCAGGAATGAACCGCCAGCACACAGCAAGGGTAATCGGAAGAGATGTCGCATACGAGCATACTGGATAAGATTGGGCGGCTTTTTGTCAACCCGCCTGCTACCGGGGGGTCAGCGACCCCGGTTACGGTGTCATGCGGTGAAGATTGCCAGGAACGCGACTTCGATGGCAAGCGCTTCGTGAATATTGCGATTCAATTGATCGCGCAATTCTTCGAGACCACGGATGCGCTTCAAGATTTCGGTAGCGCTGAATCGGCTTGCGAGCGCAGCGGTTTCTTGTTCAGCACGAGGCAGGCTTCGTTGCGGCACATCATTACTGGAACGGAGAACGTCAGACCACCAGGCGAATAATGTCTCGATTAATTCTGCGCGCCGTTGCAGGTAAAGACTCTCGGCACGGGCCTTGTAGTACTGCTCGCGTTCTTCCAACCACGCACCATCGGTCGCATCCTTGTAACGTATTTGTTCCTGCTTCAGCATTTCATCTGTTTCCCGCTTAACTTCTTCCCGAACCGAACGGAGCAAACGCTGAAATTCCTGAGCCAGACGATAGGCAAACTGAACGGTCCAGCTTTCTTCGTGCGACGCCTGTTGCAGTAAGTTCACCATTTTTTTTTCTTCGTTGCTCGGCTGTAGCTGACCGTCTCTTGAAAGGGGAATCGCAATGCACCGCGAAAGAATTGTCTCCGGTAGCGCTTCCGGCAAAGCACTCAGCAGAAGCAGCAAGGAATCCTTCGGCGGTTCTTCCAATGTTTTGAGAAACGCGTTTGCAGCCTGAGGCTGTAGCCGATCGGCATCGGAAATGATTGCTACTTTGCGCCTCCCATTCCGCGCGCGCATTTGTAATGCATGCTCAAGATCGCGAATTTGTTCGATAACAATGCGCCTCGATTTCGATTCCGGTCGGGCAACGAAAATTTCACGGGCCTTGACTGAATAAACGTCACCAGCAGGTGTGCCGTTCACAAGACTGGCCAGATCCGCGGCAAGTTGTTGCTTCCCACTAGCTGGCGGCCCTGAGATCAAATAAGCATGCGCCAGTCGATTCTGTTCGTGGGCGCGACGCAGGTAGTCGAGAGCGGTTGTGCGAGAGAAAGGCATGTCAAGATGGCTGATCGCTGATTGCTGATTGCTGATTGCCAGTCACGCCGGGAAAGCGAGAACAAAGCACTTTCCAGATTTCCTTCTCGATCTCGTCCTCGTCGCGCGCTCCATCAATCAACACAACACGATTTGGTTCGCGCGCGGCGAGTTCGCGGTACGCCTGACGGACGCGCTCGTAAAACTCCTCCGGTTCCTGCTCCATCCGATCTGGCTTGCGCGGTTTCTGCATTCGCGACTTTGCGGTGGCCGCATCCGTATCGAGAACAAAAGTAACGTCTGGAATGCAATCGCCGACCGCAAACGCATTCAAACGCTCAACCATCTCACGATCTAATTTTCGTGCCGCACCCTGGTAAACAGTTGTGGAATCAAAGAAACGATCGGCAATCACACACATGCTGCGTTCAAGCGCTGGCTTGATGACCTCGCGCACGAGCTGGCTGCGACTCGCCTCAAAGAGAAGCAGCTCAGTTTCCGGAGTCATACCGGAATTGTGCGAAGCAAATTGCAGAAGTTCACGAATGGTTTCGCCGATCGGCGTGCCACCCGGTTCGTGGGTCACCAGATGTGGCACGTCGGAACGCTTCAATCGCGCGGCCAATTTCTTCGCCTGCGTCGATTTGCCACTACCCTCCGATCCTTCAAACGTGATGAATGGCAGCCGGGGCATCGTATCGATTGTGAAACAAGCATCTGCGATTGTCGAATGCGCGGCGTAGCTCCGCTCGGCAGCACAAGCTTGTGCTACGTTATCGGCATGAAAAACTTCTGGCTCGTGAAGCAGGAACCATCCTCGTATTCGTGGTCGGACTTTGTTGCAGAAGGCCAAACCAGTTGGACTGGCGTACGTAATTACACTGCCCGAAACAACCTTCGCAGAATGGTGAAGGGCGATGAGGTCCTTTTCTATCACAGCGGTGAGGACAAAGCTGTCGTAGGGATCGCGAAAGTAATTCGGGCCGCCTATCCGGATTCGACTGCGAAGGAAGGCGATTGGTCCACTGTTGATCTCGCCCCGGTAAAAGCGTTGCACCGGCCGGTTACACTTCGCGAAATCAAAAGCCATTCGCCGCTAAAGGGAATACCGTTGGTTCGTCAATCGCGTCTGTCAGTTACGCCGTTGGCGGAGTCGGAATTTCGCGAAATTGTGAAGATGGGCGCTCCCCGGGCGTCATCCTGAGCGGAGCGCAGCGGAGTCGAAGGATCCTGCGAATCGGTCTTGGGTTTTCTCACGGGGTTCCTCGACTTCGCTCGGAAGGACGACATTGATTTTGCCTTGTTCAAAGCTGCCTCGAGGCCGAAAATTAGGAAATGAGTACAATTGCGGCAACGGACTTCCTGCCGCTGGTCGCAACCGAAGGCGCCACGAGGGATTTTGTTGTCGTTTCTTTGCACGACGTCGCTCCTTCTAATCAGCCCGTCGCAGACCAGATTATTTCGGAATTAGCCAGTCGCGGCGTTCGCATCTGTTCTCTCTTGGTCGTGCCGGATTATCATCATGAGGGACTCTTTACAAAGGATCGGCAATTTGTGTCGTGGCTTCGCGGTTTGGAAGCCGACGGTCATGAAGTTGTCATTCACGGCTATTTTCATGAACGCCCGTGCAGTGCAAACGAGAACCTGCGTGACAGATTCCTGACAAGATTCTACACGGAACAAGAAGGCGAGTTCTACGACCTGCGCTACGATGAAGCGCTATCCCGCATTACAACTGCACGAGATGAATTTCGATCGTCCGGACTCAAGCCGTTGGGTTTTGTAGCTCCGGCATGGCTGCTCGGCAAAGAAGCCGAACGCGCCGCGCGCGATGCGGGAATGGAATACACCACACGGCTGCATAAGGTTTGTGATCTTCGGGCGGGTAGCGAGTTCGCCGCACGATCGATTGTTTACAGCGTTCGAAGAAGTTGGCGGCGCGGGCTTAGCAGAACATGCAACGCGACGCTCTTTCGATTTCTAAGACACAATCCACTGTTGCGCATTAGCATCCATCCACCCGATTATTCGCACCCGACGATTTGGCGGCAAGTCACGGGTATGATCGAAAGGGCGATTGGGTCGCGGACCGCCACGACATACCAGGACTGGATCGCGCAACAAAGATTGAGACGGGGAATGTAGATGTGAGCAGGTGCGATCTTCATATTCATTCGCGCTACAGTGCGCGCTCGGAAGAATGGCTCTTCCGCCGTTTCGATTTTCCCGACAGCTATTCCGACCCGAAACAACTTTACGAAAAATTGCTCGAACGGGGAATGGACTACGTCACGATTACCGATCACGATACCATCGAGGGCTGCCTGCAAATCAGTGACCGGCCTCGCACTTTTATCAGCGAACAAGTCACCACCTATTTTCCAAACGATGCGTGCAAGCTGCATATTCTCGTTTGGGGAATTTCGGAGAGCCACCACCGCGAGATCGATGCGGTGCGCGAAAATATTTTTGAGCTGCAACGCTACTTGCAGGCCGCCCAGGTCGCGCACGCGGTTGCGCATCCCCTTTACAGCATCAACGGTAAACTTGATTCGCGTCATCTTGAGTTGCTCATTCTTCTTTTCAAGCATTTCGAAGGCATCAACGGTTTGCGCGACGCACTTCTAAGCGATCTGGCCCAGACGCTGTTCAAACAACTGACGCCGGAAAAAATCGAGGCGCTCGCGAATCGCCATAATCTGGCGCCTACACACTCAGAGCCATGGAAGAAGATTTTTGTTGGTGGCTCGGATGATCACGGCGGGCAATTCGCGGCCTCGGCTTTTACGGAAACGCCTCCTGCAGAATGCGTGGAAAAATTTCTCAAACATGTCCGCAGTGGCGACTGCAATGCGCACGGCCACGGCGGCACGCCGCTGGCACTTTCCCACGGTTTTTATAACACGGTCGCCTGCTTCATCCAGGATCGCTTCAATGAAAAGCTCGGGCCGGGTGCTGCCTTGGTGGAAAAAATGTTTTCGCGGTTCATGGAAGGCCGCGCGCCGACTGAATTCACTCTCAAGGAAAAAATGGAATTTATCGTGCAGGGCGTTTTGTCGGGAAAAATCTTCGACTTCGTCAAGCCCGCAAACGTGTCGCTCTGGAAAGAACTTTCAGGTTATTTCGGGCAACCGGAGGTGAAAGCGAAACTAGCCGCGCAATTAAACGGAGTCAGCGAGCCGGAGCGCCGCACATTTCTCATGGCGAACATGGTAGCCGAGCAGCTCACGTTTCGGTTCTTCCAAAAATTTGTTCAGCAGATCCGCAGCGGCAACATGGTCGAGAGCATGCAAGCTCTCAGCGCGATTGCACCGATCCTGGTCATTCTAACGCCCTACATCTACGGATTTCATAGTCAGGCGCCCTCCCGAAAATGGCTGCGGACCATCTTTCTCCAATTGACCGGCGAAGTTCCGGTCGCGTTGCAAAACCGCAAACGCGCCTGGTTCACTGACACCCTGGAAGACGTTAACGGAGTCGCTACGACCATCCATAAGATGACGGCAGCGGGCGCCGAAGCCGGAAAGGAACTGGTGGTGGTGGTCTCCAGCAGCGAATTGCACGTCGATGATATTCCAATCAAAAATTTCCCGCCAATCGGCGAATTTGAATTGCCCGAATATGAGCTCCAAAAGTTGAGTTTTCCGCCGATTCTCCAGATGCTCGATTACATCCAGCGGGAAAAATTTACTGAGATCATCATCAGCACGCCTGGGCCGGTCGGACTTACCGCATTGCTTGCAGCCAAAATGCTCAATCTGCAAACGAGCGGCATTTATCACACTGATTTTCCCCAGTACGTCCGGATTCTTACTGAGGACAGCTTCCTGGAAAGCGTCGCATGGCGTTACATGCATTGGTTCTATGGTCAGCTCGACACCGTTTTCGTTAACTCCGAAGAATATCGACAAAGCTGGATCAAACGTGGCTTCGATCCCGCGAAACTTAAAATTCTTCCGCGCGGTCTCGATATCGAGCTTTTCACACCAGCACGACGCGAGCCGGCGTTCTGGGAGAAATTTGCTGCTGCCAACGGCCAAATCCGGTTGCTCTATGTCGGCCGGATATCCCGGGAAAAAGATCTCGACGTTTTGGCAGACGCCTATCGCCGATTACGCGATGACGGAGTGCCGGTGCAGCTTTTTGTTGTCGGTCACGGCCCGTACTCTGAGAAGCTGGCGCAATCCCTGCCGGAGGCGGTTTTTACCGGCTATCTTACGGGGAAGGAATTGGCGACCGCGTACGCCTCAGCTGATATTTTTGTGTTTCCCAGCACCACCGACACATTCGGCAATGTCATTCTGGAAGCGCAGGCTTGCGGCGTGCCAGTCATTGTTTCTGATTCCGGTGGGCCCAAGGAATTGGTAGAAGACCGAACCAACGGTTTTATCACTCGATCACGCGATGTAGATGATTTCACGCGAGCTATCCGTTCGCTTGTAACAGATGCCGCGTTGCGAGAACGCATGGGCGCGGCCGCCAGAAAAAGCGTTATCGATCGCAGCTGGCCCAACGCGTTCAGGAAATTCTGGGCCGCGACCGACGTCTGAGTCATTTGGGTCGCACAGCCTTTCAACAGAGCTAAACGGGTTGTACCCTTTACCGGCCATGACCCACGGCGCCCATGCCATGTCCCATACCGCCCATTCCGCGCGTGCTATGGAAGCCCGTATGGGCAGATCTGAAACTCGAGCCGCGGCTCATACCTCGTGTTGTAGTCATTTTACTACTGTGGCCACGGCCAGTCTTTGTAGCGCTTTTCCCGTGAACGATGCTGCTCTTACCGTGAACGGTCTGCGTGTTCTTCGCATGCGATGCTGCCCGGCTTGAGCGGTTCGCGTTGCTTACCAGCTTGCCGAGATTCAAGCCGCTATCGTGCGCAATTTTTCCCCAGCCTTGTCCCGACTGGTCCAGTGCGACGACATTGTCGAAGCTCTGTCCAGTGGCGTTAGCTAACAAGTGCGCCTTCTCTATTTCACCCCAGCCAAGGCCGGTCGAAGCCCTCTCGGTTTGCAGCGTTTCGACGGGAACTCCGGTCGCAGCCGAGATTCTATCCAGATTCTCTCCGCGAGAAACAACAGCACCAACGAGTACAATGAAAATCGCTGTAGTTACAGTTAGCCTTTTCATAGGTGATTACTCCCCCTTACAAATAGAGGTTTCGGTTTTGCCCGCCCCACTGGTTCCCACCTTACGGAAAGTTTTAGAA
The DNA here is from genome assembly GCA_046732875.1 of Verrucomicrobiota bacterium. Classification (GTDB taxonomy): domain Bacteria; phylum Verrucomicrobiota; class Verrucomicrobiia; order Chthoniobacterales; family UBA10450; genus Udaeobacter. Next base: position 545 of record JBKPOB010000082.1, on the reverse strand, counting down.
CCAGGTGGCGGTCAGCAGGATTGGCCGCAACGCAATAATAGTCGTCGCCAGTAACACCAGCCACGGCACGAACCCTATGAAGTTGCGATTACCAGTATGACTCAGAAGCAATGCTCCAGTCAATCCACCGAGCACGCTAGGGAACAGAAGAAGCCGTAACCATCCGCTACCCAAAACTCCGTTTAACAGATTTCGGGTACGCCAAACTTCGGTGGGATATGCAAAGACTCACGTTGGTACGTGGCTACGCAGAGTTCTACGGAAACAGGAGGGAGCACGTTCCAAAAAATAGATTTTTATTGGTTGACAGTTCGGGACCACTTGTGTCACAAACGGGACCGCTTTGCAAAAACGATTGATCTTATCTGAACGGCAGCGTGACAAGTCGGAGCAGGCCGAACCTCCAGACGATTATTCTGGCAACGCCAGCATCCCGGATCATCCGACCCCAATTAGCATAGAACCGGACAAGCGATGAATTCACTTGCCGCGATTACAATCTGGTTAGCGACTCTCACCCCTGGTCAACGGCCATACAATCACAT
>JBKPOB010000081.1:0-39221 GCA_046732875.1 Verrucomicrobiota bacterium | reverse complement strand
CTCGATGCGATTTGCAACCCTAGTGAAATGAATACGGCTGCATTTTGACCGTTTGTAGAGAGTCGCAGGCGCCTCAGCATTAAGACGTCGTGACATCTGAAATCAAAACAACTCGCCGGATCAGTGATTCAAGTCACTTGCCTGAAACGCATAATCGCCGACGCAGTTCAACCCCATTCGAACATCCACACTGAATTTCCAGAGTGTAAGTCTGGCGCGTCTGACCAATTAGCGCCTCTTGTTTATTACCGTGTCGTTTTAATCAACTGTGGTCTTGGAAGGCATTTGCTCGATTACGCAATATGCGTTACGCAAGACGCGTAAGCAGAACTTGAGTAAATCAGAGATTTCGTACCCATAATCTAAGGAATCGATCACCACCCGCGAACCCGGCGATTGCGGGAATCTCGCGCGAGCGTAAACTGCGCGCGATGGTTTACATCGTCGGAAATTTCAGAGATTTCGTCAGGTTCAGCTGCGCTGGTAGCAGAGCCGCCATTTCGCGGCATTTCAATTCCTTGCACGCCGTAACTCTAGCACACGCAAGAAATTCCGAGCTGCGATTATGCGTAAGTCACTGTAAACCAAGCATGCCAGGGTGGCGAAATTGGCAGACGCGCCAGACTTAGGATCTGGTGGAGAAATCCTTAGGGGTTCGAGTCCCCTCCCTGGCACTTCAATGGCGGAAGCAGATGCCGAACGCTCAGCTCCCAACGCTCAACGTTCTTGTCACAGGACGAGCCACTTCAGTTCGCGTGTACGGGTTTTGGTTTCCCATAAACGGACTCCTCCAAGGAACGCATTCTCGTTTTGTCCGCGTTCCGTTCCTTTCGGCAAACGAGTGAAACGGTGAACAAGACCGCCGCCAAGAACGACATAATCGGCAATAAACGATTTTCCTAACTGGGTAACTGCGTACGCTACTTCTCGCTTCCATTTTTTTTCGCCTAAAAGCGCGAGACCTGGAATGCCAAGGTAATTTTCAATGATGTGTTCGCGTCGATACGGCAGATCGCCAAGTTCAAGCGGCATCAAAGTTTTGTCCCACAACAACGCGGAACCCAAGCCAGTGCCGAGTCCCAGAAAGAGCATGCGGCCACCGTGGTAACTCCCCAGCGCCTGCAAGGCCGCATCGTTGACAACGCGCACGGGTATTCCCAGCGCTCTGGCAAAATTGAAACCAACCCATCCCTTGCCCAAATGCTTCGGGTCTTTTGCGATTCGTCCCCTACGCACCGGCGCGGGGAAACCGACGGAGGCGCGGTCAAACTTCCATCCGCGCACGGTTTCCTTAAGTTTTGCGACCAGTTGTTGCGGTTTGAGTCGCGGACCGGAAGGAAATGAACGCTCTTCGCGAGACGACCTCAGCAGTTTTACGTGTGTGCCGCCGACGTCGACAACCAGAACTTTTCTCTTCATGACCCCCGATGCGTTCGGGAGGTACTAGCGGCCAGGTCGCGCCATTCGCCTAAAACGCTGGAAGATGCTCTGCTGTTCGGGTTTCGCCGCCGTGTTGGCCGGCCAGCATTCCACTATTTCAAGGGCGATAAAGCGGAAGAGCATCTGCCGCGCAGATTTCAAATCGAGTCGCAGATTCTTCGCGATCTGCTGCAATGAGCGGCTGCCATTGAATTGGGAGGCGAACTGCGCCTCATCAGAAGTCAGCTTCAGTTTTTGGACACGCTCGAAGCCATCTTTTGTATAAGCTGGAATCGATGCCGGTTCGAAGTGAGCGGTCTCATCGATATTCTCAACAAGACGCAAGGTCTCCAATGCCCAGTCGCGGACATTCGGCTCCCCGGGCACATCCTCAGCGTTCGTTAACAGCTCGGGATTCTTTTCAAACATGATCCACACGCGCGGCGCCACCCAAAGCTGAGAGAACAGCTTTTGCCCATATTGCTGCATCAGATCCACCGCCAACTCCCGACCTATCGATTCCTCGCGAGCAAGAGTGAGAACGAATGGTGTTCCAGTTTGTCTCTGTTGGTCGCGTGCCCTGGCAACGCTTACTACATCGACATCGGCGAGAGACGCCGGAGTCTCCGGGCAATAAAACTCCGGGTCCCGGCTTGTGACAAAGATGATTTCGCCATCGCGCACCAAAAGATCGATTGGCTCCTGGTCCCAAAATGATCGCAGCAAGCCTGTGAGCTTCTCCTTTGAGATCGCTTGCAGTGCGCGATTCAACGGAAAGAAGGTCGTGTGACCGCAGAAATAAACATCGGCTGTGGGAGGCTCCTTTGAGGGAATAACGCCTTCGGCCGGATCGCCCGTGGCAGGTTCGCTCCAGTCGGCCGCTTGTGGTGATGCGCTCCACCAATCGTCGGACTGAGCGCCTTCCGCATTTGTAGCGGCGTCTTGGGGTGGTTCATCCCGCTGCGGAACGTCTGACCCTTCCGTTTCCTCGCGCTCCTCGCTATTCGCAGATTCGAATTCAGCTTCTATTGACTTGGGCTCGCCGGATGATTTCCGCATAATATTCCTCTCGTCGTAAGCAAACCGCATGTAAAGGCTTTATCAAGCACCCAATCACGGCAATTGGGATCTCTCGCGATCCGTTGCCAACCATTGCGAAAGCTCGCGCCGGCTGATTTTTCCCCGTTCATTCGCCGGGATTGCGTCCACGATGAAAATCCGCTTTGGCACCTGCCAGGTGCTCAGCGCACCGCGACAAAACTGCAGGAGATCAGTCTCGCTAACGTCTGGTGTCGCCACTACGCACGCCGCTACTTCTTCATTGCGCAATGCCGATTCCCGTCCGAAAACGACCGCCTGCCGCACGCCAGTGAAGCGCAGCAAATGCGCTTCCACTTCTGCGGGGTTCACTTTTTTTCCCGCGACGTTGATCACATCCGAGATCCTACCGACGATTTTGAATCCAGAACCGTATCGTGCCAATAGATCGTCCGGAACAAATATTCCATCGCCCAATTTTTCCTTATCCGGTTCCGGGAAATAGCCATCGCCCACAGCAGCGCTGCGCACACGAACCTGGGTCGCTGAGGCCCTTGGATCGACCATTTCAAGATTGACGCCTTTCATGGCTTGGCCTACGAATCCTTCGCTCGGGCTAGTCGCTTCGCCTTCGTAACAAATCCCGCCACATTCCGATGCACCGTAAAATGAGTGGATTTGCAGATTAAACTTTTCCCGAAATTTCTTCGCAACCACAGTCGAGAGGGGTGCGCCGGCAGAGACGCAAAGCCGAAGCTGCGGTAGCTGGGGGATTTGTTCCATTTCACAAAGTGCTTGATAGAAAACAGGCATTCCTGGGAAAACGGTTGCGTTGCTACGGGCAAGATCGGCGAGAATGGCTCGGGGAGTCCTGTCGCGGCTGATGACAAGTGGAACACCGCGCGCAATCAGCGGTGTAAGAAGGTTGCTGAACCCATAGGAGTGCGAGATTGGGATAACGCCGAAATTCAAATCGGCATCGGCAATTTCCATTGTGTTGCAAATCTGATTGCAATCGGCCAGAAGCTGTTCGCTGCGAAAGCGAACGGCGCGCGGTGTGGCTGTGGTGCCAGAGGTTAATTTTAACAGGACCGGACGTCGTCCGCCCCAGTCTGATGTAGCGTCAGCTGTTCTCAGCCGAATGATCTCTGGTGAGCCTCCACTTGGAAGGACCGACACTAGAGCTGTTGCCCCGCAAATCTTGAGAGCGTCGCGGCGCTGTTGCTCACTGATCGACAGTTCCAGAGGGAGAACAACCAAGTGATTCCGCAAACAAGCGATCAAAACCGCTGGCCAATCTTCGTGGTTGCCGATTTGGACACCGAGAACATCGCCTTCGCGAAAGACTTCAATCCTTTTCAACAAATCATGCGCGCGCTGTTCGATCTCGCCAAACGTCTGGAGCACTTCGCCGCTCGTTGCAGAAATGGCGGCAGCATCGCGCTTTTGTGCCACTGTTTTGTCCCACGCTTTCAGCAACGGATCTGAGGATTTCATCGCTTGCGCAGAGTTCGTTGCACGAGTAGATTCCGCGCTCCTTTCCAAAGATGAAGACGGGTATTCATCCAGAGTATTACGAAACCGATATTGTGTGCGCATGCGGTGCGGTGTATCACACCCGCTCCACGCGCCGCGATATTAAGATCGGTATTTGCGCTGCTTGTCATCCCTTTTTCACCGGCGAACAGAAGTTCGTGGATACGGCCGGGCGCGTCGAGAAATTTGCCCGCCGCTACGGCAGCACCAAAGCCGCGCGGGCTGAAAAGAAAGCTTAGCTGAGCTGTAGCCGGGAGCGGCAATCCCGGCTGTATCGAACTCCCGAATGCTTTCGGGCCTACAAACATGGACTTTAACTCTCTTATTCAACTGAAACGCGAGCGCTTCGATCAACTTGAGCGTGACATTGCCGATCCGGCGCTTTTTTCCAATCGCCAACGGGCAAAGGCGATCATGCGGGAGCACGCGAGCATCAAACAAGTGCTGGCGAAATGGGAAGAGCTCGAAGCTGCGCGCAAGCAGTTGGACGACAACCGCGAGCTGGCAATGTCAGGGGATGTTGAAATCGCGGCTATCGCTGACGACGAGATTCCTGAGCTCGAAAAGCGGGTAGCCGATCTCGAACGCGAAGTTCAGATTGCGTTGCTGCCGCTGAATGAAAATGAAGACCGCGACGCGATCGTAGAAATCCGAGCCGGAACGGGCGGAAGCGAAGCGGCCATTTTCGCCGCCGACCTTTACCGAATGTACCATCGCTACGCGGAATCAGCCGGCCTAAAAACAGAGGACCTCGAATCGAGTCCGTCGGAGCTCGGTGGATTTAAGGAAGCGATCTTCCGCGTTTCGGGCGAATCGGTTTTTCGTAAGCTCCGCTACGAAAGCGGCGTTCACCGGGTGCAGCGTGTGCCTGCGACGGAGGCGCAGGGTCGCATCCACACATCAACTGCCACGGTCGCAGTGTTACCCGAGGCTGAAGACGTCGATCTTGAATTGAAGCCAGAAGATTTGCGAATTGAAGTCTCGCGCTCTGGTGGCCCCGGCGGGCAAGGCGTGAACACGACCGATTCCGCCGTGCAAGTGTTGCACATTCCAACAGGCACCATCGTGCGTTGCCAGGAGGGCCGCAGTCAGATCAAGAACAAGGAAAGAGCACTCTCGATCTTGCGAGCGCGCTTGCTGGAGCGAAAGCAGCGCGAAGAAGCTGAAAAATACAGTGCACAACGCCGCGGCCAGATCGGTACCGGCGGGCGCGAGGAAAAAATTCGGACTTACAATTTCCCTCAGAACCGGGTGACTGATCATCGCATCAGCTTGACGCTTCATAACCTCGATCACGTAATTGACGGCGATCTCGACGAACTGATCAGCGCGTTGCAAGCCGCCGATGTGGCGGAGCGCTTGAAAGAATCGGCTGTGGCTTAAGCTGTCATCCCGAGCGAAGCGCAGCGAAGTCGAGGGATCCCGTGTTGGTAAGTTTGCGATAGCTCAACGAGATTCCTTGACTTCGCTCGGAATGACACCGAACGCGTATGACCGTTCTGGAAGTGTTACAAGCCACGGCTGCGTATTTCAAAAAGCGCAACATTGAGAATCCGCGACTCAATGCGGAGCACTTGTTGGCGTACGTTCTTGGGCGGAAACGAATCGAGCTCTATCTGGATTTCGAACGGAAATTAACTGAAACAGAACTCGGGCCGTTGCGAGAGTTGGTGAAGCGTCGTAGCGAAGGCGAGCCGCTCCAGCACTTGTTAGGCACTGTGGAATTTTGCGGACTCACTTTTCTCTGCGACAGACGCGCGCTGGTTCCGCGACCGGAAACGGAGCAGCTTGTCGAATTTGTCCAATCAGCAATTGGCGATCCGCAATCCGCGATCCTCGACGTTGGCACCGGTAGCGGTGTTATCGCGCTCAGCCTTGCTGCGAAATTTCCTGAGGCAAAGATCATGGCCGTCGATATTTCCGATGACGCGCTCGCTCTGGCTCAAGAAAATGCCGCTAGGCTCAACTTGAGCGATCGAGTCCGGTTTCTGAAAAGCCGTCTGCTCGAAAATGTCGAGGGAGCTTTCGACCTGATAGTCGCGAATCTTCCCTACGTCTCGACCCAGGACCGGCAGCTCCTTTCACGCGAAGTATTGCATGATCCGGAAGTTGCATTGTTCGCCGGTACACGAGGCGATGAGTTGGTGCAGGGGCTGATTGAACAGGCGCCATCGCGGCTCCGGGCTGGTGGAATGCTGGCTTTGGAAATAGGGCTCGGTCAAAGCGAGGGGCTTCTTTCGGCTCTGGCGGAAAAAAATTACCGAGACATTTGTTCAAAAAACGATTATAACGGCGTGACACGATTCCTTTTTGCCAGGTATGGATAAGATCCTCGTCCACGGCGGCCATCCGCTTTCCGGGTCTATCAAGGTCAGCGGCTCGAAGAATTCTTCGCTGCCGATCCTGGCCGCAACGTTGCTCACTCGAGAGCCTTGTATCGTTCACGGCGTGCCCGACCTGAGTGATACGCACTACATGCTCCAAATTCTAACTCACTTGGGCGCGCAGGTGGAACGCGCCAGCGGGACCGTAACCGTCACGGCAGAAAAGATCCACTCGGTTGCGCCGTACGATGTCGTGCGCAAGATGCGGGCTTCGGTTTGTGTCCTTGGGCCATCTCTGGGCCGTTGCAAGGAAGCGACCGTCGCCTTGCCCGGCGGTTGCGTCATCGGTGATCGGCCAATTGATTTGCACCTCAAAGGTTTTGAAGCGCTTGGCGCCGCGGTGCGTGTGGAGGGCGGCGATATCAAGGTTTTTGCCCCGAAATTGACCGGTGCAGTGATCAACATCCAGGGTAAATTCGGCCCCACGGTTCTTGGTACAGATAACGTGATGATGGCAGCCGTCCTGGCCGAAGGCGTTACTGTCATTGAAGGAGCCGCTCAGGAGCCAGAGGTCGTGGATCTGGCAACATTCCTAAACAAAATGGGCGCGAAGATCGAGGGCGCAGGAACGCGGCGAATCATCATTGAAGGCGTGCCTGAGTTGCACGGGGCCGAACATAGGGTGATTCCAGACCGGATTGAAGCGGGAACATTCCTCGTTGCAGGTGCGATTGCCGGGAAGGGAGTCACCGTTAAACGAGTGGAACCAGAGCATCTTCGCGCGATCACTGAGGTGCTGGCGAAATGCGGTTTCCCGATGGAGATCGGAGATCATGCCATTTCAATCCTGCCCAACGGAACCGCGAGCGCGCTGGAGTTAACGACCTCGCCGTACCCCGGTTTCCCCACCGATATGCAGGCGCAAATGTGCGCGCTTCTTTCCACCAGCAAAGGCACTAGTTCCGTGACCGAAAATGTTTTTCCGCAGCGTTACATGCATGTGGCGGAGCTGAAACGCATGGGCGCGCAAGTGCAATTGGAGGGTGCGACAGCATTGATCGATGGCGTGGATTGTCTTCTCGGAGCACCGGTGATGGCCAGCGACCTTCGTGCATCGGCCGCTCTGGTGCTTGCAGGTTTGAAGGCTGACGGGGTTACGGAGGTTAGTCGCGTCTATCACATCGACCGCGGTTACGAACATCTCGATGAAAAACTGAGCGAGCTAGGCGCACACATCGAGCGGGCTAAAGCGGTATAGTTGAATCTTTTTCCTTGCTCTTGTGGCGGCCAGCAGGCAGTCGTTGTGATAGGCAAGCGAAAGGATAGATATGGATCAAACACCTCCGCCGTCTCCATCCACTTCATCTGACGTCCGAACGTGGTGTGTCCTGTGTCATGCCAGCGCGTTACTGGGATTGTTTTTTCATTTCCTGGGCCACATTCTGGGGCCGCTTATCGTTTGGCTCATGAAACGTGGCGACTCGCCTGAGATCGACGCCTACGGAAAAGAGTCGCTCAATTTTCAAATCTCGATGCTGATCTATGACGCCGTCGCGGCGATTCTCTGCGCAGTGCTTATAGGCATTCCGATTCTAATCGGGCTTTGGGTGTTGAACACGGTACTCGTCATCATCGCATCAGTGAAAGCCGGTCAGGGGGAGTTCTATCGCTACCCGTTCACGATTCGGTTGATCAATTGAGCGAAAGATAGACTTCCAGTCTGTCTCGGCCAACAAGCATCAGTCTTGTCGAATCCGCATCATGAATCAACGCGTTGAATCGACAGGCTGGAAGCCTATCGGCCGAATCAGGCAAGATGCCTGCCTTCCATCAATCGGCGCAACGTCTTTAGATTAATCACATCTTCTCGCAAATCTTTGCCCTTCGGGGTTTCGAGTACCTTCGGAATTTTGCGCAAACGGCGGTCGCGCATGATGAAGCGGAAAGCAGGGAGTCCGATTTTGCCCTTGCCGATATGTTCGTGTCGATCCACCCGCGAACCGCGGGCAGTTTTAGAGTCGTTTAGGTGAATTGCTACGAGACGATCCAGGCCAACCACGCGATCGAATTCGCGGAATGTTTTCTGAAGCGAGGCCCGGCTGCCGATTTCATATCCCGAAGCGAAAACGTGCGCGGTATCGAGGCAGACACACAATCGCTCGGGTTCACGGACGCGGCTGATAATGTATGCGAGGTGCTCGAATTTATGCCCCAGACATGATCCCTGGCCAGCGGTCGTTTCCAGTGCGATCCGTGTTTTGATTTTCGGAAGACCAGAAAGCACGCGATCAATCGATTCCACAATTTTTTCGAGCCCCGCTTCTTCGCCTGCGCCGAGGTGCGCGCCGGGATGCAACACCAAAAATGGGAGTTCCAGTTGATCGGCGCGAACCAATTCTTCAGACAACGACCGGATCGAATTTGCGTGAAACTGCCCGTTTGTGGCGGCGAGATTGATGAGGTAATTCGCGTGCGCGAAGACCGATAATAACTCGCCGCGTTGCTGATGTTGGAGGAATGTTCGGGCTTCTTGGCGGGTGAGGGGTCGAGCGAACCACTGCATGTTGTTTTTCACGAATATTTGCATGGCCGTGCACCCGACCGAGCGCGCGCGCTCAATCGCCATGTTGACGCCACCAGCAATCGACATGTGCGCGCCCAGAAGAACAGGATGAGTCGGCGAAATGGCGAATGGGCGAATCGGCGAAAGCCCCGTTTCGCCGTTTGTCCGTTTCGCCATTTCGTTTGTCTTCACTATTGGCCCTTCAAAACAGCTGGGCGCCAATCCGGCTTCTTCAAACTCCCTGTGCCGGCATACTCGAAGAGTTTGTACATCGGTGTGAGCACCACGCCGGGTCCCTTCATGTTCAGGCGCACATTGAAATCGAGTTTGTCGTCGAGAAAATGGATGTCACCATGACCCAGCATGCTAAAGAGTGTGCCGTCTGCGTCGAAATCGTCGGTACGAATAATCCCGTCATCAACCTTGAAGTTCGCGGTTGCTTTGTGGGCGATGCTGTATCCGCTTCCGGGAAGAATCCGGTTTAAAATTCCTGAGAGCGGTCCGAAAATCGGAATGGCGAAAACATCACCGTTAGTGACCTCCACCTTTCCACGGCCTCGCATCGTGCGCGGATCGCTGCCGAGGCCATTGAAATCGTACGTGCCATTTAACAGGCCGTGCGCTGTCTCGTAGTTGTAATACAAGTCCGTCAGTAGTGGGAAATTGATCTCGCTTACCGAAACATTTGCCCGGTAATGCGGATCATTTTTCGCCAGTGAAATGTCGGTGTTCCCGCGCAACATACCTGAAAGAAGCGCGCCCCGAAGATCGGTGATTTGCAATCGATCATTAGTGAAGAGCAACCGCGCGGAGATGCGATCGAAGGGCAAGGTCTTTCCAAGAAAGACGTAATCCATGCCGTTCGCGCCTTCGACCTTGATCTCCAAGCGTGTGTTCTTACCGCCTCGAAATTGATACAAACCATTCGCGATCACGGAAGGCGGGCGCCGAAATTTATATGGCACCACCGTGTTCCAAATTTTTGGATCAATCCAAAAAATTACCTCGGCAGGATTCAATGAGCTTTTGATATTGGAGATGCGTACCTCGTGTTTTTTAAAATCGTAGGTAAAAGAACCCGTACCGGAGCCTTCATTGCGCGTTACATGCAGATCCTCACAAGTCAGCGCGCCATCCGCAAAATGGATTTTAGTATCTGCACTGTTCATCCATGTGCCCCGGAATCGACTTCGTCCTAAAATGACGGTTCCATCGCCTTTCCAAGTTCCCGGATTGTGGTCCTGTCCCCGAATTGCGAGGCGAATGGCAGGCGAACGTTGCCATTCCCACTGACGGAGAAATTCGTTTAGCTCCGGAGGTACGATCATACGCACCGCCTCCGGCACTATTGTGCTTTCAATGTTTAAACGAAAATCCGCCGGTGCATCCAAAAGATCAGCCCGGATCTGACCGCTTTGATGTCGCAGGCGCAGGTCCCTGACCAATGTGCGCTCGCCGTCCCACGAAAAGTCAGCTGTGAGATCGGAAAACGGAGCTTTCTTGTAAGTGAATCGGCCAAAGGCGACGTGTCCGATGATATTCGGCCTAGAGCGATCTGATCCAAAATTTACGGAGCCGGAAACCTCGACTGCGGGCGGCGCTTGAAATTCAATGCTGGCGAGCGGTTCGCGCAGTCCGAATGCGTCAAGAAAAGCTTTCAAATCCAGACTGCTGCGCGCTTGGAAATTCGCACGACTGCCTTCCACATTCCAGTTAGCGCGCCCGGCAAAACTGCCCATGCCGTCACCCCATTCGCAATGTCCGACAGTCAGCTGCTGGTTGTTCCATTCTGCTGCCGCAGAAAGGTCAGTCATTTCGTAGCTGCCGCGTTGCACTCGATCGCCGCGGACGGTCGCCTCGACGCGAGCCTTCTCGATCTCGGCGACGTCGCCGCTGAATTTTATCTGTAACGATGGAGGCGCGCCGGGGAACCTGAACCTTTGCAGTTCATTCACCACGCGCTGTGCCATCAATAATCTTCTTTGCCATTCTTCGGCTGAAAGTGCAGGCGACGGTTGATAATTCTCGCGCTTGATTAGTTGCCCGGTCGCAGAAAGCCGAATCCCGCAAAAGATTCCCTCGGCCTGGCTGACGTAAATTTGTTCTGGCGGAAAATAGATGTGGGCACGCAAGTTGGTAAGCACGGCTCTATCGCCTTTTTCATCCGTTGTCTTGAATGGAAGGCTGATTTGCGCGTCGCGCACGTCGAGCGCGTTGAGAAAGGGTTCATGATGGATGAGAGCAGCGTAATTGATATCGAGCGATACCTCGCTGATCAGAGCCAGCGTGTTCTCGCGATTCTTGTAATCAAAAATCCGTACGTTTTTTGCGACCAGACCCCGAAACGGATCCAGCGTCAGACGCCCGATGCTGGCTTCGACTCCGCGCTTACGCAATTCCTCTACTACGCGGTAGCGCCATTGACGGCCAAAGCCTCTTTTAGCCAGGTAATAACCACCGCCACCGATCCCAAGAATTACGCCGACAATCGTGAGGCGTACGAAGGTTACGGCGATTCGATGCGCCCAGGCTGCTTTCCGACGTCGTCGGAGCGGCCGAACCTGAGGTGGTTCGAGGACGGGCGGCATGGTGTTCGTTGAAGGCAGTAAAGCGTTGCAGCGTCGAAGCGGTAGACCAATGTAACGGTTTAACGGTTCAACGTGATATCAATATCCGATCTTCCAGCAATCAATGCTTCCCTGAATTTAACCAGCACGATTTTCATCTCAATGGGTTGGTACTTCATCCGGCACGGCGAGTGGCGCCGACATATGGCATGCATGATCACCGCCGTAATCTCCTCAGCCTGTTTCCTGACGGGCTACATCATTTATCACGCGAGCGTTGGTGAAAAATCTTCGGGGTATACGGGGTGGATCGCGGCCATTTACTTTCCGATCTTGGCTTCGCACGTTCTGCTTGCCTTTGTGACGCTGCCCCTGGTGATTATCACATTGGTTCAGGTTTTTCGCCGCAGATGGGATCGCCACAGGCGAATAGCGCGTTGGACAATCCCGATCTGGCTTTACGTCTCGATTACAGGCGTGCTCGTGTATTTGATGCTTTACAAGTGGTTTGCGCCAGGGACGTGACGCCAAATCTTGCACTTGGCCATTAGTTGATGTTTGATCACACGATGTTCGTGCTGTCTTTGCAACAAGATTTATGGTGACGATTGCCACGTTTAATGATCCGGCCAAGGCGAGGCAGCTAAAACGGCGCTTCCAGGATGCGGGGTTACGGGCCGATGTTCATAATGAAGCGCCTTTGCAACAGGTTGGCTTCATGTCGCGCCCACAGGCCAATGCGAAAGTAATGGTTGAAGACACTGATTTCGAGAAGGCCCAAAATCTCATGGTCGAATGGGAGGCGACTGATCCCGATATCTCCGCGGCTCTTGTCCGGTGCCCGCAATGCAGCTCTTCGAATATCGAATATCCACAGATGACTCGAAAATTCATGACTCCTGCGCTGGTTGGGGTGCTTTGCGCCCTCAAAATTATTCCCAAGGAGTTTTACTGCCAGGATTGCCATTTTACCTGGACCAACCGGGAAGAGCCCACGATCGGACGGCTCTGGCATCGCTTCTTTCCAGGGAGCGAATCTGGGACCGAGGCCTCGTAGGCAAAACGGATTTCAGTGGCGGCGATTGATTCCTCGCAGACGATTCTTCTTCTGATGGATCCTGGATTGCCTTGGTGTTTTGTGGTTCGAGGCGACTCTCGAATTACCATCGTGGTCGCGGCGACGTTTTGCCAGCCATGAAGTGGCTTTTCGTCTTGCTGCTGGCGTTGATCATCTTCGGTGGTGCCGCGTGGTTTGGTTACAACACTTTTGTAAAAGAAGAAATTGCAGTAAAAAAGGAGCAGCGTGGAGAAGTTACGCCGGCGCCCGTGCCGGACATCAGTCTCCCCGAATTTCAGGCAGCAGCGCAACTGCGACAGGACGGAAAGCTAACCGAAGCTCGCGATGCGCTCATCGCATTTATCCAAAAATACCCCACTGGAAAACATCTCGAAGAAGCGAAGGATTTACTCGGGGAGGCAAACGTCGCGATTCTGCTATCGCGTGTTCCGTCCCCAGAAAAGACGGAATACGTCGTGAAATCCGGAGACGTGCTGGCCAAGATTGCACGGAAGCTGAAGACGACTCCCGAGCTGATCATGCGCATGAACAACATGAGCGGGACCATGCTGCGGATTGGCGATCACCTGCTCATCTCGAATCCCGATTTCTCGATGGTTTTTCAACGGAAGGCGAACGTCGTTGTGCTTCTAAATCACGGCGCGTTTTTCAAGCAATATCATGTTCGTGAAGCAAAGTTACCGGCCAAACAACCAGCTAAAATCTCGGCAAAAGTTGCCGAAACCATGGCTTGGAAAGACGGAAAACGCGTTGGCGTCGGCAGCAAGGAATATCTCAGCAGCACACGATGGATCCGGCTGGCCGGCGCGCCATCCTATACTTTGTATTCCGTGCCGGATTCGGCACATCCTAATCTAGATCAGCCGCCGCCGCCAGCGGGTCTCGGCCTGGCGGCTTCGGATATGGAAGAACTCACCAGCCTTGTAAACAACCGCACCGCTGTCACGATTACAGACTGATTTCAGAGTTAGAAGAGTTAAGAAGTTACAATCTTAGAACGGACACGATTGGACATGACCGCGAGTTTCTGGACCTTGTAGCTCTTTTAATTCGTAACTTTTTAATCTCCATGGAATGGCAACCGCTCGATTTTGAAAAACCGATCTTTGAGCTGGAACGGCGCCTCCAGGACTTAAGAAATCACTCCGACGCGCATGATGTCGATCTTGATTCGGCCGTTAAGGCCGTAGAGGAAAAACTTCGTGAAGCGCGCCGGGAAATTTATGGCAACCTGACTGCCTGGCAGCGGGTGCAAATCGCGCGCCACACCCAGCGGCCGTTCGCCATGGATTACATCGAACGGTGCTTTACAAATTGGATTGAGCTGCATGGAGATCGCCGGTTCGCCGACGATCGAGCCATGCCCTGCGGTCTCGCCACACTTGGCACACAGCGCTGCGTGGTCATCACTCACCAAAAGGGTCGCAACACAAAAGAAAATGTAATGCGCAATTTCGGCTGCGCGCATCCTGAAGGTTACCGCAAAGCGCTGCGATTGATGCGACTGGCCGAAAAATTTCGCGTGCCGGTCATTTCATTGATCGATACTCCAGGCGCTTTTCCCGGGATTGGATCGGAGGAACGTCATATATCAGAAGCAATTGCCGTAAATCTCTTCGAAATGATGAGGCTTCGCGTGCCGATCATTGCCGCGGTCATTGGCGAGGGCGGTTCCGGTGGCGCGCTGGGCATTGGCGTGGCGGACCATGTATTGATCCTGGAAAATGCGTATTACTCCGTAATCAGCCCGGAAGCGTGTTCCGCGATTTTGTGGAGAGATCGCCGGCACGCCGCTGAAGCAGCCGAGGCACTTAAATTGACGGCACAGGATTTATTGAAGTTGGACGTAGTGGACCAAATCATTTCCGAACCGGAAGGCGGCGCGCACCGGGATTATGATTCTGTTGCTGCCAATGTTGGCGCAGCTCTGCATCGGGCGCTGGAGGAGATTTCCAGGATCCCAGGAAACGAACTGTTAGAAAAACGATATCGAAAGTTTCGCCGCTTGGGTATTTTCTCCGAAAGCAAAACCGCCACAACCTCGGTTCGCTCTTGATCTGATGTTCGGAACCTGGGGTAAATTAGCGGGTATTTGGTGGCTCAGCGCATTCGCCTTGATCAGTGCGGCGCCTGCAAGCGCTGCTGAGCCCGGGTTCCGCTTCGATCGCGACACATTCGCATTTCAAAACGCCACCGTGCTGAAATACCGGGACGGGATCGCGTTTTTCCGACCCAAGTCGGAAGCGAGTGATCCTGCCAACAGCTATACTCGCCGTTGCTTCGTCATGACCCGCACGGCTATGCAGTTCTATAAGTTCGCCCGTTTCGATCCATACGGCGTTTCGTTAAACGATCAGGAACTCGCAAAGCGCATTCGTGCTGTCGCGCGCTGGACGCCTTGGCTCGAAGCATTGCCGGAAAATCAGCGAATGGTCTTTCCAGGCTACTCGAATCTACGTGAGATAAGCAAAGCACGCACTCAAGTCTTCGAGGACAATATCGGCAGCGGCTTCATGAGTTATTTTCGGCCGAGCAATATCCGCATGGTCTTTCTGGAAAGTAAAGGATATCAGGAGAAAACTCACCAGAACCTCGATGCCACCCTCGCGCGTGGTGACACATTCGTGGCGTTTCTTACAACTTATCCAAAAATGAGTATAAACCACTCAGTGCTCATTTACGGCCGGAAAAAAAGTCGCTCCGGAGACGAACTCGAACATTATTTCGTTTATGATCCAAACCATGCCGAAGCGCCGCGTGAACTAACGTGGTCGCCTCGTGAATGTGCTTTTGCTTATCAGAAAGACATAGACTTCATCGGTGGATTCGTTCGCGTTTACCAAGCCTACAACAAGCCCTTGCAGTGAAACGACGGACGCATTCCTGAGATGATTTCCAGCAGTTCACTTACAGCGGCAGGTTTTTGGCAGCTCGGCGCTTTCGTAGCTTTCCTGCTTCTACGAAGCAGCGCGACAGCGTCGGATTTTCGTTTCGACCGCGATACGGTCGGCTTCGCCAACGCAACCGTCTTCGAGTATCGCGAAGGTCATCCCTATTTGCGGCGGCAAAGAGAGAAGGGAGAGCCGAAAAGGTACACTCGCCGCTGTTTTGTCCTATGCCGTACGGCGATGCAGTTTCATAAGTTCGCGCGCTTCGATCCGCATGCCCCGCCATTGGACGACGATGCGTTGGCCGCTCGCATTCGAAATGTCACCCGTCGGGCGGCTTGGGAAAAGCGATTGCCAACAAATCAGCGCGTCGTCTTCCCGGGCTACTCCAACCTGCGCGCAATGAGCGATGCCCGCCGCGAAGTTGTGCGAAGAAATATCGGCCTTGGCTGGCCGACTTACTTTCGGCTCGGAAATTACCGAATGCTTTTCGAGCACGACTCTAGCTACCACAAGGAAACCCACGACAACCTCAATGCAGCTTTGGCGCGCGGCGAGTTATTCGTCGGTTTTCTCACCACCTACCCTCGTCTCAGCATTAATCACGCTGTTCTGGTGTATAAACGAGAATCTGTTTCTCCGAATCCAGGAGTCGAACGCTATCTTGTCTACGATCCTAATCATCCCGAATCGCCGCGCGAGCTGACTTGGTCCCCCGGTACTTGCTCTTTTTCGTACCAAAAAGATTGGGATTTCATTGGAGGTTTCGTTCGCATCTACCAAATTTACGGCAAATGGTTGCAGTAAAGACGATTCTTTAGAGAGACAACAATGCCAGAGACTCCCTCACCGCCAAAGCCGACTCCGCCAAGCCCCACACCGCCTCCGGAACCATTGCCGCCGAACCCGCCGGTTCCGCCGGTGGGAAGGTGACAATTTTATTTTGCCGGCGGAAATAAAAACCGCAGGGCCGGTTCAACGCGCGCAGCCCAGGCTGCTTCGCTGTGATCAGCGCGTTGGGCCTCCATGTATTGAAGATCCTTGTGAAGTTTCCAGCCTTTCTCAACGAGACGATTGAGTAGCTCTCGCGCCTGTTCCCAACCAGGTTCGGCTGTGCCGGTGTCAAGCCAGATTTTCAATGGTGGCTTCTGCTCGATAGAATCGACGAGCCGACAAATTGCGAAATCGTCCCACCAGATTGATGGCGACATCACCATGAGTCGACGGAAAGCCTGCGGATACAAAATTCCAATCGCAAGCGTTACGAGACCGCCCAGAGACGAACCGCCTAATCCGGTAAATTCCGCACCGGGCATGGTCCGATATTTTCGGTCGATGTAGGGTTTGAGTTCCTCTATGAGGAAGTGACCATATTGTCGCGCTAAACCCTTGCTGCGCCTCTTGCGTTTTCCTTTGGCATCGATCACTCCCCGCGTAGGAGCGTATTCGTGAACACGTTCTTCGCCCATGTTGGCAACTGCCACGATGATTAGCGGTTCGATAAGGTTCTCCTTGATCAAGCGTTGCGCTGTCTCGTCCACACCCCACTCCACGCCCGAAAACGAAGTCGCCGCGTCGAAAACATTTTGGCCGTCGTGCAGATAGAGCACGGGATAACGCCGTCGGAAGAGATGCCCGTAGCCGCGGGGCAAATAAACGAGAACGTCGCGCCGGTTTCCGAGAACCTTCGACGGAAACGCACGGTGCCGTTTAATGTTTCCAGTAAGCGTATGCTTGGGCATAGAAAAACGAGACGCTTCGCCGAAAATCAAATGTAGCGCAAGCCTCTCAAGTCCACAGGCTAGGCGTACTCGTCTGTAGCCGGGCTTGCGATTTGCCCGTCTCGCAACCAAGATGGACGAACTATTTTCAATGAACGAACGTTACATCAAATGGTACACACCGTGGTTGAGCCGCGAATTTGAAATGCTCGCCTTCGGAAACGGCGGTGGATTACCGCTGATTCTCTTTCCGACTTCATTCGGCAGCTATTACCAAAACAAGGACTTTGGCTTGGTCGGTTCTGTGAGCAGCTATGTCGATGCTGGCAGAGTCACGGTTTATTGCCCGGACGCCATCGATCTGGAAAGTTTTTACAATAAATCGATTCATCCAGCCGATCGGATGCGCACACATAACGCGTATGAAAACGTGATCGTGCGCGACGTGTTCGATCTCGCGCGCCGCGAATGCTCAACGCATCGCGTGGCGGTTTGCGGGGCCTCCCTTGGGGCATATCACGCTGCGAATATCGCTTTTCGTCATCCAGACGCCGTCAGTCATTTCATCAGTTTAAGCGGCTCGTTTGATATCAGTTCATTTTTCGACGGCTATCATGACGACAACATTTATTTCAACAGCCCTTACGAATACCTGCCGAATGTGCCCGACCCATGGAAATATAATCACATGAGCATTATTCTTGGCACAGGTGAATGGGATAACACACGCCACGAATCCTATCGCTTGTCTGAGATCTTGAATTCCAAGGGTGTAAAACACTGGCTCGACGATGGAAAATGGCGCGGCCACGATTGGAACTACTGGCGCGACATGCTGCCGTATTATTTGTCGAAATTGTGATACGCCAGAGCATGCGCGTCACTGCGTCATCCCGAGCGAAGTCGAGGGACCCCGTGGAGTTATCCCTCGGTTGCTTCGCGGGATTCCTCGACTACGCTTCGCTCCGCTCGGAATGACGACAGGTCAATGAAACTTGTAATTGCCGCTACCGGCGCCAGCGGAGCGATCTATCTGCAAAGGTTGCTTGCGCAGATCGATTGTGCTGCTCACGAGGTTCATCTGGTCATGAGCGCGCCTGCGACTCAGGTTGCAATGCAGGAGCTCGATGATTTCAAGATCCCAGCAAATGTCTCGCAGCATTCCGAAAATGACATGAACGTGCCATTCGTCAGCGGCTCAGCGCGTTTCGACGCGATGGTGGTTGTCCCTTGTTCGATGGCTACGCTGGGACGAGTCGCCTCGGGTTGCAGCGACAGCGCACTGTTGCGCGCCGCGGATGTTTTCTTGAAGGAACGCCGGAAACTGATTCTCGTCCCGCGGGAGACGCCATGGAACTTAATTCACGCACGGAACGTTGTGACGTTGCTCGAGGCTGGGGCCATCGTGCTGCCGGCGATTCCTTCATTCTATAGTCGTCCCAGATCCGTCACCGCAGTCGTGGACACAGTGGTTTGGCGTATTCTCGATCAAATCGGTTTGCCCACCCAGGCGGCCTATCGCTGGGGGGAACAGGCGTCCACTAAAACCGCGCGAAAGAAAAGTTGAAGATCCAGGGACGTCTCGCGCGATGGTTGATCGCGTTTGGATTTCGGTTGCTGAAAGTTTGGGCGTGCACCCTCCGTTTCGAAATCGACGACCGCGCAGACGTGGTCGGCAAACCGGTGAAGGAAAATTACATCGCCGCGCTCTGGCACAACCGGTTGCTTTTGATTTCATTCGTTTTAAAAAAGTTTCTGCCGCAACGGCCCGGAGCCGGGCTAATCAGCGCCAGCCGGGACGGCGATTTGATCAGCGATTTGACGCGACGCTTCGGTTTTGATGTCGTGCGGGGTTCCAGTTCACGTCTCGGTGCCAGCGCGCTGCGGGAGCTTGAGAATGTGCTCGCGTCGGGCCAGGACGTTTTGATCACGCCAGACGGTCCACGCGGGCCAGCCTATGAGCTCGGGCAGGGCATTGTTTTTCTCGCGCAACAAACCGGTGCAGCTGTGGTGCCGATCAATATGGAATATTCCAGCTGCTGGAGAGTGAACAGCTGGGACGGTTTCATTTTGCCGCGTCCGTTCGCAAAAGTGCGTGTGATTTTTGGTCGGGCGCATCGAGTAAGATTGACAACCACAGTGGAGGAGTTTGAAGCGGAGCGCTTGCGTTTGCAAAACGCGATGATGTCGCTCGTTGAGATGCGCTAGGCTTTTTGTGTCATCCTGAGCGGAGCGAAGCGAAGTCGAAGGATCCCGTGAATCTGCCTTTCGGTTTTGCAACGGGATTCCTCGACTTCGCTCGGAATGACATTGAAGTTGCATCCCTATGGTAAATTTAATCGATGGACGCGCGATTGCGGAGAAAGTTTATCTCGACCTTCGCCGCGAGATCGCGGAACTAAAAGCAAAAGACGCCACGCCGGGCCTTGCTGTGGTTCTCGTTGGCGATGATCCAGCGTCGGGCACTTATGTGCGCTCAAAGGACAAAATGTGTCGCGAGCTTGGATTGCACTCATTGAAATTAGAATTACCGGCATCGACCACTCAGAACGAACTACTCGACCGTGTCGAAGAATTGAACGCCGACTCGAACATTCATGGGATCCTTGTTCAGTCACCGCCGCCGCCGCATATCGACGAAGCAGCAATCGTGCGCGCGCTTGATCCGCGCAAAGACGTAGATGGATTTCATCCAGAGAACGTCGCAAAGCTTGTGCTCGATGACCCGACCGGCTTTGTCCCGTGCACACCGTTGGGCGTGCAGCGCTTGCTCATCGAAAGCAAGATCAATATCAACGGCGCGCACGTCGTGGTCCTTGGCCGCAGCATGATTGTGGGCAAACCGCTTGCTCTGCTTCTCATGCAGAAAAACGCAGACGCTAATGCCACAGTCACCGTGGTGCATTCGCGCAGTCAGGATCTCGCGGAGATTACCCGCTCGGCCGACATCATCATTGCGGCAATTGGTCGCGCGGGATTCGTGAAAGCCGATCATGTGCGCGAAGGCGCCGTCGTCATCGATGTTGGGATTAACCGTGTCGAAGAACCAGCAAGTGAGCGTGGTTATCGCCTAGTGGGCGATGTCGCATTTGGCGAAGTATCGAAAAAGGCGACCGCGATTACTCCGGTGCCAGGCGGTGTCGGGCCGATGACCATCGCGATGCTGATGTCGAACACCGTCAAAGCCGCTCGGCAATCGCTGTAGCGATTGCAATGGCGAAGCTCGAATGTCGAATGTCGAAACAATGACAAAATCCGAATGACGAAATTGCTCTTCTTGTTTTCGTCATTCCTTCGTCAACATTCGTCATTTGTCATTTGCGGCAGGCGATTTTTGCCGTGAGCACTCGCATCATCGCTGGACTCAACGGCGCAAACCGAATAAGAAAAGAAGCGATCTGCGGCGATAACACCGCGGTACGTGCCAGTTGGTTGATCCACAGCCTGCCGCGATACATTTCCGTGCAAACGCGAGTAAATTCCCGGAGAGCTGGTAGTCGATCTTTGCCGCTGATGATTTTCGCAATCGCACCCGCTGCGAGCTCTCCTGAGCGAAGCGCGTAATAAATTCCTTCGCCGGTAAACGGTTCCACGACGCGGGCAGCGTCGCCAATAAAAAGGAGATTTTCGTGCGCGCAGGGTACCGGCGAACGCGTGAGCGGTGTGATGGTGCGCCAGGGTTGATTGTCTGGGATTTCGAAGTGTCGTTGTGCCCATTGCCGCAGACTGGAAATAGTGGGTGGCCTCCCCACAAGGCAAAGGTTGAGCTCAGTTTCGTTAACCGGAGCCTGACCGGAGTAACCTTCTCGAAGAAATTGCAGCACTACGCGCTTGCCAAAATTTCGCGGAAGCGGGATGTGAGCCTGCAATGCGACGCGTTCGCGTGCTGAGCGCGGCAGCAAATCGCGCAGCCGCGCCACGGTAGAGTTCCGTCCATCTGCGCCGATTAGTATTCGCGCACGAAAAGTTTCGCCAGCGGCCGTCACAACTTTCCAGTCTTCTTCGTGAGCCAACGCTGTGACGATTGTTTCCTCGCGAACTTGCGCACCAAGTTCGCGAGCGCGCTTAAGCAGGAGATCATCGAAAAGGCTGCGTTTTACCGACAACTCGCATTCGTCTGCGGTTGGAAGATCGGCAACGACTTTGTGACCGTCGATGGCGATGAACTCGACCGAGGCGAGTTTGGAATGCGGCAAATCGCGAACCTGCTTTGCGAGGCCGAGACGCTCCAGCACGGGCCAGCACGACGGGTTCAAACAATCACCACACACTTTTTCTCGTGGAAATCTTTCCCGCTCGAGAACAAGCGCTTCCAAACCAGCCAGGGCACAAAACGCTGCACAACTCGATCCGGCCGGGCCACCGCCGATAATTGCGACATCAAAAATTTCCATCCCACGTCAACAGTGATCGGTGAACGGTGACCAGTGATCAGCATTTCCGTTCACAGATCACGGATCACTGATCACATCTATCGCTCGGATGTCCACGCCGCCTAAACGCCACTAGCGCGACGCGAATCGCAGAGCACATTAACCTAAATGAGCTGGTCTCTCCCCATCTTCCGCATCGCCGGCATCCAATTGCGGATTCACATTACGTTCCTACTGCTGATTGCCTGGCTGGCTTTCGGCTATTATACGCAAGGCGGTTCCGCGGTGGCGGCCAGCCGGGTGATTTTTGTTTTGCTTCTTTTCCTTTGCGTGGTGTTGCACGAATTCGGGCATGCATTTGCTGCGAAGGCGTTCGGGATCAACACGCCCGACATCACATTGCTGCCGATCGGCGGAGTGGCGCGCCTTGAACGAATGCCGGAGGAACCGGTGCAGGAATTAATCATCGCCGTGGCTGGTCCGTTAGTGAACGTGGTGATCGCGCTCGGTTTGTTTGTGGCAGGCGGATCGCAAGCGTTGCTCAATCCGTCGACCGTCGAAGGCGGCGGCCTCGTTGCGCAGTTGTTAACGATTAATATCATGCTGGTGCTTTTTAATTTGCTGCCGGCATTCCCGATGGACGGCGGCCGCGTGTTGCGCGCTCTGCTCGCTACGCGGATGAGCTATGCGCGCGCTACGCAAGTTGCCGCGAATGTCGGTCAGGGTTTTGCATTCGTTTTTGGTTTCATCGGGTTGCTTTGGAACCCGTTCCTGCTCTTCATCGCGCTTTTCGTTTATATCGGCGCGTCCCAAGAAGCGGCCCTGGCGCAGATGAAAGATGTCTCGCGCCGGTTCCCGGTGTCCAGCGCAATGGTGAGAGAGTTTCGGACGCTTTCGGAGGATGCCACGCTGCAAGAAGCCGTTGACGCATTGCTTGCGACTTCGCAGCACGATTTTCCAGTCGTCAGCGATACCGGCGACGTCGCTGGTTTGTTGACGCGTCAGGATCTGATCGGTGCGTTGCGCAAGAACGATCCCGCGCTTCGCGTGGGCGACGTAATGCGGCGGGATATTCCTACGGTGACCACTGGAACGCGTTTCGAAGATGCGTTCCGCATCATGCAGGAGTGCAATTGCCCGGCAGTGCCGGTGCTCGATCGGATGAAGCGCCTCGTCGGTTTACTCACGCCGGAGAACGTTACCGAACTGATGATGGTGCAATCCGCGATGCCGCAACGGCGGGTCTTGTGAGACTGCAATGGAACGGCGCGCAGAGGACTGTCCGCGCTACCAAATCCGCGTGCGTTTACCGTTCGAGGTAGGGCGCGTCACTCGGTGCGCGCCGCCCTCTAGGTTATCGAGGGGTCTACGAGCTGATGCGCATCGGCATCAGGACATAAAGGAACGGCGTCTGGATTTTTAAGACGCCCGGGCTCATCTCGTCGATGAGATCGAGAAAAACTTCGTCTTCGGTTAGCGCTCGCAGGGGTGCCATGAGGAATTCCGGATTAAACGCAATGGAAAAATCGCGACCCTTGTAAGCGACGGCCAGTGATTCCTTCGCTTCACCCACTTCCGGAGTGGTAGCGGTAATGTCGATGTTGTTCTTACCGAAATTCAGTTTGACCGAGTGCGATTTATCGCTGGCGAGCAGCGAGACGCGTCGTAGCGAATTTAAAAATGTTTCGCGTTCCAGTTTTATTCGCTCTTTTGCCTCTGATGGAATCACCTGGCGATAGTTTGGGTAATTGCCTTCGATCAACTTCGAGACGAGCAACGTCTTGTTTAGGTCAAATGCGATTTGTCCGCTGCCCATGCTGACCTTAATTTCGCCGTCATCGGCAAGGAGGCGTTGCAATTCCGTCACCGCTTTCGTTGGGACAATGAGGTCTGCTTCGTGGCTGCGCGGGAATTCCAGCTCGATTTCGACCATGGCAAGACGCCGCCCATCCGTCGCGACCAGTGTCAGCTTGTTTTCTTTGAAGCTAAAAAGAACGCCGTTAAGGACGTAGCGTGTCTCATCCGTCGATATCGCGTATGAAGTCTTCCGCAGACCGTCGCGCAAATCTTTCTGGCGAATCGTGACAACTTTCGCATCCTCGAATTTCGGCAGTGGCGGAAATTCTTCTTCGGGCAGCCCGAGAATCTTGAAAAAGCTTTGGCCGCTTCGGATGGAAGCGGCATTCTTTCCATTGACGTCTATCTGAATTTCACTCGCAGGGAGTTCACGAACAATGTTGAACAGGCGACGGGCCGGGAGTGTGGTCGCTCCTTCTTTTTCCACGTCCGCCTCGCAACTGCCGCGCACACCGACGTCTAGATCAGTTGTCGTAAGATGGATTTCGTCGCCGTGCGCCTGAAGCAGAACATTTGAAAGGATCGGGAGAGTCGTGCGGGTGCTGACCACGTTTTGGACCTGCTGCAGGCCCTCGAGCAGTTTCTCTTTCGCAACGCTAAATTTCATTATGACGGTCTAAGATGTAAAGCTTTGGGTTTTATTCGGCAACCGTAAAGTACTGGTCATGTCGAGCCCTTCGGCTTCGCTCAGGACAAACTTCGTCGAGACATCCCGCTGAACTAGCGTCGACTTATTTCCACGGGATTCTTCGACTTCGTTTCGTTTCACTCCACTCCGCTCAGAATGACAGGTCGCACATCAACGCTGAAGCGAACTGTCAATGAAGGATATCGTTTGACGAAGATTATCCTGCTCGGTCATCCGTTTCTTTACCAGTTTGCAGGCATGCAACACGGTGCCGTGGTCGCGGCCTCCGAATGCGTCGCCAATTTCATTCAAAGACGCCTTGGTAAGCTCACGCGCGAGATACATCGCCACCTGGCGCGGAAAGGCGATGCTCGCCGGACGCCGCTTGCTTGTCATATCGGCAACGCGCACATCAAAATGTTCGGCCACGCGTCGCTGAATCTGTTCGATGGTTATGGAATGGCGTCCTTCCTCCTGCAAAATATCCTTTAGCAAATGCTCCACGACCTCCTGGGTTAGTTCCTTGCCGCTGAGTGATGCAAACGAAGCCACACGCATGAGCGCGCCCTCCAATCGGCGCACATTTGTGCGAATGCGGCTGGCGAGAAATTGAAAAACTTCGTCGCGCAATTGAATCTGCATGCCGCGCGCTTTTTTCCGCAAGATTGCCATACGCGTTTCGATGTCCGGAGGCTGAAGTTCAGCGGTGAGTCCCCATTCAAAACGCGATACCAGGCGGTGCTCCAGATTCGCGATCTCGGAAGCGGGCCGATCGCTGGAAAGAACGATCTGCTTGTGTCCATCGAACAGCGTATTGAAGGTGTGGAAGAATTCTTCCTGAGAACGCTCTTTGCCGCCGAGAAATTGAATATCGTCAATCAGAAGAAGATCGACCTGGCGATAACGCTTTCGAAATTTGACCAGGTTACTGTGCTGGATCGCGTCGATGAACTCGTTGATGAACAGTTCACTGGAGACATAAATCACCTTCACGTTCTTCTTCTTGGCCCAAACGTATTGGCCGATGGCCTGCATCAGGTGGGTCTTGCCAAGACCGACACCGCCGTAAACGAACAGCGGGTTATACGTGCGCGCCGGCGCCTGCGCCACAGCGAGAGCAGCGGCATGCGCAATTTCGTTGTTCGGACCAACCACGAAAGATTCGAATGTGTTCCGTGGATTAAGGCCAGGCACACTGGTGCCTGGTTTGGTGTTGCCTGGCGATTCAGGCAAAATCTTTTCTAACGGTGCGGGGTCCTCGACGGACATTTGCGCGCCAGTTCCCGAAGGCGAGCAAAACTTTATCGGACGGGGGCTGCCAAAAGTAGTGACAATGGCAGTCTGTAACGCCGGCATGTAATTACTTTCAATCCAAAACTGATAGATGTTGTTTGGAACACGAAGAGTGAGCGATTTTTCCTTCGCTTCGACAAGTTCAACCGCCGAAAACCAGCGTTTGAAACTATCATCGCTGATTTGCGGTTTGAGCGCGGCTGACAATCGCTGCCATAGCTGCGCACATTTCTTGTCCATAGCTGACTTGTTAACAGTGTTACACAATTGCCACACTCGCTGATACCGAGGGAAATCGCCCCGGAAAACGAGAGTGACATCGAGCTGAATCCCAGCGTAATTCGCTGGAGAAATGCGGAAAAAAGCCGTCAAACAGGCACAAATACGAGGGAAAACGGGCTCCTGCGTGCTTTAATGATCCATTGGAGGCATTCAGGCAGACTTGCGCATTCAATCGTTGTTTTGGGGAGCTCGTCGTCTCGTTCATTCTAGCTGCTAAAAGTTTCTCAGAAATGTTCACAACTTATTCACATACGCTTTGTTTCTGCCTCGCCAGCGGGCTTGAGACTAGAAATCGGTTTCAAAATCGACAAGAAAAAAAATGAAAAAAAAGAATTTTATTTTTCATCGCGGACAAAAATTTTCTTGACTGGAAAAGAGAAACGCACGTGTCCGAGGGAAAACAAAAAATTCCTCCGCTTAATTTTGGCGCGGCGAAGCAACCCCACGATTTACAGCGCCGGGGTGAGCCTCCGCGATTTGACCGAATTGCGCCGTGCACGCAATTTTTCCGCTTCCAGAATGCTATTGGGATGCCGATCGAAAATGCGGGCGACCCACACGAAGATGAAAAACCACGCGAAGTGCGTCCTTCCTCGCAACGGTGTTGCGATAGGTAGAATTCTTTCGACTGCCGTAATCTGCCTCCTTCTTTCTGCCGCGCGCGCATATTCCGTTGATGAACTGTTGCCGCCCTTCGGGTTTCGCTGGAACGACTCGATGGCGCATGTGGAAGCGGTGTTGCACGGCGCGAAAGCGAAGATCATCTCTCGGGAGAAAAAGGAGAACCGGGACGTTTGGACAGTGGAAGGTCTCGTTCATCCCGGGTTAAAGCGCACGCTGTTTACTTTTAAGCAGAGGGCACTCGTTGCAGTGGAATTGCAATACGAATACCCGGATTGGTCGATCGAACGCTACAACCAGCGGATGGGAGAGATTCGCAAATACTTCGACGAGAAATACGGGACGGGAAAACTGGTGTCACGTTCGCGCGACACGGATACAGATGTCATCCAGACGCTGGTGGGCTATCAATGGATGGTCGGCGCGACGATGTTAGAGCTATTTTACTTCTCTGCGCAACACGGCACGCTCCTTTACCGCACAATTACCGTTGATTATAAAGCGATGTAGGCGGGCTCGGCGTGCAGAGGACTGCCCGCCCTATCTTGCGCACTCTGGTAGGGCGCGTCACAGCTTGCCTGCGCGAAGTCGAACGGGTGCGCGCCGCCCGGGCCTAACTCCACCACGTTTACGCTGGCGCCCATTTTGTTCCCCACCGAATTGCGCACCACCGCAAGCGGATTCGCTGCTGGTGTCGCCAAAATCGGAGCGCCTCTCAGCGTTTTCGTCCTGCCAATTCTAAAAGGTAAGTTCGGCGTCCCGGCAGTTCTCGGAATGATGGCGGCCGTCAGCATCCTCGGTCTGGTCATTACGCTGGCCTTCGGACGCGAAGATGAAGAAGATTGATCCCAATGAAGACCTGACTGTCATTCACTGACGTTAACGCTGTTTGCTTCTGAAAATCGAGATCAGGCGGGATGCGCAGCCTGGGCAGTCAAACCTTGATACGTTTCTCCAACGATATGATCGACGACCGCTTTCATGTCGTGCGTACGCTCATAGGCGGCGAGTTGTCGATCTGCACCGGTGCCTTCGCGCATGATGCGCTCAATGTGCGCCATTTCGCGGTGCGTGCCGAGCTCGTCCGCCTCGCTGGCCACAAATTCGAGCAATTCGTTTAGCAAACTCCGTTCCTCCACTTCCGCTTCCCTGCCGAAATCGATCAGTTTCCCGTCAATGCCGTAGCGTGCCGCGCGCCACCGGTTTTCATCCAGGAGACGACGCCGGTAAATCCGAAACGTGGTGTTTTTCCAGAGCAATTTGAAGAGCTTGGCGATGACTGCCTGGATCAACGCCGCGATGGCGAGTGTGTCATCCACCCGGGTTTGGGCATCGCACACCCGCACCTCCAGTGTATCGAAGAATGGATGCAGCCGGATGTCCCACCAGATTTTTTTCGCATTGTCGATGCAGCCGGTCTTCACCAGCAGCTTGCAATAATCTTCGTACTCGGAAAGCGATTCGAACGCGTCGGGAATTCCGGTGCGCGGAAAGCGCTCGAACACCTTGAGTCGATAACCCTTTAGCCCCGTGTCGTGCCCAACCCAGAAAGGCGAATTCACCGAAAGTGCATAAATATGGGGCACAAAATAACGGGCCTGATTCATCACGTGAATGGCCATTTCCCGATCAGGAATACCGACATGCACGTGCAATCCAAAAATGAGATTTGCGCGAGCGAGCAACTGCATGTCGCGCAAGATTTCCTGGTAGCGGTTTCCTTGCGTGATCTGTTGATCCCGCCAATGTGAGAACGGGTGGGTGCCGACGGACGCGATTTTTAGTCCGGCTTTGGCCGCCAGTTCAGCCAGCTTGCTGCGAAGACCGATAACGTGCGTGCGCGCGTGCTCAATTGAATCGCAAATCTCCGTGCCGAGTTCAACGACTGATTGATGCATCTCGGGCTTGATTTGCTCTTTAAGCACGACCTTGCCGCCTTCGAGAATCTCCTGAATGTGCGAACGCAGCTCACGCGTTTCCGGATCGATGATGGCGAACTCCTCTTCGATGCCAAGAGTAAACGTGTGGTCCTTCGCGCTCATGGGAGGGGCGGCCAATGTCCCTCAAAAATAGCCCGCTGTCATCCCGAGCGAAGTCGAGGGACCCCGTTACGATACCCAACGGTGACGTCTCGAGGTTCTTCGACTCCGCTTCGCTCCGCTCAGAATGACGCGACACTCAGGCAAGTTCGCCTAACGAGTGCCGGGTGACCGAAGCTTGGAGATATTTGCCCCAGCTCAAATTGTCGCGGTCGGGGACGTGTTCGCGTGCTTTGCGGATGGCCATTTCCGAAATGGCTTCGACGACCCATTCGAAATTTGCCTGGCCAACCGAGGCCGCTTCTGCATCAGGCGCGGGATTACAAAAATCGATTGCGACCGGCACACCATCACGCACGGCGAACTCCACCGTATTTAGATCGTAACCTAGAAATTGATTCAACCTCAGAACGCCCTCCTCGACTTTTTGCAAAATCTCTTTCGGCGCCTGCCACTCAGTTTGGTACCGCAGGTGATACGGATGACGCGGCTCGTACGGCATGATGCGCACGTGGCGTTGATCGATCGAGTAACATCGGAAATACATTTCGAACTTCACTTCCTCCTGCAACATCATCACCAGTTGGCCAGTGTCGTTGTAAGCGCGGAAGAATTCGTCCGGATTGTGCAATCGATAAACATTTTTCCAGCCACCGCCTGCAAACGGTTTGAAGAACGCGGGCCATCCGACATAATTGAAAATCGCTTCCCAATTCAACGGGTATCCGAGATTGCGAAAGGATTTATCGTTCGTGTCCGTTGGCGGTTGGTTCGATGGAAGCAACACGGTGCGCGGGACAGCGACACCGATTTTTGTTGCCAGCGCGTTGTTGAAGAATTTTTCGTCGGCGCTCCACCAAAAGGGATTGTTGACTACAGCTGTGCCAGTCAACGCGGCATTTTTGAGCCAGGCCCGATAGAACGGAACATCCTGCGAGATGCGATCGATCACCACATCGTAACCGCATGGCTCCCCCTGGATCACCTTGTCGATCCTTACAAATTCTGCGAAGGCATCTTTGCCGCCTGTTTTCTGGTTCACCCGCTCGACAAACGCCGGCGGGAAGCTGTGCTCCTGGCCAAAAAGAATTCCGATTTTTTTCATAGAAATGTTAACCGCGGATAACGCGGATCACACGGATAACCGCAGAATGGAAAGGTCGAACAACGGCGAGTCCGCGCGATCTGATTAACACCGGGCTTCAGTCCGGTGCGTCCGCAGCACGCGCAATGAAGCCGTTTTAACAGCTTTGTCCAGAGCGAGAGTTTGAATCCGTTTCGTGAAACAATAAGGTAAGCCATGGTCAAGAAATTGCTGCACACGCGCTATCGCGTCCACGATTTGGAAAAAACGGTTTCTTTCTATAAGGATGTGCTGGGCCTCAAAGAGCTTCGACGGCACACTTCCGGCCGAGGATCACAGCTCGTGTTTTTAAAAGCTCCCCATAGCGACCAGGAGATTGAGATTTGCAAATTTGACGAGAGCGGACCCGTCGTGGTCGGCCCCGACCTTACACACCTGGCATTTGAAGTGGATGATCTGGAAAAGTTCGCCAAGGAAGCGGAGGCAAAAGGTTATCCGCTGTCCGATGGTCCCCATTCAACTGGCAGCGGTAAAATCGCGTTCATCGACGCGCCGGAAGGCTACGAGATCGAATTGATCGAACACGCGAGGAAAGCGTAAGCCAAACCCGCTACGCGCTGAGCTTGCGCGAGCGGAACTTTTATCGCTAATTTCCGACCCATGAAATTGTGGCGCAACTGGCTGTGCTACCTTTGCGTTCTCCTCCTGGCGTCAGGTCCGCACGGATCGGGTCAGGATGCCGCTGACTTCACCTCTGTACGGCCTAGTGGAGTCTCAGGGCCGGTTCGAAAAGCGAAGGCCGTTACATCTAAAGACGATGTCGCCAAGACTAGTTCGTCCGATGGCGAAAAAGATGAGAATGTTGAATCCAGTTCGACCCGCAAAGCAAAGAGTTCGAAATCAACTCATGCCCGCTCACATCGGAAACGCGCGAAGGCGAAAGAAAGCGAAGAATCAATCCCTGCGCCGACTGATTACACTCCCGAGGGGATACCAAGGACCACCGCAGCTTCGGTAATTGTGGTGGACGCGAATACCGGCAAAACGTTGTACGAAAAAAATCCGGATCAGTTCAGGGCCCCTGCGAGCACGCAAAAATTACTTACGGCGCTCATCGTAGCGGAGAGCGGTTTTCTTGATCGCCACGTCACCGTGCAGCCAACAGATACAATGGCTGAGCCGGTGAAGTTGAATATCAAAGCAGGCGACACGTATCAGCGAATCGATCTTCTGCGCGCGTTGCTGGTGAAAAGCCCTAATGACGTGGCACGATGTCTGGCCCGGGATAATGCCGGCAGCATTGAAGCGTTTGCGGAGGTCATGAACAGACGCGCCCAACAACTTGGAGCCGTGCATTCGCACTTTGTGAATCCAAATGGTCTGCCGGTGCCCGGGCAGTACTCCACGGCGCGAGATCTCGCACTCATCGCACGGGCTGCTTATGCGAATCCGACAATCCGCTCGATCGTTTGTCTGCCGCAGCTTGTTTTTCGCTTCGCAAATGGTCGCACGCGCGAGCTTGAAAACACGAATAAGCTCCTCAGGCGGCTGCCCTACTGCAATGGGATGAAGACCGGTTACACCGATTCTGCAGGAAAATGTCTGATCGCAAGCGGGACGCGTCCCGGCAGAGATGTGATTGTAGTCGTGTTAGGCGATACTTCCAGCCGCGTCTGGCGCGATGCATCCGCGCTACTTTCCTGGAGTCTCTGGATGTAAAGCCTCTGGTGCACTAATCAGGCTTGCGCTTGTTTCCCGCAGAGCCGCCGCGAGATGCGCGAACATGGCGTGTAGCCAGCGGAAAAAAAATCGCAGCGCAACGCCGAACGACATTTTCGATTTCCCGTGTACACGCTCGCGAAAGGCGATCGGAACTTCGTGTACGCGCAGCGTCCCCCGGGCGCGCACCATTGTCTCGAAAACAATTTTGAAACCGCTGGTTTGCGGCTCTAATTCCAGCAACCGCGAACGGCAGATGGCAAAGAAGCCGCACATTGAATCGTGCAGGCCGGTAAGCGGGTAAGCAAGCGCCGCCCCTGCTCGCGAGACGGCCCGCCGCCACACTGGCCAACCTGGTGTCGATCCGCCTTTCACATAGCGGCTCCCGACCACAAGGTCTGCTGTGCCGGCAATCAGCGGTGCCACCAAATCTTTGATCCGCTCAGGCGGATGACTCAGGTCTGCGTCCATCACGAGAAGAATTTCTCCCTGCGCGGCCCGCGCCCCTGACATAATTGCACCCGCTAACCCGGGACCAGCGCCGTCCTGCTCGACTAAGTGGATCGGCTGGTTTTCCGCTAGAGCGCGAATCTTGTCGCGAGTTGCGTCAGTCGAATGGTCGTCAACGAACAACATTTCTCGAAAGGGAACAGCGCATGCAGTAATCTCCGAAACCAGCGGCACAATATTTTCCTCCTCGTTTAGAGTGGGGACGATGATCGAGATGGAATTTGAGAACCCGGACAAGTCTGTCATTCTAAAATGCCAAACGTTTAACGCTCAACCGGCCTTCGGCAAGCCTGCGGTGCCGCAGGCGCCCACGTTCAGTTGTTGGATCCCATAATCCGAAATCGAGCGTCCTCCAGGCCGTAGCTCGCAAAAAAATTGCTTGGGATCATACGACCAGCCTCCGCCGAGGCTACGGCGTGACAGCCCCGAAAGCCTTCGGGGCTGGAGCCGACGACGGGATTTGAACCCGTGACATGCGGTTTACGAAACCGCTGCTCTACCAGCTGAGCTACGTCGGCGCGGGTGCACATTACATCTTGAGAAAGCGGTGGCAATAGCACAGCAACGGGGAGGATTCCTACTTGTGCTCGTAATCGTGCTCTTGCTCGTGATTCAAACTCGCTGATTTGGCGCGCCCGGCGGTCGCGCCCTACCAATGACTGGTCAAGGCAGCACGAAAGTCTCGCCAATCTCGCGCAGCGCAATGCGTTCCGGCGTGTTACTTCGAGCGGCTTGGAAGCGATCGATTGGTTGCCCCAATGCTCGATCAAAAGAACGTCGGGCTGATGTTTTGGATCAGTTCGACAATGTCATAAGGCTCATGTGCTCCGCCGCAAGCATGATCGCTAAGTGGGTTTGGCCCGTACCCGCGATAGTTGTGACAAAAGGCCAATCAGGTGATCGAAGAACTATTTCGCGTCCGTTTTCGAAGACGGAATCGAAGCTTGGCCAAATACGCAACGCCAACCAGCGGGCGTCCGAACGTAAGTCTCACTGAACCAGACTTTGAAGGGGGGCTGGTCTCTCGTGCCTTTGATCCTCAACAGCTCGGTAACAACAGCCGTATCGCGCCATATTCGCACCTTCTGCGTGCCTTCCTCCACCTCCTCATCATCATAGATCGTCCGTTTTTCTCGCGCTTCGTTGATCAGGTCGGCCTTCGTTAAAGAAACACCGCGATCGCTTACCAAAACAAAGTCATCGGCCAAGATCTGATCCATTATTGCGATGTCATTGGCCTTAAGTGCCGCTCGGTACACAGTATCCAACGCGCCGACCATTTGCGCGTCTACAGTTAGGGGCGGCGTCGATAAAGCCAATGGGGTTGGTTTTGGTGCGATTGTGCTTTGGACATCAGGTTGCCTGGCTTGTTGCTCTGACGTTCGATCCGCCGTCTGTTCCGGCTCCACGCTGTCCGTGTGTTGTAGGACTGCAGTCGAGGTTTCTTGCGCGGCTGGCGAAGCACTCTGCTCTGCAGCTGTCGCCTTTTTGCGAGGGCTTAGGCGATTGTCCGGCGGCTGATTCACCGGTCTCTTACCGCCGTTAACCAAGCTCGCCTGCAATCTTTTTCCATTGGCATCGACGTAAGTGACAGCCCCTTCGAATTTGCCTTCCACCATTTTGCCTGAACAACGGCTGATGACGACCGCGTATCTTCTAGCATCCGGAATGTTGGAGCCAGTGACGATTGTTGGCTCAACTTGATACCGCGTCAGTGTACCAAAGCCAGCGGCGAATCCATTATTATCGCGCCTGCCGGACCAGGTTGCCTCCCTGCCACGTTGAGGTGAATCATTCCAGACGAGCGTTTTTCCGTCTCTCGTAGGCTCATAAGAGCCGGCACCATAACCGACGCTCGCGAACAGAAGGAGGGCGCTGCAAACAAAAAGCGATCGGGTGTTCATACCGAAATGGTCGAGCAAGCGGGCCAACACTCTCAACGTGTTGGCGCGACCTTCGAGAACCAAAATTCGCAAGCTCTTGTCCCGCGGAGGAGTAAATCGGAGAGTGCGACTGCCACAGCCGCCGCTATCGTCGTAGGGAAACATGAGAGTAGAGGAGGAATGTGCATTGTAGCTGACACATAACAGAATACAAGAATTACTTGCGGTGTACGACCGTGGCACAATCGACGCACAGTGGAACCGTATGGCCGGACGCATCCTTATCGCGGCGAAGCGGAGCCTGTCGGCCAAATACGAGGCTTGAGACCACTCCTCATGCACGGCCAGTGGAGAAAGCAGTGAAACGCCGCGTTGATTTCTTACCCAGGCGAATCTCGTAAAGATATCTCATCGCGGACAACTCATGACGGACAAAAATCGTTTCCGGTATTTTCGTTGCGCCTTACGCGAAGGCCGTTGATGTCAGATTGACCGTCTGACCGTCTCTTATGGTCGTTAGGCGTCGCGCTTGTTCATGTGTATACTTAGGTGGAAAACTCACGAGAGGCAGACGTTAGCTTACGAAACCGCTGCTCTACCAGCTGAGCTACGTCGGCGCGGGTGCACATTACATCTTGAGAAAGCGGTGGCAATAGCACAACAACGGAGAGGATTCCTACTCGTGCTCGTAATCGTGCTCTTGCTCGTGATTCAAACTCGCTGATTTGGCGCGCCCGGCGGTCGCGCCCTACCAATGACTGGTCAAGGCAGCACGAAAGTCTCGCCAATCTCGCGCAGCGCGATTCGTTGAGGAGTATTACGGAGTGCCGCTTGGAAACGTTCGATGGGTTCCCGCAGTGGCTCGAAACTAAGCCGAAACGTTTGATGATGCACCGGCATGATAGATTGCGCACCGGCAGCTGTTGCCATCTCCACAGCTTGTTCAGGTGTGCAGTGCGAATGAATCCAGGGGTTGTAGGCGCCGATTGACATAATCGCGAGAGCGATTTCTCCATGGTGTTGTAGCTTGGCGAAGCTGTCCGTCATAGCGGTGTCGCCACCGAAAAGAATGCGCCGTCCGTTTCGTTCGATTAAATAGCCGTTGTACCCACGATAAACATCGCGCTGCTTTCTTGCGCCCCAGTGTCGCACCTGACAGGCGCTGATCGTGATGTCGCCTGTAGTTTGCTTGTCGATCTTGAGGACTTTCCTTTCACGCCAACGAAGTTCGATGATGTCTCGGAGACGTGTCCATTTTAGCAAGTCAGTCGTGTTTGGAGCGGTGATTACTCGGGTGTGTTCATCAAAGCGGTGCAGTGTTTGCAAATCGAAATGATCGAAGTGCGCATGGGATAGAAGGACGAGGTCAATGCGAGGCAGTTCGTGAAATTGGAGCGCAGGCGCGGTCAATCGCTTCGGACCAATGGTAAATCCCGGCAGCCGAATCCCGATGCGCGGAAAGAGCACCGGATCGGTGAGAATGTTGATGCCGAAGAAATTGATGAGCACCGTGGCATGGCCGATCCAGGCTGCCGTTACCTGGGCATCATTCCACTTCAAGGGCTCGGGTTTGGTGAAAGCGGGAGCGATCGCGCGCCAGCTTTCGATTGTCCATTCACGCCAAAGATGCCCGAGCCAACGCCACACGCGCCTGCTGCCCAGAGTTGGTTGTTCGGCTGCGTCCATGCTGTTACTCATACTCTTTCCGGTCGGAAGCCCTCGAGTATGAGTAAGAGCATGAGTATAATTAGGAGTACGAGTAGACAGCGACGGTTGTCTGGTCGTCGCTAGCTTGCGCTAAATAATCCTTTGATGGCGTTCCAAAGAGTTCTGGTTGCTTTAGGTTTGCCGGAGCGCGCAACGAGAACCGGACAATTGGCGCGATTTAAAATGCTGCGGGTTAGATCCCCCATGATGTAATGACCCAGCAGGCCGCGCGCCTGGGAGGTGCCGGTCACGATCAAATCGTAATCGCCTGAGCTGACTTCTTCGAAGACTTGATCGATTACAATGCCGTGCCGAAGGCGCACTTCGGCCGGAACAGCAAGGCGTTCGAGCTCTCTTTTTTGTCGGCGGAGATTTGTCCCAAGCTCCGATTTCGATTCCAGTAACTGATCAACATTCTCTTCCAGAAGGACCAGGTCAGCGTACATGGCAGGAGGCTCAGCCATCACATGCAGTAAGGTGACTGAAGCATTCACGGCGGCAGCAAGCTTGCCGGTAAATTCCACTGCTTGCTCGATGAATTCTTTTCCCCCAGTGCAAACTAGAAAGCGCTTCAAATGCTTGCATTCACCGATGGCCACGAGCACCGGCGGCTGAATCGACTTGATCACTTCGTAAGTCCTTTGCGAACGCCAGTAATGCCCGGTAGCTCCCGTCCATCGCGCGCCGATAACAACCAGATCGTAGCTAGTCGTTGACGTTTGGTCCACGATTTGTCTAACGGGCTCGCCAGCTTGGACAATGATATCCGGCGATACGCCGTGCCCGCGGAGCGAATCCGCCTGCTTCTGGAGGGCATCGCGCAGAGGCTGCTCATCTTGTGGTGTCTCCGCAATTCCAAGAAGTCTCGTCTGCGCGTTAAGTGGTCTGGCAAAGGAGCCTCCAAGGTGAATCGCTGTTTCAGCTGACGGCGTTCCGTCGCTACAAATCAAAATTTTCATTGCTAGAGTTTGTGACCCGTCATGAGCGTGTAAATAACGATAGCGACGCCGATCAATGGCAGCGGTACAAAAGCGAGCCGAATCTTCGGCCCCGCGAAATATTGCGTAGCGACTACTCCAATCTGCGCGCCGATGACTGCGCCGGTGTGCATGACGAGAGCGATCAGAATATCCACATTCCCTTTGATCGCGTGCGTGAAGGTTCCGTAACTGGCCGAAATGACGATCTCGAAAAGATCGGTGCCCACAGCTAGATGGGTGGGTATTCCCAGTACGTAAACCATCGAGGGCATTCGAATGTAACCGGCGCCACCGCCAAGAAAACCGCTGAAGAGGCCTCCTACAAAGGCGACAAGAATTATGATCCAGAGTGAAATCTCCTTTATGCCTGAAGTGGGAAGCGCAATCATCGGCCAAATTTTCATCCGTTGAATCGCTAGCGTGACGGGCCCGAATGCGGAGTGATCTTTTTTTAACTCGGCGCCCTTCACCCGCGCGCGCTGCTGGGGGAATCGCCTTTTGTCGGTCCGCAAGGTTTTTCCACTCTCCCAGAGCATGAACATCGCGATACCAAAATAAACGACGATCGCGACAACGCTGACAACCAAGTTCACGCTGCCTGCGCGCTTTAGCGCCTGAATCAACTGCGCGCCCGCTTCGGCGCCACCGATTGTTCCCAGCGCCATGATGAGCCCCAATTTAAGATCGACGTTGCCCAGCGTGCGATGCTGTCTCGCCGCTACTATCGATTTCCCGACGATATGGGCCAGGTCCGTTCCAACTGCGTAATTCCAATCCACTCCCATCAAACGCAGTGCCGGGCCGGCAATGAAACTTCCACCCACACCAAAGAACCCCCCCAAAATTCCAATGACAAAGCCGACAACGGCCAGATAAATCGGGTTGATGTCAGCGTGGGATATTGGAAAGAACATTCGTTATCTCCAGCGGCCCCGCAGAAAGCGAAGCAAAAGTGTGCTCACCGTGTCCAAAACGACGGCCTGACCGGCGATAAGCAAAAGGGCAACGCCCGCATAGATGTAGCGATGCTGCGTTTCGAGGTGGTACAGCCAATCACCGAGAAGATGAAGAACAAGGAAGAAATAAATGATGACGAGGACCGAGTAGACCGCCAGTTCGATCGCAAAAGTTCGTAGACTTTTGGCAGTTTCCTTTTTCATAAGGCGGAGATCGTCAAAGCATTGAGATTGTTACTTCGTTAAGTTACTAGATCCGTCGAGCGTTATGGGCGACGATTTGCTTTCCGCTTCAATGCTTTAATGACTTAACGTGCCGACGGCAAGCGACGGTTGCGTCCAATCGTGTTCAGCCGCAAATTACTTTGCAGAGGGGGCGTTTCTTTCTAACGTTCCACTTCATTTTTAGGGAAAAACCCATGGCCGATGTCGCGAACAAATACGCCGAGAACGTACCGGGCAAATTCTACGTCGATGATCAATGCATCGATTGCGATTTGTGTCGCGAAACCGCGCCTGCCAATTTCAAGCGGAACGATGACGGCGGCCATTCCTATGTCTACAAACAACCGGAGACGTCTGAAGAAGAAGGACTCTGCAAAGAAGCAATGGAAGGCTGTCCGGTGGAAGCGATCGGGAACGACGGCACGTAATCTGTAGCGGCGGTCTATGACCGCCGAATCCCATGGGTAAGCAGCATAGTCGGCGCTCGCCCGCCTCCGCGAAGCTTCGGCGCGGCAGGCAGAGCGTCGCTACGGTCCCCGTCGCACTAAGCATCGCGGGTTCCGACAGCAGCGCTGGTGCTGGTGTTCAGGCTGACCTCAAGACCTTTTCTGCGCTTGGTGTTTATGGATTGACCGCCGTGGCCTGTATTGTCGCGGAGCTTCCCGGAAAAGTTTCGCGGATTGAGCCGGCCAGCGGGAGGATTGTTCGTGAGCAAATCGAAGTGCTCGCAAAAAGTTTTCCCATCGCGGCGATCAAGACGGGTCTGCTTTGCTCGGGCGAAATCATTTCCGTCGTAGCGAAGGCGATACAGGCCATTGGCAAGACGGTTGGGACACGGATTCCGCTGGTGATCGATCCGGTCATTCTTGCGACCAGCGGCGATCCTCTCCTTGAACCGGCGGCTATCGAAACTTATGAGAAGGAATTGTTTCCGCTCGCCAGCTTAATCACGCCAAATTTCGGTGAAGCAGAGCAGTTACTTGGAACGAAAATTAAAGATCGGCGATCGATGCGTGTCGCGGGGAAAGAATTAGAGAAAAGATTCCGAACTGCGATCCTTCTCAAAGGCGGTCATCTGGCGGGTGGCCGCGCTATCGATCTTCTGTTTGTCGACGGGAAAGTTGTCGAGTTTTCAGCGCCGTTCGTTCGCGACGTCGCGACTCATGGCACCGGTTGCACGTATTCGGCAGCGATCACCTCCGGACTAGCCTTCGGTCTGCCTCTCGAAAAAGCGATCGGTGAGGCCAAGAAATTCGTGACCGACTCAATCGCGCGACACTTCCGATGGGCTTCGCCCGCTGGCGACACTCTGCAGGCGCTGCGGCATTTGTAACCGCTTCCCTGTGGGAAGTGCATCGCCGATATGTTGGACACGCGCGCGCCACGTCGCCCACAGGGCGATGGCTACAATTGTTTCTCCCAACGCTTTAACTGCATCGCTTCGATCGCAGCCACAGTTTCCGCCTGTTTCTTGCTGCGGCCGCTGCCCTGACCGAGAACGATTCCTTCCCAAACAACTTGTGAGACAAACGTCTTCTCATGCTCGGGCCCGCTTTGAGAAACCAACTCATAAATCGGACTGCGTGGCGAGATGCTTTGCAACAACTCCTGAAGCTGGCCCTTGGGATTGATGTCCACTGGTGTTTCCGCCAGTTGTTCGAGATCACCGCGAGTCTGCGTCAAAATGAAATGTTTAGCTGCTTTGAGACCCCCATCGAGATAGATGGCGCCGATGAGCGCTTCAAACGCGTCCGCCAAAGTGGAAGTTCGTCCCCGACCGCCACTGCTTTCTTCGCCGCGCCCCATCAAAATATAACGTCCCAAGTCGAGCGTGGCCGCGTGCGTCCTCAAGGCTTCGCGAGAAACCAGCCGAGACCGTAATTTCGTCAGTTGACCTTCCGCTTCGGTTCGAAAATGGCTGAACAGATAT
>JBKPOB010000080.1:0-5148 GCA_046732875.1 Verrucomicrobiota bacterium | reverse complement strand
TGCCTCAGGTGATCCAAGATTTCGGCCGCACGCCTGCGACCTTGGAGATCTCGGGAACAGTTCCGGACCTGCAACGGTTAACGATAGAAAGACCTGTGCAATTCACAGGTTCGGCTCAGTTCACCGGCAAGATCGATATTGTTAATGCGAAGATTGACGCGACTCTTGGTGTGACTGGAGACTTGGTTGGGTTTCCAGATGGAACGGTTGAGAAGCTCAGCAGTACGCTGCGCGCAACCAAGAGCGTGGCGCGCGACAATACGAAGAGACCGTGGTTCGCAGACCTTCGCACTGCAATGGAGTTCGATTTGTCCGGCATACGTTATCGGGATCACATCATTGATTCAGTACAGGGATCGCTGAACGGAAGCGATGATATCGTGGGACTAGATCGCTTGAGTGTGCGGCGAAATCAAAACGAACTAAATGTTCGCGGCCGCTATAAGCTTCCAGAGGAAGTTGGCAAGGCTACGTCACAACCAGCGGACTTGGATGTTGCACTCAACGCGCCAGAAATTGGCGATTTCTGGGTTGCGGATTCTCCCAACAGATTGAGCGGTCCGTTGCAAATGGCGGCGCAAATCGAATGGAAACAGCAGACAGCCAACGGCCAGGCGTCCATTTCAGGTTCGAACCTCAAGATGCGCGACTTGGTCTTCCAGCAATTGAACACGCAATGTTCAATCGCAAATAACATCGTGTATCTAAATGATTGCAGGGCGAGTCTGAACGATTCAGATTTCTTGTACGCGACTGGAAGGCTGAATTTGCGGCAGCCTTATCATTACAACGGCAAGATTTCGGCAAACGTAGCAGACTTGTCGACGCTTCGACCTCTGCTTCGCACGTTCGGCAATCAGAATGAGTTAGCAGGCTCAGTTATGCTGGACTGGGAAGGAAGCGGTGACGCACAAATCCCGAAGAGCTCAGGGAACCTGAAGTTCGCGCTCGACAAGGGACGCTACGGAAATGCGCAACCGCTTCGAGCGAACGTCAATGCGTCCTATTCGCCCGAAGGCCTTGATGTGCCGATCATCTTTTTCACCAGTGGCAACACGGGTTTTCAGGCAGTCGCCCAGGCAAAGGGCGAAACGCTGGAGATTACCAGGATTCAACTCGACCAGGGCCAGACGCAGTTCGCGTCGGGGTACGTTTCTTTCCCGCTCGTGTGGAGAAATCTTGGAACAAACGCCGCGGCGATTCCGGCTTCCGGAAAAGTGTTTGCGACAATTCAATCGCAAAACCTGGATCTGAAAAAATTGTCCAGCGATCTCGGTATCGAAGCGGGGACATCTGGTACGTTGAACGCAAGGCTCGACGCGAATGGTACAATCGGAGACTTGAATGCGAGTCTCAGTGTGCAGATGCGCGATTTGCGAAATGAACGCTGGCCGAAGATGGAGCCGGCAACATTTGATCTTAGCGCACAGGCCGTGCACGATCGCCTCACAGTTTTGGGCAAACTACAGCAGACGCGGATTCAGCCTCTTGAGCTAAACGCGGACATGCCCTTTGATATTCCGAAGATTGCGCGTACCGGGAAATTGCCAGACGAAACACCGATCACAGCAAGAGCGCGTCTTCCACGCAGCTCCGTGAATTTTGTTCGCCAATTTGTTCCGGATCTTGAGCAGCTTGATGGGGATCTCGGCTTGGATGTTGATATAAGCGGGACGATCGGTAAACCGGTCTTTAGAGGGGCAGGGGACGTGACGGTAAACGTTGCTCGTTTTACGAACGCCACGATTCCAGCGCTGACGAATTTTAGCGCGCGCTTAAGCTTCGCACAGAATGCAGTTACTCTGGAACGATTCGGTGGCGATCTCGCAGGCGGTCCATTCACAATGAGTGGCCGCGTCACTTTTCCAAAGCTCACTGAACCGACTCTCGATTTGCAGCTGAAAGCCGATAGCGTGCTACTGGCGCGAAACGATACGCTCACCGCGCGTGCCGATGCAGATGTGAAAGTGACTGGTCCATTGGCAGGCGCAACAGTGAGCGGCAACGTCGCAATGACAAACAGTCATATCCTAAAGAACATCGACCTTATTCCGATCGGCCTGCCAGGCAGGCCCGCGCCCGAGCCGCCATCGGAGCGCCCGCAAATTTCTTTTCCAGACCCGCCGCTGCGCGATTGGAAATTCGCCGTCGCAATTAAAACAAAGGATCCCGTGTTGATTCGCGGGAACCTCGCGACCGGTGGCGCGATCGCCGATATCAATCTTGGGGGAACAGGGCTGCATCCACAATTGCAGGGAACCGTCCGTCTGGAAAATGTGGAAGCCACGCTGCCATTCAGCCGGCTGGAGATTTCCCAGGGCTTTCTTTATTTTGATCCGAGCGATTCAATGAACCCGAGGCTTGAGCTGCATGGGACCTCGGTGATCCGCGATTACACGGTACGCGTTTATGTCTACGGAACTATGCTTTCGCCGGAGGCCATTTTCACGAGCGAACCGCCGCTGCCTCAAGAAGAAATTATTTCCTTGATTGCTACCGGCGCGACCAGGCAAGAGTTGTCGGGCCGCGGCAATGTTCTGGCCGGACGTGCCGCCATGTTACTGGTGCAGCAGCTTTACCGGAAAATTTTCAAAAAGGGCGAGCCGACTCAGAGCAATGAATTCTTTAATCGTCTCGATTTGGACGTTGGCGCTGTGGATCCCCGTACCGGTCGGCAACAGGTTAGTGCACGATTCAAAATAAGTGATCAGTTCGTGCTGGTTGGCGATGTTGGAGTCGGCGGCGATTATCGGGGGATGCTCAAGTATCTGATTCGATTTCGGTAGCCATGCGTGAAGCTCGCCGGCGATATCTTAAGGACGGGCGATTTCCCATTCACGTTGAAGCGGCGGTTCAGAAGCCGGTTCTATTTGGCTCCAAAGGCGCTGTCTCATGTAAGCCTGGGGCATCGTCCCAGGAACTCGAGTGGCCAGGTGAACGAGCGCTTAATGTGCGCTGTCAGCGAACCGACGAATTGAATCGCGCTTTCAGCGCTCGCTTCCTGGTTGCCATGAATCCTGGGGCGCTGCCCCAGGCTGTTGGTGAGGATGCGCCTTTGGCGCTAAGCAGATGCAAGAAGACGCCGCTTCTTGCTCTCGTTAGGCTTCTCACTAACACGCGCGACGTTAGGGTTCTTTTCTTTCTCGGAAGTGTGGCCCTTGCAATTGACGTCCCCGGCCAGGTCGCGGTCGATGTGACGCGGCCCGAGGAAAGGCAAAAGGCGCGGCAGGCAGTTGTGAAAGAACAGGAGAAACGCGCGAAACGGACAAGCATCATTGAATTTCGTGGGGAACAAGCATTTAAGGAAAAGGAACTGCGCACCGCGCTGAAAGAGGAGATCACCACCATTGAAGACTTCGGGCTGAGTCCCGCGCGTGCCGACGATCTCGCGTTTTTTCTCGAAGTCTTCTACCGAAAGCATGGCTATGCAGATGTGAACGTGCATTACACCATTGAATCGGGGGACCGATTGCGTCTCGATGTCACAGAAGGCCCGCGCTATACCGTGCGTAACATTGTCTTTGATGGGAATCTGCATGAGCCAAGCGAGAAACTCTTTGAGTATGCGGTTGGGCCCACTCGAGAGAGATATTCGAGAACGGAGAAGAGGTTGCCTTTCGTTGCCGC
The DNA here is from genome assembly GCA_046732875.1 of Verrucomicrobiota bacterium. Lineage (GTDB taxonomy): Bacteria > Verrucomicrobiota > Verrucomicrobiia > Chthoniobacterales > UBA10450 > Udaeobacter. The sequence continues at coordinate 1,521 of JBKPOB010000080.1, read as the reverse complement.
TGACATGCAGGAAGGCGCAGACCTCGTGCATCGTTTCTATCTCGCCGAAGGCTTCCTGGATGCAGTAGTCGACACGCCGCGTTACACGTTTCACCGGGAGAGCAGTGAAGTGGACGTGGTCGTTCCAGTCCACGAGGGGCGTCAATATTTCTTCGGTAGGATTTCATTTAATGGGCGCACGATTTACGATGCAGAAACGTTGCGTGGGCAGATGCTCGATCTGTTACAGCGACCCTACACAGATGCGCGAGTCGAAGACATTCCGCGGCGTCTCCAGGCGTATTACAAGACACGTGGTTATTACGATGTGAAGGTCGTGGCCGGCGGGACGCCGGAGGATGCAGTCAATGGCCGGGTTCCAGTGGTCATCACAATTTCGCCAGGGCCGGTTTACTATTTCGATGGTGTCACAGTTAGCGGGCTTGATCGACTGCGTCCCAGTTATGTGGTCAAACGTTTCACCAAGCTGGAGGGAAAGGCCTATAGCCCCGAAGCGCTCGACGAGAGATTTCGCACGCTTATGCGCACCGGGCTCTTTAATGTTCTTCAAATCAAACCTGTCCCTGTGGATAGACATCTGTTGCGGCTGGATATTTCGGCCGAAGAAGCCAAGAGCAAGGAATTCGGTTTTTTGATTGGCTACGGCACATTTGAGGGTGCCATTGGCGGCGTGCAATGGCGCGATCGCGATCTTTTCGGATACGGACGGCCGCTTACGACATCGGTGGAGGTTTCACAACGCAGCTACAAGGGTGAAATTCTCTACGAGGATCCATTCTTCTTCGATACAGATTTTTTCTTTAGAGCCCGGCTCGCTGCGTTCACCTTCACTTACGATGGCTACACGAAATTCGAATTGGGCGGGCGATTCGAACTCACTCGTAAAATCACAAAATACGACGAGATCGGCCTGAGCGTTGCCGCCCGCCACGTAAAAATCACCGATTCGGAGATCAAGCCGGTCTTCCATCTTGGGCCGACGACAAATTACGTCGTGAACACGATCGGACTCACCAACACTCTCGATATGCGGCAAAGTCCATATGTGAATCCGCGCGGGCTGCTAATCAAAAACACGTTGGACCTGGCACCGAGTGTGTTCGGAAGCGACATTGAATATATTCGCGGCACGATGGCCGTCGCCTATTACCTCCCGTTTTCACCGAAAGTGACCACTCCCGGTGTGACCGAAGATCAAGGAGCGACGCCATTGCAGCGATGGTTCCAGGCGTCCTCGCTGGCGTTCGGCGCGCGCGCCGGCATTATTCATTCACTCACGGGAAGCGGATCGAATGAAGCAAATGCGCTTCCGATAGACGAACGTTTCTTCAATGGCGGGGCGGATACGGTGAGGAGCTTTGGCGAACGCGAGCTTGGCCCGCACGACAATCACGGGCATCCCGTCGGTGGCGAATTCTTCACCGTGTTTAATGCAGAATACACGTTTCCGATTCTGGGAGAATTGCAGGGCGCAGTCTTTTTGGACGCCGGCAACCTGTTGCCGACTTCAGAGGACATTGG
>JBKPOB010000079.1:0-14391 GCA_046732875.1 Verrucomicrobiota bacterium | reverse complement strand
AAGGAGAAACACCTGATCACCATTGAAGATCTCCGGCTGTCCGCTGAGCAAATCGCAACGACGTCTCGCCTCCTGGTGAAGACTGGTCGATGGAGCGATTCAACCGTTTTCCCAGATAAGATTCCTGTGATCGCTGCCGATGTTCCGGCGTGGCTGCAGAAGAATGGTGTCAAACTGCTGGGATTAGACCTGCCGTCCGTGGATGAAATCGATTCGAAATCGTTGCAAAACCATCACGCGCTGGCCCGTGCCGGGATCGCCATCATCGAATCGATCGATCTGAACGGTGTGGCTCCCGGAATTTATCACTTGGCAGCGTTGCCTATAAAAATCGCCGGCGGTGATGGCGCGCCAGTGCGCGCGATTCTCTGGCGCGAATGAATGAGTGGTTCCATTCGTGTGCGTTCTAGAGTCCGCAGTCCGCAGCGGAGAAGGTTTTGGACCACGAGGAAGCGGATGCGCTGACGGCGCCGCGCCTCAAAGCCAAGCGACATGACAGGAAGCCTCCTCGAAGACCAGCGCAGCGCCTGGATCGTTGCCGCCTTGAGCTTTCTCTTGTTTCTCATCGGCAATTTGCCGTGGCAACTCGATAACTATGATCAGGCGAAGCAAGCATACACTTCCTTCGAGATGATCAAGGAAGGTCACTGGTTTTATCAACAAACGCCCCATGAACGTGTGGCAACCAAGCCGCCATTGGTAGGATGGGTTTCAGCAGGTCTCTTTGCAATTACTCGGTCATGGGAGGTGGCTTGGCGTTTGCCATCGCTTCTAGCTACGATTGCATTGGCAGTCTTGTTATTTCGCGCGGCGACCCATGCTTATGGATCAATTGCTGGTCTCGTTGCGTTAAGTTCCTTTGGACTGAATTTGCTGAGTCCGCGCCTGGCGACACTCGTGCGCACGGATATGCCCCTGGCGCTGGTGATCTTTCTCGTTGGGTTGCTAATTTGGAAGAAAATTGAAAGGCAGGAAGAATGGAAGCCGAGGAATCGAGTTTATCTTTTTGTCCTGCTCACCATCGCGATGCTGATCAAGGGGCCGATTGTCTATGCCTTCTTGCTTCCGGGCATTCTGCTGTTTCAATGGCGTTATGGTAGGGCGCGATCTAAGCTTGTCCTGAGCGAAGTCGAAGGAGGCACTCCGTTCTGCAGCGCCTGGTCCGGCTGGTGGCCATGGATCGCTTCACTAGCTGCCTTCTTATTATGGGTCACCGGCGGCATCTTATTTCAGTCCGGATTCTTTGATGAAGTCGTTATGCGCGAATTTTTGGGACGGTTTGGCGAAACAATTCATCGGCCGCAGCCGCTTTATTTTTACCTGCCGCATCTCCTCCACAAATTTGCGCCGTGGAGCATCCTGCTGATAGCGATTGCAATCTTCGATCTTGCGTCGCGTCGATGGAGAATTGGCGCAGCATTTCGCGAAATGCAGCCCGCGACTTTCTGGCTGCTTTGCTGGAGTCTCGGCGGCTTGATTGTGATGTCACTGATTCCATCCAAGCGTGTTGACCGAATTTTTCCGATTATCCCGCCGCTTTGTTTGCTGCTGGCTGCACAAATTGGGAGCCGCTGGCCCTGTAGCCATGGCTCTATGAGCTGTCCCTTAACGAGCGTTGATTCAGATCCGACCGGCTATAGGCCGGTGGCGACAGGGAATAGCGCGCTGTCCATCTACCGATGGAGCGCGGTCGCGTTAATCGTCGCAATCTTCTTCACGGGCAGCTACACAACTTGGAAGATGATCAGCGGCTATCGAGATCATCGGGACGCACTCGCTGTCTTCGGGCGCGACGTCCGTCGCGAAGCTGAAGCGCATCATTGGAGTTACGAAGTCGTTTCTGCCAAAGACGAAGGCTTGCTTCTCTATTTGCAGAAAACGCGTTTCATTGAGCCAGATCGTGCTATCGCCGAATGGAACGCCGGAAATCTCGATGCGCTTGTAACCTCAACGGAGAAAGCTCCAGGCCTTATGCCTCAGCTTCGAGGAGCTATTGCCTCTCGGTTTAAACCAAGCGAGCAAAGGAAAAAGCAGAGGATGAGTTACGTTTTGATTACGCGTTAAGCCGTATCAAGCTCGACTAGCTGCTCTTGGTCGCCGGTAAGCGCAGCAAGACGTAGAGTCTCGTTTCAACGGCTTGGCGGGGGACCGCGCTCTTTGGAGGCGGATGGTTGCAGATTCAGATTGAATTCTCTCGTGCTTTCCGACAAAAAGGCGGGATGAAAGCACGATTAATTGCCGGTGTGTCAGGGATCCTGTGTGCGCTCCCCATTGCAGGCGACGCACGGCAGCTACAGGGAAAAATCGAAGTGTCTGAAGGGCCAACGCCATTCATCCGTTTCGTCAACACCAGCGTTAGTGATGTCGCCGGCTTCAAGTTCGCTTAGTTCCTGATTTGGCCAAAAACGGGGTCGGCCACGCGGCCGATCAAAGTTCGCTATGCGCGATCTTATTTGGAAGCGAGGGGCTATTTCAATTCCCAGAATGGCAATCTCACCATCCCGGTCTTCGGTCTCTACGCGGGCCGCCCAAACCGCGTCACAATCAACCTCGGTTTCAACGGCCGACTTCGCCCGATCAAAAGATTTGGCGTAATCATTACAACACCTCCCTATGACGGGGGCACCTATTCCAATCCAACCGTCATTCAGCCGCGGTTACCAGGCACCACGCTAAGTTACGACTTCATCCTTCTGAAGAACTATGCCGATCCTATTACGCCAATCATTATCGACACTGACGCGGAAATCCGCTGGGTCGGCACCGCAGGAGTAGGCGCCCAGAACTGTATGCTCTTCGACAATGCATTTTATCTCACCTCGGGTACCTCGCTTCTTCGCACTGAGTTCGATGGCGTGACCACGCCCGTGGCCGACTACAGTGCGATTGGTGTCACCGGCTTCCATCACAATATTGACCCGAGCCGGGATGGAATGATCCTCGATGTCGATACCGTCGAGCAAACTGAGAGCGTCAATCTGGAGGTCGACGCTGCCGGCAATGTGCTGCGAATCTGGAACCTGGCGGACATCATCAGCGCAGCGATGATTGCCGGCGGGGATAATCCGAATCTGTTCGTCTTCCCCGCGCCAACCGATTGGTTTCACAACAACGCCTGCGCTTACCGCAGCTCTGATAACTCACTTATCGTTTCCAGCCGGGAAAACTTTGTCATCGCGATTGATTACGACTCCGGAAACATTAAGTGGATTCTCGGTGATCCGACAAAGCACTGTTATGAGTTCCAGTCGCTGAGGCAATTCTCCCTCACCCTGACCCCGGGCACATTGCCGCCGATCGGCCAGCACGCTGTGTCCATGCCGGGCGATCAATTGCTCCTCTTCGATGATGGAGCCGGCAGCAATTTTCAGCAACCGCCGGGAGAAACACGCGACTACAGCGCCCCTCGCAAATATCAGATCGATCTCAGTGCTTTTGAGGCGACTGAAACCTGGCATTATTACGCTGACCCGAGTATCTATAGCCCGTTCTGCAGTAGCGTTTATGAAGATGCGCCGGATAACTATGTTATCGATTACACGCTTGCCGGCCCGTTTGTCTATACGGGCCTAGTCGGTCTCGATGACTTGGGGAATGTGGCTTTCGACTATCGCTACGACGAGCTGGCTTTTTGTGGAACGGCTTGGAACGCGATTCAGATCCATTGGGAGAATCTGAATCTGGAATAACGTATTCGTCACGACCGCCGCCATTAAAGAACACAAAGAAAGAGTAGCAGGCACAGGTTACTTTTGACCACGCGTTGAGCTATTCGAAGCGCGACGGCTAGTCGCCCTGCTGTAACCAGACGTAGCGCTTGCCATTCCAGTAGATCAGAGCGCTTGCTGCCTCGCTCTTGCTTACCAGAAGCGCATCTCCATGAAGCTTCGGGGCGCTCGTTCCACTAACAACACGATCTTTGGAATACACTTCCCAGGAATCCATCCACTCGAAGTTATCACCGCCATTACCGATGGCAGTTCCCGCTCCGAGAATTGTCACCTTGTCGGTCTCACTATGAATAATCGCGATCCCGAGCTTTCCGGTCGGGCGTTGCCTCACTAGAACAGCTACGTCAGGCTTGCCGTCGCCATTGAAGTCTCCCTGTAAATTGAACGGTTTCACCTGAAAGGAAACATCATAGGTCTTCGGAAGCGATCCATTCGCGATGGCTCTCCTGATTGTCTCCGGAACATCATCGTGTTGTACAACCGAGCCTGAGCCTCGCGAAGGACCAGATTCCAATTTCTTGATTGTCTTCGTCTTCAGATCAACCTGGTATCTCCTGCCATGTTCAGAGGTAACTAGAAGCATCCCTCCTTCGATGCTCAGCGACTTAATGAAAACCCACTGAACATCTTCCTCCAGCCTCGAATCAATAGTGTTTGTAAAAACCGTCAGATTCCAGAGTTTTCTGTTAGTCTGAACATCCCACGCTTCGATGTAGGCGCGTCGACCATCGTCGTTTGGCGTCACAAAGCGGATACCTTCGTGAATTACAGGGTCAACCTTTGGCGGTCCGGAACGCTTCGCAGGCGCCAAACACGGAAGGACAGCGAGAGCAGAAAAGATCAGAATCAGTCGCGCGATAGTCACGCAGATTTCTAACGAATAGTCGCTCCGTTACTTGCTTGAGTCTTTCGGCTCTTTGATAAAACCAAAGTAAAAGCAAAGCCCGCAGAAGATGAAGTGGGGGATGGATCGCAACCCACTAACCTCAGGTGTGAAAATGATGTGAGTGCCTAAAAGCGGCATAGAAACGTTGGCGAGATAAAGATAGAGCTGAGTTCCTGCGCTTACAAAAAATGCGCCGGCCAAGAATTTGCGAAACTCTCTACTGCGCCATGCAAAATAGAGCGTTGGCAAACCGAGCACCAGTAGCGCGATAAGGATTGCGACGATCATGGTCTTGCAAGGTTTACAGCAGCCAGTGGCTGCGTTCCGGTGATGGCGTTGGCTCTAGCGACTGGGTAACTCCTTGGTTGTCAGTTTCGAGAACTTTTCCTCCATGCCTCGCTCGATCCGCTGGCGTTTTATGTCCTCCTTCTTCTCTTTCAACGTCGATATCAACTGGTTCATCCCATCAGCTAGCTCAGTGTTAGCGGACTGCCACTCGCTCTTGCTTTTGAACGTTACGCCGGGGTATTCAGCTTGCAGATCGGGTAAGCGGCGGCCTTCTTTCTGGACTCTTCCCACGATCTTTACAAGACCGTCGGTGTCCCCGAAAGCGTAACCATTGATGTAAGGCCCCACGAGTTGATAAAAAGCATTCTGGGCGTGGAACAGTTCAAACCCGGGACTACCGATGCTTCCCATTTTGCTCTGATCCAGAAGAACGCCAAACTGCCGGCCGCGATACTGAGCAGAATAAAACCAGTAAACAGCTTCTTTTCGATAGCCCAGGTCGTACAGGCGGATTGCAGCGACATAAAGCTCCGGAAAAGTGAGGCGGTCCCAATCTTTCTTCATCTCGGCGATCGTATTAAGAAAGTCACCTTCCTTTGCCGACGCCAGACCGGAACTAAACCGTCCAACGCTGACCTCTGGACCTTTCGAGTTGTAGTAAGGCGTGACATAGACATCGATGTGCGAGGGATTGATCTCGGGCTGCTGAGCGACGATAAACGCAAGCGATGGGAAGTTTATCGCGACGAGTGCAAGTGCGAGTTTGTTCATTTGTTCCTAACGAGCGTGGCCGAGGCGCGGCACATATAAAACGTTGGCGACTTGGCAACTGTCAATCTTCAGTTAAAGACTCTCAACTCGTTTACTGTCGCATGCTTGGCAAGCCGAGCCATCTCAGGAGAAGCAGCGGAATCGGGCGATTGAGCTAGGCCAGGCGAGAAGACGAACGCGATTCCGCAAATCAGGCGATAAACGAGAGCATTGGTCATCTGAGTCGATTGGTTACGTTAACAATCCAATTAGTATGGAAACAATACCCACAATGATGTGAGCCCAGTTCATCCCGATCGCTCCGAAGACGATATAAAATATGCCGAGCCACCGAATTGTTTTGCCAACATATTGCCCCTTGCTGATCCAGGCACCAGCAACAAAAATCAGGCCGGTGACTATATGAATCAAAGCATCCAACGTTGGGATATGTACGATCGAGGCAAATTTTAATATGCCTATAACGGTGGAAGCGAACCCTATAACTAATGCCCATGCTCGTTGAATTACGATTTTCATAGGATGATCAACTTCCGCCATGTCTTAAAAGTTGGGGTACCCTCTCGTGCAATCGAACAAGCTATGGCTCGGTGCCCTTCAGGAGACGGAACCGAATAACTATTCGCATCGTGTAAAGATGGGCCATGAGCCAGGACTTGGAATCCCCATTTCTTTAAGAGTGGCAGGGACTGGGCCTCATACACGTTATGAAATTCGCCTCGTCTCCCAGGCTTAACATCCAGCGTGAGGATCTCAATCACTCTGTCTGGCGTAGTCGTTTTCACCCTGGGACCGGTAGGCGATGGGCTGCTGTTGTTTGCCGGAATGAGAGAATCACTGCGTGTGGGGTTGCCGCACAACGCAAAGATTAAAAGGGTGATCGCTTTCATGCAATTCGATTTCATAGATCTTATTGCCTCTTGGCTGCATTTTGCAGCGAAATGCCTGATGTGACGAAGGATTAAGAGCTTTCTCCGCCTTCGCATAAAGCTACGGCTTGGCAGGCGCGCCTCCGCGCGGAGTGAACAGGACGAACTCAGGGCGCCACTTCCCGCCGGCTAAATCTATTCTCGCGCCGCATGGAGGAGGGATCGCTTTGTCGTTAGTCTACAGTTATTATTACTTTTCCACGAGCGTGGCCTTGTTCAACATAACGAATCGCATCAGGTAAGTCGCTTAACTTATAAGTCCGATCTATGACTGGCGTGACTTTGCCCGACTGCATGAGATCGGCCAGGAAGGCCAGATCTCTATGGTTCAGGTCTGCTAGCATCATGCCCATCTTCTGGCTCACGAATTTTGATAGAACCATTGCTTTGAATGCGTGAGTGAGCCCCGGACCGAACCATCGACCCTCGTTTGCTCCTCCGCCTCCGATCAAGACGTAGATGCCATTCGGTTTTAAAACGCGCCTGCATTCCGATAACGAACGGTTCGCGACGTTGTCCAGGATCACGTCGTAACGTTGGTCGTCCTTGGTAAAATCCTCTTTAGTATAATCAATCACGTGATCCGCGCCGAGAGATCGGACCATGTCCAGGTTCCTGGTGCTGCAAACCCCGGTGACGTCTGCGCCGAACGACTTCGCAATCTGTACCGCGAATGTCCCGACACCACCTGACGCGCCGTTGATTAAAATCTTCTGCCCCGGCTGAACCTTTGCTTTGTCGCGAAGGCCCTGCAATGCCGTGATTGCCGCAATCGGGACGGACGCTGCCTGCTCAAACGAAATGTTCGCTGGCTTCAGTGCGACTGCCCGACTTTCTCGCACACACACATAGTCGGCAAATGCGCCGGTTCGCCCGCCGAACACTTCGTCACCTGGTTTGAACTGCGTTACGTTTTTACCGACAGCTTCAACTGTACCCGCAAAATCAACGCCGAGCCGTGTCTCCTTTGGCTTGCGCACTCCAACCCCCATTGCACGCATGAAATACGGCGTGCCCTCGACGTAATGCCAATCAAGCGGGTTAACCGAGGCAGCGCGAACTTTTACAAGAAGCTGGTCATCCGCAGGGGCAGGCTTTTCGATTTCCTGAAGCTTAAGATTAGGCACACCGTAGTCGCAGTACACAATAGCTTTCATAGGATTGGCAGGAGCAGCCGCGTAGCGTTCGCAGTCATTGGTCGATGTCCAGTAGGCGATGAAGACCCACAGGATTAACGCGAGCAGGATGATACTCGCACTCCATTTAAGTATTCGTTTTAGTTTTTTCATGGATCTAAAGAAATATGGGTAGCTGCAATGATTTTGTTGATCGCGCATCAACCCGACTCACTTTGCTCTGACCTGACATCTTGAGTCCTCTAAAGAGAAGCCAAAAGCTGACTATCAATTCGAAGACGGCCATCGGCGAATCGAAAATGTAGTCGTTAACGATCTTGTTATAGTTAGGGAAGATGAGATAGACAAAAGCGCAGAAGACACACCATGCGGATGAGATCACACCGAAAAGAGCTAATCCTTTCGGAATATAGTTCGATCTAAGCCACAACCAGGCGGAAACAGTGGCGGCCAATCCAAAGAATGGGAGGCCGACGTAATAATCATCGAAACTTCCAGCGATTTGCACGCGCGCGAGTGCCTGCAACCGGTCAGGTTCGAAAACCTTCAGATAACTCGCGTCGCCTAGAAGCCGAAGTGCCGCCAGACTGTTGAGCGGTGCCATGAGCCACAACATGGCAAAGACAAGGCGAAACAATGCGCCGGCCAGCGCCAGTCCGCGATTTACCGGCGCGAGCGCGACATATAACGCGGTAAGCAGAACGATCGCGCCGATGCCGTAGATGGTGAAGCAGGTGAGTGCGACGCGAAATTGCGTTTGGTGGGCGAGGATGTTGCACGCAGTGTCCACGGCGTTGCGCGGAACGATGAGCGGATTTAGTAGCACGTAATTACCGAAAACCACGATCGCGAAGGTGAACAGCCCGGCGACGCCCGCGACTTTTGCAGCCACGCGTTGTGAATTGTTCACCACGGCGGATCCGTCCTTTGGCGAATCAACCTTGTTGTCATTTTTGTTGGCGCTTATTCGATGGTGATTACGACTTTTCCGTGCGCATGACCTTCTTCCAAATAGCGGACCGCTGCTTGCGTCTCACTGATTTTGTAAGTGCGATCGATCACCGGCAAAACTTTTCCGGATTGCATGAGTTCGCGCATAACATTCAGGTCGTCTTTGGTCAGTTTCGCGATGTAAAAGGGAAACTTCTGTTTGCTGAAGTTTGACAAGAAAGCGTTCCAGAAATTTCGACCAATTCGACCCAACGTTCCCGGATGAACTCCAGCTCCTCCGATTCCAGCGAGAACGCAAATGCCGTTCGGCGTCAGAAGTTTTCGACGCTCAGAGAAGGAATGATTCCCGACCAAATCGTAGATCATGTCGTAGCGCTGATCGGTCTTGGTGAAATCCTCTTTAGTGTAATCGACCACGTGGTCGGCGCCCAACGACTTAACAAGATCCACATTGCGCGTGCTGCAAACTCCTGTTACTTCTGCGCCGAACACTTTCCCGATTTGAACGGCGAACGTGCCGACGCCGCCCGACGCGCCGTTGATTAAAACTTTTTGTCCGGCCTGAGTGTGCCCTTTGTCGCGTAGACCCTGCAAGGCGGTCAGGCCCGCGACCGCTACCGAACCCGCTTGTTCAAATGTGACGTTATTCGGTTTCATTACGACCGCGCGCTCGGCCTTGACGCAAATGTATTCGGCCACAGCGCCGTTTTTTGCGCCGAAAACTTCATCGCCCGGTTTGAAGTCGGGTACATTTTTCCCAACTGCTTCGACGACACCGGAGAAGTCAGTGCCGAAGCGGATGTTCTTCGGCTTGCGCATTCCACTCATTGGCCGCATCAACCACGCGCCCCTGATCGTGTGTCCGTCGACCGGGTTCACTGAAGCCGCGCGAACCCGGACTAAGACTTCATTGTCAGCCGGCGTCGGCTTTTCGATTTCCTGAAGCTTAAGATTATGTGCACCGTACTCACAGCTAAGGATGGCTTTCATAGGATCAGTCGGAGTCGCGGTAAGGCGGTCGCAGTCGTTGGTCGAAATCCAGTAGGCGATGAACACCCACACCATTAACACGAGTAGAAGGGCACCTGCGGCCCACTTGAGGATATGTTTACGTTTCACAAAGAAGACGACTTTTCGAGTTTCGCAGCGACCGTTGAGCTTCGCGAAGAGTTAAGAATTCCGCCTGCGATGCGCGCCGCCTTGTCAGTCGGATGCATGACTCGTTATTCGTGTCATTGTTTCGAGATTCAACATTCGTGCTTCGTCATTCTTATCAGATAGGTCCTCGATAGCGGCGTTGCCGGACTGCTATGGCTATGAATACACCAGCGAATGCCAGTCCGATCCAGAGACCCGGCGTGGTGAAGTATCTTGCCGGCGTAAGTTGTATCAGTGAGTTGACTGCGATGCCGTGGTGTGGTTGGAAGGCAAAAGCTGTGTCCCCGGCGCCGAACAGACGATTTTTCAGCATCGATACAAAATGCGTAGTGTCGACTGCAACCTTCTCAAGAACACCGATCGCGAGGAGTGGTAACACGGCCCAAAGAAACGTTGCGCGCCTCGCCCATCCGGAAATTAGCAATGCCCAGGCGTAGATGGGAGCGTGCCAGAGTGCAATCACAATCAGGCTGTAGAGCAGTATGAGCGATTGTTGAAACAAATTGAAACGTGTCCACGTCGTCGCAGCAAGGCCGCTCGGCAGCAGGATGGCGCTGCTCCATAGCAACATGAGGAACTGCACCATGACGATGGTCGCGAAGACGATGAGTGGGAGAATTACAAGCGGAACGGTCGCCTTCGAGAGGACAGTTGTGAGATCCGAAACCGGCAGCGATTTCCAGAACAGGATGCTGCGATCGCGGCGTTCACTGTGTAGCGCGTCGAGACAGTAGAAGACGCCGACGATGAACGCTGTAAAGATTAACATCATCGCTGCCACATCGTAAGGCGCTCCGATCATAGCTCGCTGACGTACCGAATCGAGAGACAACACGGCTTGTCTGCGCTCTGGCATACCGAATGTGCTAACCAGGAAGCCGAATAGCGCGACCACGGCGACAATCAATGGCGCGACATAGATCGAACGATTCTCCCATACCTCGCGCCGTACCGAACAGTAGAATGGGCGCGTGGTCATGCTGCTGTAACCGCGGTCGTTGACTCTGGCAGACCCAGGTATGTTATCCGATGAAGTATTCACTTAGTTAGTTCCTCCTGAGGACCGTAGGTCGTCGCGGCGACTGGAGGCGGTTGCGGTTGGTTAGCATTGTTATTCATGACTGCTACAAATAAGTCGGCAATGCTGGGCCTGCGTACTTCGCCAAGCGCGGCCAGTTGGTCACGGTTCACACGATCGAATAGCAGAACGCTCCGGCCAAACACCGGGCGCTCGTGAATCGGTTTGAGCGCACGGGCCGCGGTGATGTGTTCTGGATTCACCATCACCTCCACATAACGCGAATCGAATTCTTCCATGCTGCACTGGAGCACGATGCGGCCGCGGTTGATGAACATTAGATCGGTAAGAACGTCCTGGACCTCTTCCACTTGGTGCGTGGTTACGACGATCGTGCGGCTATGATCGAAGTAGTCGTTCAGGAGTGAATCGTAGAATTGTTTGCGATAAAGGATGTCTAGGCCAAGCGTCGGCTCATCCAGCACCAACAACCTCGCGTCGATCGCCATGACTAAGGCGAGGTGCAACTGAGCTACCATTCCTTTCGATAATTCTCTTACCTTGCTCGTGCGCTTGATAGCAGTCTTGGCCAGAAAACCTTCTGCTTTTGCGCGATCGAATCGCGGATGCACGCCTGCGACATAGTCGAGCAACTGGGTGACGCGAATCCAACGCGGCAGGACGGCGACGTCCGCAATGAAAGAAACGTCTTGCATGAGCTGGTCGCGCTCCGTCCATGGGTCGCGTCCCAGCACCTTTAATTCGCCCTCATACGAAATGAGGCCGAGAATTGCATTGAGCGCGGTCGTCTTGCCTGCACCATTGGGACCGACGAGTCCGAGGATGCGTCCTTCTTCAACGCGCAAATCGATGCCGTCGAGCGCGACTGTTGTGCCGTACACCTTGCGGAGCCCGCGCGCTTCTATCGGTGTCATGGCCGCTCCTTTCTATTTGAACTTCGCGTTGCGGCATCGAGCAATTCTTTTGGATTCAGTCCGAGCCGTTGAATGGTTGCGTGCACCCTCGGCCAATGTTCCGAAAGAAACTTCTGCCGCTCGCCTTTGAGCAGTGATTTGTGCGCGCCCTCTTTCACGAACATGCCGAGGCCGCGCCGTTTTTCCACCAGTCCCTCGTCGACCAGTTCCTGATAAGCCTTTAGAACGGTGAGGGGATTGAGTCGGTATTCGGCGGCGACATTGCGCACCGAGGGTAGGGGATCGCCTTCTTTGAGCACGCCATCAAGTATCATATGGACGACACGGTCGCGGAGCTGTCGATAAATTGGCTGATTGTCATTCCATTCACGATTCATCCTGTGCTCCAAACGCCCTTGCTGATAAACCTGCGCGCTGCCCGTTGGACTGCTCACTCTGTCTCATATAGTGATATAGTCAACTATAACACCGGTGCACGTGCAAGCTTTTTTTAAAAATTTTTGCACATCACCTGTACATTGGTGATAAACAGTCGCCGATCGATGAGAAATTGGTCGGCCGCCGGTCCCCCCAGTGATGACACTAGTGTCCGGCGAACTTATCCCGCTGCAAACGCGGCTTAGGCGGCTCGCCGATTTACTTCACGTCGACGGCTATCGCGATGGTCGGCGCCGACATCGCGTGAGCGTGATGTGGATCTTCCCGTCCTTGCGGAAGGAAATACCATACGCCCGGCTTCATGCGGCCGGGCGCGGGTAGCTGGGGCATGCGTGATGTATCCAGGCCGGCCGCGATTAATCCAGACGCGTCGAATTCGTAAAGAACGTCTTCTGGCGTTCGCTCAGGCTCGGTGGCGAAATGGACCATCGTGCCCGAACCGCTGTTGAAACAGTATTCGCCACTTGCGGCGGTACGATCGAGCGCAATCTGGGGATTGGCGCGGAGGATTCTGGCGATTGCCAGAATCTCGCGCTTCGATGCGCCCTGAAGAGCCAGGACATCGACGTACTCACGTTTGAGTCTGGTGAGTTCGTCCTCTCCTACCGGCTGGTCCGCGGCAAGGCCGCGAGACGTTAGAAACGAGATGTGTGCAGCTATAAGTGCGAAAGTAATCGCTCGCATAACGATACCTCCTGTATTGTTTAGTAGTCTAAGTAAATGACCTTTGAGAGGTTATCGGCCTGCGCGCAACAAGCCAACGAACAAACGCCACTAGCCGCACGACGGCTACGAACTAACAATGCATTACAAGCGGCTTACGATTTGGAAATCCTCCTCGCGATCCGAGGGTTCGATTCAGCAGGGAGGCGATCGCTAAAGCCCAGTCTCATTTTGCCAGCACCTGACGCGGTGAATAGTCCGTCAGATACAGGGTGCGGTCCTGAATCTCTCCCACGAGCGGTCCGTAAGCTTCTCCCGTCTCCTTTTTGATATTAATCCATTCCTGATCTCGCAGGAACTTTTCCCAGCGATCGGTCATGGTTGCCTTGTCCGGCCATTCAAGCAGATAAACGAACTCCGTTCGGTTGTCCTTTTTCGATTCCCAGGTGGCAACGATCTTGAAGTCGTATTTCGCCATGATGCGCATGGCGTGATCTCGAAACCGGTCATGAAACGCCTTTTTATTGACATCAAATATTTCGTAGATCCGCAGCTGATGAATCACTTCGTGTGGTTCAGCGGCGCTCGCCAATGAAGCGACAATGACGCCGATCGGCAGTGTTACGATTGAGGCGATTAGTATTCTGTATTTCCGTGCTGCGGGACTATGGATCATAGTTCTTTGAACATTTGTTTCATTCATTCGTTTAAGGGTTTTGGCACGTCGGTCAGGGGTGTCGTGGCAAGCACACTCGACTTATTTCGCAATGTGGCCAGCCTGCTCGCGTCCCTTCGGAGTTGGCTTCATCGATTGGTTAGATGAATTGGCATCATCGCGAAACCGGGCGCGATCCAATGTACGTTCCCGCTTTGGGTTTGTATCGCGCCGACATCGTAAACGTTATAGGCATATCGATCTCTTGCCACCGCCCAGGCTTCCAGCGCCAGCGACGGAATGCGTCGCTAGCAGAGTTGTCGAGAATCGCAGATCCTGTCGATTGAATTAGGGTGACCTGGCTTATAGAGCCCATCTTCAGATCGAGGCTGAGCCGAAACAACCCGCTTCCTTGAATGTGCCGCGCTCTGGCTTCGTACGGATAATTGGGTGCCACCGTTTTGATTGCGTCGTCGATCCAAGGCGCCGGGCCGACGTAATTGCTTCCGCGATGCCGAACTCTCTTGGCATCCACTGCGCTCGAAAGAGGGTCGCCACGGTGTTGAGCGCTGAGCGTTGGTGAGGAAATCAATACCACCAGCAGCCCAACGTGGGTAATGGTGCTACGAACCAACGGCGATCTCATGTCTTTTCATCTAACGAGAAAGAGAATGGAGCCCGCGGGAAGCGGTGCGACATGGACGGGAAGCCCGAAGGGTGTTTTCGCGGGAAGAAAACATCATAAGCCACGGGTATCGTTGAAAAACAATACGGCGGGAGTGCGTGAGTGCGAAGACACAAATCGCACTAGGGAAGCCGGGAACCGAGACGA
>JBKPOB010000078.1:0-4459 GCA_046732875.1 Verrucomicrobiota bacterium | reverse complement strand
ATCAGCGAACCCTGGGACGCGGCGATGCAGACAGACCGTCAGTTGTAAGCGCGCTCTGCTATTGAAATCAATTATGAAAATAAAAATAACAGCAATCATTGGAATGTTCCTGCTTTGGGCATCGTTTGCGGGGGCGCAAGAGAAGACCACGATTCGATTTGGGCATTTCCCAAATATCACGCACGCGCAGGGGGTGATCGCACACGCGCTCTCGCGGCAAGGGAAGGGCTGGTTTGAAAAGTATCTTGGACCGAATGTCGAGATTCAGTGGTTCACTTACAATGCCGGACCGTCAGCGATGGAGGCGATCTTTGCAAAATCGCTCGATGTCACCTACGTCGGCCCAAATCCCGCGCTGAACGCGTATTTCAAATCAAACGGTGAAGAAATTCGCGTAATCTCTGGCGCAGCCAATGCCGGTGCCGCGCTGGTGGTAAAGGCTGATTCGCCTATCAAAACACCTGCAGATTTTCGCGGAAAAAAAATTGCTACTCCACAGCTTGGGAACACCCAGGACATTTCCTGCCGTGCGTGGTTAAAAGCACATGGATTCAATGTCACTCAAACCGGCGGCGATGTGACCGTGATCCCAACGGCGAATCCGGATCAGCTCGGACTGTTTCAAAGTGGCGGAGTTGATGCCGTTTGGACAGTAGAGCCGTGGGTGACTCGTCTCGAACGGGATGCCAAGGCGCGGGTTTTTCTGGACGACAAGGACACTATCACCACGTGGCTTGTTTCCAGTGTGAAGTTTCTTCGTGACCGGCGCGATTTGGCGAAGAAAATCGCAGACGCAAATGTGGAATTGACGAAATGGATTCAACAGAATGAAGCAGAAGCGCAGAAGTTATTGATCGAGGAATTGAAAGCGGAAACGCGGGCCGACTTCCAGCCTGACGCAGTCGCACAGGCCTGGAAGCGGATCCAATTTACCAGCGAAGTATCGCGCGATTTGATTGCCAAATCGGTGCAGGATGCTAAAGAGGCGGGTTTCTTGAAAGGCTCGACAGACACGTCCAAGCTGATCGAAACTCCGTAATGCATTTGCCTGGGCGTCATCTTTCGTCTGCTACGGAGGAGCTTCAGGTCATTGCGCCGTCGAAGCTCACGATCGAGAACGTATCGAAGAGCTTTCGAAGCGCTTCTGGTCCCGTGCTCGCGCTCGACCGCATAAGCCTGAACGTTGCCGAAGCTGAATTTGTCTGTCTCGTCGGCGCAAGCGGCTGTGGCAAAACGACGTTGCTCAATATCATTGCCGGGCTGGAAAAGCCGGATAGCGGTACAGTGCTCGCCGACGGCAAACCGGTGACAGGACCTGGGCGTGAACGGCTTGTTATGTTTCAGGAACCAGCTCTTTTTCCCTGGCTGGACGTCTTTGGGAACGTTCTTTTCGGACTCAAACTTAAGCCAAACCTGACAAATAGAGACCGTCGTGAAGTGGCCAAATACTATCTTGAACTTGTTGGTTTGAGCAGATTTGAACACGCAAATATTCACGAACTTTCCGGCGGAATGAAGCAGCGTGTCTCGCTGGCTCGCGCACTGGCACCAAATCCGCGCATGCTCCTCATGGACGAGCCGTTCGCCGCGCTTGACGCGCTTACACGCGAACAACTTTACGGCGACATTCAGGAGATTTGGAAAGCACGTCGTAAGACGATCGTCTTTGTCACGCATAATGTTCGTGAAGCGGCATGTCTCGGAGATCGCGTTCTGTTGTTTTCGCCTCATCCCGGTCGTATCCGGGAGGAATTCAAGGTGGACTTACCGCGACCCCGTGACATCAACAGCGTCGATCTTGCTGCGCACGCCACACGAATTACTAAGGCTCTGAAGAGCGTTGGCGAAACCGAGACTATTGCTACCAAATGAAACGATTTCTCCTAGCGGCTGCATTTTTTGCTGTTCTTGTTTTGCTTTGGGAAGCAGCGTATCGCGCGAAAATTTGGTCGCCCGTGCTGCTGCCATCACCCAGGCAGGTTGTGAGTTACTTAGAGAGCGCTGCTGCCGACGGAACCCTCGTGAAAGCTACTGTGATAACAATGCGGCGCTTGCTGGTGGGTTATTTGATTGGACTTATCATGGGACTTCCTCTCGGACTCCTGACCGCACGCTGGAAAATGTTTGGCGATACGATCGGAACTCTTGCGCTTGGTTTACAAACATTGCCCAGTGTCTGCTGGGTGCCTCTCGCACTTTTGTGGTTTGGCCAAACAGAAGCGGCGATGCTTTTCGTGGTTGTGATGGGAACTCTCTGGTCGGTGATCATCGCGACGGAGACTGGCGTGCGCAATGTTCCGCCGATTTACCGCCGCGCCGCACTGACCATGGGATCCAAGCGATTGCATATGTGGTTCAAAGTCATTCTGCCTGCCGCGCTTCCTTTCGTCGTTAGTGGCATGAAGCAAGGATGGGCTTTTGCCTGGCGCTCGCTGATGGCCGCTGAGATTTTCGTGACAATCCTGACCGGCTTTGGCCTTGGACAGCTTCTCCATTACGGCCGCGAACTGAGCGCCATGGAGCAGGTCATTGGGATTATGATTGTCATTGTCGTGATCGGCTTGCTGGCCGACAAAATTTTCTTTTCACCGATCGAAAAGTTTCTGCATCGGCGCTGGGGGACGAGCCAGGCATGAGACTCGGACAAAAAAAAGTGCGTATATCGGCGCAACGTGAGGTGCGCATCACCAACAAACTTGGATTGCACGCGCGGCCGGCTGCACAATTCGTCAAACGCGTACGGAGTTTTCGCTCGGAAGTCTGGCTCGTGAAAGAGGGCAAACGATTTTCTGCCTCCAGTCTTATTGACGTTTTACGTGCTAACCTGGATTGCGGTGCTATGGCTAGACTCGAAGCGCACGGCGTCGACGCAGATGAAGCTCTGGAGAACTTGGAGAAATTACTCGTAGAATTCCACGAACAGGAAACTGACTAGCGCAAGGGCCGTGCTACTAGGATTCCGCTATCCGAGCGGTAACGATAAAGATATTTCGAAAGCTCTGAGTCCACGACAACGCGGCCGTAATTGCTGGGCGAGGAAGCATGCATGAAATGCAAGACGCCGTCGCTTGTGCGCAAAGCGAGGCCGACATGCGCGGTCGAATAACGTCCTCCATCGCGTGAAATGATTCCAATGATGTCGCCACTGCGGAGCTTTGGTTCAATTTTTGCAACTTGGCTTTTTGGAATTTGATGGAGCGGCCGCGAGGAAACATTCGCTTCCATGCGCCCAAGTGGTCCGAGCAGCGAACGATTTGAAGCGAGATAGCGATAATGCCGCCAGTTCACAGTCATTTCGCGCGCAGAATGCGGGACGCTCTGCCCGCCGAAATCTCGGGTGAGATCCTCTACCAAACCGCGACGATTGTTATCGTACAGCCAGTCTTCCAGGTAATGAAGACGCGAAAGATAGTTACCAGTGCATTCACCGCCGCGGTACCGGTCGAGCTCGATATAATGTAACAGACGTTCCGGACTCCAATTCGATTCCGGCTCATTGAGCATCCGGCCGAAGCTGAGCGCGATCTCGAAAAAGGTCCAGCAATCCATCCCCTGAAAATTTACTGACGGCGACTCGATTCGGTTGTCGATCTCCAGGGTGAAATGTTTGTAACGTGTTCCGACTAAGGCCTGCCCTACTGCGGCGGTCCGTTCCCCAATTGGCAAGGCTTTCCAGTTCCCGGCTTTCGCCTTTGCGACCAATCGATTGAATTGGTCCTGTCCTTTAAAGACAGTGCCGAACGGCAAGCGCGATTCAGATCCAAAGGCGACCGAACAAAGCAAAAATAGGGGAACTAACACCTTCCAGCTTCGCATAAGGGGCACAAATCAACGCGGAATGAAGAAAGTTACAAGGTTACAACGTTAAAAAGTTAAAAAGGGCTGCTGCCGCTGCATGCGAACGTTATAACTTTTAACCTTTCAACTATTCAACCGTTCTGCCATTTTCAAAGGGTTTACTTGGCCGAGACGCACTAATATCCTCCTAATATCGTGCCAATTCGTTTCCCAAAAAAGAGCCGGAGAAACGTTGTTCGCCAATCGGGAGACGGTGCAATTGCAAAGCGTTCCACCCGAGTCCGGTTGCGTCCACGAGCCGACTGGCATAAACGCAATTTTCTTACCAGCGTTCTGATTCCCTCCCTTTTCATTAAACGGGCCGGCGATCAGGCACCGCGGCCTCCGCAATTCCCGAAAATTCGCGAAGGCGAGATTTGTATTACTTGGATCGGCCACGCGTCATTTCTTGTTCAGACACACGAGGTCAACGTTTTGATCGATCCAAACTGGTCGAAGTGGCTGAAGGTAATCAAGCGCTTGAAGCAACCAGGCTTCGAAATTCATCATTTGCCATCGATTGATTTCGTCCTGGTTACTCACGCTCATTTCGATCATCTCGACCGGCGCACGCTGCGCCGCATAGCCGCCGATCAGCCAATCGTTGTGCCGATCGGCGTAG
>JBKPOB010000077.1:0-33625 GCA_046732875.1 Verrucomicrobiota bacterium | reverse complement strand
GGGCGGCGGCTCGAGCGGATCACTCGTTTCATGTGCCAGGAAATTGCTCAGACTGAGTTTTGCCGGGTCCTTGTTCATCAAATGGCACACTGCCTTTCGCTTGCTCCGGCCCCTAAGGACGGTGCGACCCGGCAAAATTGAGAGTTTTTATGTTTCACAGATTCCTTACGAAATTCTCCGCCGCAGCGGTTCCGTGTCGGGGCAGCCAATCTAGCGGGTTTCGGATTTCAGGACAAGCGGTTAGTGGCATGTAGCCACGGCGCTGCGGACTGTCCGGTTTCAATGAAAGCAAGCCTCGACCGGCCACACGTCTGCACACCGCACGGATTCGTCGCGCAGTGAACCGGTGGCTACAGAAGCAATGCCTTCACTTTCGCGTCGTGCGGAACACGTAATCCCAAAGCGGCGAGCTGATGCCGTATCCAACGTGATCGTCCTTGAAGTGATGACGGAGATGATACTGCTTCAACCACAGCCAGGCGCCGCGTTTCATGGCGAGATGGTGCGTTGCGTAATGCAGCATGTCATAGCAGACATAACCGAAAACCAAACCGGCAAACACAGCCGGCGTCAGGCTCCTAAAAACCAGAAAAAACAGACCATAAAAAAGAAATGCGAGCGGGATGCTTATGACTGGCGGCATAACAAGCCGTCGCGCATCATTGGGATAATCGTGATGCACGCCGTGAATCACGTAGTGCAACCGTTTACCCCAACGAGTCTTGGGTTTGTAATGAAATACGTATCGGTGGATGAGGTACTCGATAAGTGTCCAGAGCAAAACCCCGAGTAAAAACAGTGCTGTTGCTGCAATGATCGACAATTGCCGTTGCCACAAAGAAACGTAAAGCATGTAGCCAACAACCGGCAGGTATAACACTAACGGAATCACCGGATGCACCCGTGAAAAAAACTCCATAAAATCGCTCTCGAACATGCGCACAGTTTCGTTCTTGTTCGAGATGTACAATCGCTCCGCCATTGTTAAAAACTAATGGGCCTGGCACTCAGATCAAGACCTCCAATTTGATTGGCCGTCATGTCGGACACCGGTTGAGAGCTGGTCCTCTCTTTCATTCGTTCAACCCGGGAATAGAGGCTGTATCGCTTGTCAAAAACGAACTGGAACAGCAACCGGCTCCACGATGAATGATATTTCAAGTTGCCATAGAACTCCGGCGCCATTGCGCGCAGCTTCGGCAGATTGTTCCAAGGGATGGAGGGCAAATCGTGGTGCTCGTTGTGGTACCCCATGTTTAGCGCTACGCGATTGATTGGTCCATAATAGCTGAACGTTTCCTGGTCGAAGTCGTACGTGTAATGCTCCTGAATCCAGCGAGCACCGACCGGGTGCAATCCAATTGAAAAGAAAAACGCAAACACGAGATATAGAAATCCCGGCCAACCGCAAAAATAAATAGCTGCTACGTCGTAAAGTGCGGCACACGCAAAATTGATAAAGAACCAGCGGTCCCACATTTTGATCGCTTTCAATCGTGGCGGCCGCGTCACCTGAAAAAACGGAAAGAGCATGAGCCAGATCGCCTTGAGATACCACTTATTGCCAACGAGGCGCGCTTCCCAATGATTGGCCAGGTCTGCGTCCCATTCGTAATCGCCCTGATGCGAATGATGCTTCAAATGATAAACGCGAAAGCCCATCGCGCCCGGCGTGAGGTTGGGAAGATCGGCGATGATGGCCACCATTTTGTTCCAGCTTTTGTTCCGGAAAATCAGATTGTGAGTTGCGTCGTGAATGATCACATAATTTGCATGATTCGCGAATGCCCCGGCGCAATACGCGATAAGAAGACTGAGCCACCAGTAACCGAACCCGAGCTTTCCCATTCCAAACGCGATGGCCGTTTGCATGATGAGGATTGAAACGGCGATGAGCGCCGTCCATGGATTGCGCATCATCAATTGCCGGACTTCAGGATGCGCTTTGATGATCGCACGCGCGCGCGCCGGATGCGGCTGTTCAGATTCAGATTGATAAAACGCGGCCTGCATCGGTTTTGATTAACAAGATGAACCAACTCCAGCCCTGGGTATTTTCAAGCTCCAGCAAAGCGAAAACAGGTGTAGACGAATTCGAATCAGGCTTCAATGTTTCGCGACTTTCTGCGATTCCTGCGGAAGGATTAAAGGAAGAACCTCGCCTCGTATGCAACGCCCGCAGTTTTCGGCCTTTTGTGCAAAATCGAAATTGCGCGCCTTCGTTGCTATCGCTCGCCTTCTCGTTGTGGCGGGTCCCATGGCGCCTGTCGTTACTTCGATCGCCTCCGAGCCGCTTGCCAAAGGAATTCAGGATAATTCATTCTTCATCGAAGAAGCTTATAACCAGGAGCCGGGTGTGGTGCAGCACATATTGAACGTTCCGATCAATTTCAACAACGGCTCGCGCGAGATCACACCGAGTTTTACCCAGGAGTGGCCAGTCTTCAGCCAGACACATCAGTTCTCTTACACCGTTCCGTACGCCTTCACGGAAGACGACAATGGCATGGAAGACATGCGGCTTAACTACCGTCTGCAGGCGTTGACTGAAGGCGAACGTACTCCAGCTTTTGCGCCTCGTTTTTCTCTTGTGCTTCCGACTGGCGATCCGGATAAAGACCTAGGCGTTGGTGGCGTGGGTTACGAGACGAATCTACCCTTCAGCAAGATCGTGAGCGACCGTTGGACTCTAAATTTCAACGCCGGCATGTCGGTATTTCCCCACATGCGGAATCATGACCTTACGAATTACAATCTCGGTGCCAGCGCCATCTTCGCCGTCAGCCGCGATCTAAATCTCATGCTCGAGGCGATTGCAGGATGGAACGAAGATATCGCCGAGGGCGTTCTCTCACCGGAGGCGACTGTGAACCGCTCCACGACCGTACTCATTTCTCCAGGCGCGCGTTACGCATTCAATCTGCCGAATGATGCGCAATTGGTCGTTGGTCTGGGTTTGCCCATCGGGCTCACTTCCGATTCACCGGATTGGGGCTTGTTCTTTTATTGTTCATTCGAGCATTCGTTCATGCCAACCAAAGCTCGCGGAGCAAAATGAGAAGGAACTGATCCGCGTCTCAAACACGCTTTTTCAATGGTGCGCCACCGAGCAGCGGCAATACGAAAAGATTTGCCAGGATATCGATGATGCATCCGGCAAGAACGACCATACCGAAGCGCTGGGTCGGCGGAAAATCCGACAACACGAAAATGGCGAAACCGGCGGCGATGATCACATCCGAATAAACGATTCCGCGCCACTGCTCCTCGCGTGCGAAAACCCACGCGTCCCATCCTTTCTTCCCATCGCGTTGCGCGCGTCGTACACCAAAAACGAGATGAATCATCGAATCGATGGCGATGCCGATGCAAACGTTCGTGGCGGGTGCCGAAATGATGTCCACTGGGACATGGAACCAACCGATCCCGCCGAGCATCGATAGTGGCACGAGAGTGAGGCTCGCGATCATGGCCAACGCGCCGCGAATGGATTGTGCGACCAGCCATGCGATGACGACGAACAACAAATTCAGCCAGAACAAACCCGTCACCAGACTTTCGGCGACAAGTTTGGCCAGCCGCCCCTGCAAATAGTATATGCCGCCGACAAGGTCCGCTTTGAATCCGTACTTGCGGCAAAGAGAACGAAGATCGTTTACAACGTCGACACGGTATTTGGTGCGGCGCGCCTCGATCATCCGGAGCATGAACACCGCTTCCTCCCGATCATCCGTCACAAAACTTTTGGAGATACGCGCATACTTCGGTTGCGCCATGAGCTCCATCATCTTTTCGTAACTGATGAGAAACGAAAACGGCGTGCGATCGCCTTCTGCCAGAAGAGTCGGCAGCGAAATCACCGCCCCGACCTGTTTCTGATTTTCCAGGGCACCATGCAACGTCGACATCTTCTTGTAAGCCTCGTCTGTGTTTAGACGGCTGCCATTTGTCGCGGAGACGACGAGGGTGAGCGGATTGCAGCCTCCGGTGCGATCGACGAATTCCAAACCGTCGCGCAACTCCCGATTCGGCTTGAAATAATCGAGAAGACTTGGGTCGGTGTTCACCTTCATCAAGCCGAATCCCAATCCAATACTGAGCAGGATGATGCCTAACGAGAGCAGACCAAAGCGCCGCAACCAAAATGCGTGTGGTGGTTCAGCCTCTACGACTTTGCTTTTGCGAGGCACCGCCCAGCGCAGAAATGATGGATACATCAAATATGCGCAAACGAATGCTACCACCGTGCCTAGCACGCCGCCAAATCCCAGCTCGCGTAACGGCTTTGCCTGGACAATTAGCAAGCTTGCAAAACCTAATGAAGCGCAGACCATCGACCAGAACGAGGGCGGAAATGTCATGTGCCTCGCGTCCGCCGCGAGATCAGGCGACTCCTTGCCCATGCGGTGCGCGCGATCGGCGAGCGTCTGCCAGTTAAATGTCATGTAAACCAGGTGCGACAACGCGATGACGAACACGATCGTGCCGAGGTTCACAGTCAGGATGCCGATCTTATGACCAAGCATCGATTGCAACAGCAAGGTCAACAGGACTGCGCTTGCGCACGTGCAAAGCATTCCTACCAACAGCCGGAGCGACCGGAACAGTGCGGCCATTGTCAGGCCAAACAACACGACCGCTGTGAGACTGAAATAGCGGAAATCGTGCGCCAGACTGCGCCTAATCATTTCCACCACATAAGGCGGACCGGCGATGTGAATCCGAAAATCTGGCGCGTCCATCTCATGCACGATTTGCTCTAATCGTTGAATCGGCTTTTCCGTATGCCTGCCTTTCATGAAAATGATTACATTGCTCGACTTGCGGTCGTCCGCGATGAGCAACCGGCTCCAGAACGGGCTCTTCAAGGCGTCCTCAAAACTTTTCGGTCCTTCAGCCAGGCTTTTAACCGCGCTTACGCCGCCAATGTTGTGGGCGCGCTGCGTGAGTTTTCGAATTCGTTCCAAATATCGCGGCGAAGAAATATCGCGCGACGACACTGCAAGAATCACTTCCGGTTGTGACGGGAAACGTTGCTCGATCTTTTTGGTCTGCTGGATTCCGGGATCATTCGTTGAAAAGAAAAAATTCTGATCCACCACTGGATTGAGATCTACGAGCAGCGCCACCGACAACAGCAGCGCGCCGGTGATTGCGAGCATCAACCAGGGCGACCCTAACGGGATTCGAACCTGTTTCGAAGACTTCGCGATGTTGCCCAATTTCGCCACAGAGATGCGCTAGGCTGCGGGTTAAAGGAGAAAATGTAAATCAGCTAGTTTGCAAGAATCGAGAAGCATTACGCATTTCTAGTGTCCGAATTTGTTCGAAAATGTTTCGCACCAGCGAAGCCGATTCTCGAGCTACAATAAAAGCCGGAACAATTCCGACGACGAATGGTACGAGAAGCTTTCTAATAATAGATATTCCTCCAGAAGCCGAGCCGAAGCCTCTCTCGACAAGACCGGCCCGATCCACCCAAGAAAAGAGGTCGGGGTTATCTACCGGGGTTGCAGGGGTGTTACAGGTTAGGGTCCTATCGGAAATAATGTCAATTATCTGGCAGGCAACGCATTGCGGAGTGCGAGACTTCGAGGTAGCACAGCCGACAGACAAGCAGCAGCTACAACGTTGAAGCGCAACTTAGCAGTCCGGCGCGAAGTTAATTTGATATGAAATTTTTCCGGTTTTGTGCAGCGACGCTCGCGGCGGCCTGCTTGATTTGCGGTTGCGCCACGCGCCCCATCATCGTCGGTCAAGTGCGGCCGCCGATCAGCCCCGAAGCAGTGCGCGTCTACCGAGTGCCGCCGCGGCATTTTGAGCGGATAGCGATCATTGATTCGCCGGCGGGGACGAGCTGGATTTTTCCTGATCGGCCTTCCATGGAGCTGGGCATCTCCCGCTTGCGGGAGCAAGCGGCTGCGCTTGGCGCAAACGGCATTTTACTGCAGCGCGTCTACGACGTCTCGGCTGGCGGCTTAGCCATTGGCGTCGGCGGTTTCGGTTACGGTGGGCATAGTTTCTATGGCGGCGCTGGCAACGTTGGCGGACCGCTGATTAACCATCGGGTTGAAGCGGCAGCCATTTACGTGCGCTGAGGTGAGGTGAAGGTTGAGGATGGTCGTTGCGAGTGCAGTGCGCTTGACAGGCCGCAGCTACAAAAAGCAGGAGGATGTTGACCTCACCTCAGAACACTTGGTGTTAACCGTCATGATTTGAATTCTTCAGCCGGATTTCGTCCATCTGAGTTGACCACTGTTGTAGACGATGATCTAACCAAAAGGATCTTGGAGGAACGCCGAAGGCGACTCGAGAATGAATTCGATGGGCTCCGCCAAAACGTGCAGTTGTCACCAATCTTGTCGGGTGAGGCGAACGATTTGCCGCGGACGTGCGAGAATTCGAATTTGAGGGAGTGATCGCCAAGCGGCTCGATTCGATTTATGTGCCCCGCCAAACATCCGACAAATGGCAGAAACAAAAGACGCAAAGGAGCGATGATTAGTCGGCGGTTACATTCCTGGTCGGTATGGCGTCGAGCAACTTGTTGTCGGGGACAAGCGCGACGGCGATCTCTATTTTGTCGACTCCGTTAAGAACGGCTTTGTACCGTCAACGCGCCAAAAAGTTTTGGTGCGATTAAGGGCAGTGAAATCAAGCAGTGCCCGTTCGTGAACCTTCCAGAGAAGAAAGGGCGCATCGAATGGATCGGGAAAAGATGGCGACCTGCGATGGGGGCGACCGCGAATGATTGTCGAAATTGCATTTAACGAGCGAACGCAGGGCGCACATTAGCGCCACTCAAAATTTCTTCGCTGGCGCGAGCGTGCAGAGGTCCGACCAAAAGCGCGAACGAAGCCTTAACCGTTCATTTGCCGCCCGGGCCGTCGAGCCGTTCCGAGCCGGCCGTATTGAATATCGGGCCTGCGTTTGTGGTCCTCGTGAAAAAGTACGTCATCCAGTTGCCACATATCGACCATTTCACCGAATTGCTTGCATTTGTAGAAGTGCTTTTCTCGGCTTTGCTTAGTTCGTTGAAGTCGTGCATATCATTTTCTGCGAAAGGCCGCCGCAAGTTTCTCGATAAGCCAGCGTACTACTGTCCAAATCAGGCACAGCGCGACAAGAAACCCAGCGACTACAAGCAGCAGCTCAATCAGCTTCCAGAAAGACCTTGCCCCTCCTGGAATGTATGATGGAACCTGCGCAATCGCTAAGAGAAACCCTTCGCGTTGCATACGGTATGCCGTTTCTCTAACCTCCGCCGAAGAACGACATCAGCAACCGTGGTTTGTTTATTATTGCCATGAGGCTCGATAGAACTCTTGGCTCCTGTTAGTACCTCCGAACCTGATAAAAATTCTTGATCTTTTCCCCGTACTTTAAGTAAAAGAAACTCATTATGATCAAAACCAAAATCTATTCTTTAGCTTTCGTTTTCACCACGGTGTTCGTCGGCACACCCCTTCTGACGCAGGCTCAAAATCCGTATCGGACCAGAAATCATCATTTCGGTGTCTCGGGCGGCAACATCAAGGATATTACCCAGAATTTCTGTTGCAGCGGCACACTAGGATCATTAGTCACTGCCGGGGGCACGCAACACGTGCTCAGTAACAATCACGTGCTTGCGCGTCAGGATCGGGCCACCACGGGGGAAAACATTTCGCAGCCGGGTCTGATAGATAATGCTTGCCAACCGGCGGCAATCGTTGCGGACTTTACAGCGGCAGTTCCCCTCGGTAACAACGTTGATTGTGCGGTTGCTACCCTGCGCGCTGGGAGGATGGACTCTACCGGTTTTATTGAGGGAATCGGCACAATCAGCAGCAATGTTAAAACGCCGGCGATTGGACTGGCGGTAGAAAAAAGCGGACGCACGACAGGAACGACGACTGGAACAATCGGCTCAATCCACACGAGCGTGAATGTGCAGTATCAGATCCGCTGCGGCTCAGGCAGAATATATATCCTTAGTTATACAAATCAGGTTGTCATCAACAGTAACAGCTTTAGCGCGGGCGGTGATTCCGGATCGCTCATTGTAACCAGCAATGCTGCCTGCCATCGGCCGGTGGCGCTTCTCTTTGCCGGGAGCAGTTCAACCACCATCGGTAATCCAATCCGTGAAGTCCTTAACAAGTTAGGTGGAGTGCTTGGCACATCTGTCAGCTTCGTCGGCAGCACTTGCCCGGCTTCGCCTATGGAGGAGTTTGAGGCGCAGCAGATGCAACTCCCACAAGAAGCGCTCGACGATGCAAGCAGAGTGTTGGAACAGAATCGCCACGACTTAATGTCTCGACCAGGAGTGTTGGGCGTTGGCCTTGGGGCACTCGAGGATAATTCTGCACCAGCGATAGTTGTATATGTGGATAAGACAAGCTCCGCGAATCCGCAGGTGCCAGCGCAGATCGACGACGTTCCCGTCCGCCTTGTGATGACTGATCCGTTTATCGCGTTCTGATTTCAGGGCAGCATTACCTCAACGAACCACGTTTGGTAGAGTTCCAACAGCGTCATGTAAAGTTGCATCCTATACATTTCGTTCAGGCGCTTAATGATGTCGTTTCCGTGACAAGTTGTGGATTTGGGTTGAAGTTTCTTTTGCAGTAAACTGCGAGCACTCTGCGGTGTGGAGAGGCGGCGGTTAGAGGAGCGCCGTGCTCATTGTGGACACCATGCCAAGGTAAGTCCCCGGAATCTTGGCCCCTTGCAGTTTGCACTGTTTCTTCAGGTAAACTACGACGGCGGAGATAACGTCTACTCCGACCATAAGCGCGACGTGTGCAGCATTCCACGGAGCCGCTTTGGCCACGCTTTGCGACAAGATGCTGCAAAAACCGCTTTGACGGAACCAAATCTGATTTCGTCGCTATCCTTCAAGTCGGCGTCAATGACAAAGACACCATTGATTTGTGTCCCGTTCGTTGAATTCAAATCCTTCAGTCGATAGAAGTCCCCGACTTTTAAAACTATCGCGTGCTGCGCTGACACTACAGGATTGTCAATGACTATGTGGTTCGACCGATCACGGCCAATCATGGTGACATCTCGAACTAACTCGTGCACCCGGTAAGTTCCGCTTTGATAAACCATTAAGTTCACCACGGATAGGACTCCTAAAATTGCCCCGCGCCTATTCCACGATTCTGAGTCGCGGAGCTTTTGCGTGTTTACTGCCCTCTGTTATTTTCTCCGAGATTTAACGGCTAAGGTTTTGCAGAAACTTCTCGAAGTTTTGGTAATCGCCGGGTGCTCGGTGATTGTCCGGTCGCCGGACCGTGAGCCGCCCCCGCCCGACCATTCGACTCCTTTTCATCCCTAGTTTTCCTTATCAAAAAGACTTCAAACAACAAGGTTGGATATCGGCGGCAATCAGTGAATTGCTATGCAAATCTGTTATGCATTCCGCGTCTACAGATGTTCTACGAGGCACGCGACCCTAACGGGATTCGAACCCGTGTTACCGCCGTGAAAGGGCGGTGTCCTGGGCCTCTAGACGATAGGGTCACAAAAGCCGGGCAATATCAGAATTGCCGTTCTTTAACGCAAGGCAAATCGCCTGATTGCCTTTCAGGTTTTTGAGACGGCGCATAGCGCCGTGGCTAAGGTCCCGGACTCAGCTCGTGTATCAATGCTGCCGCGCGCGCGGTTGCGCCTTGGTGCTTGCTCAAAACTTCGCGGGCGGTTTGGACGAGGCGTTGGCGCGCTTCGCTATCGCCCAAAAGCTCTGCGATCGTTCGCTCAAGTGAATCAACATCGTGAACCTGGATCGCGCCTTGCTTCAACACTAGCGCCTTCGCAAGTGTCCGGAAGTTTTCCATGTGCGGACCAAACACGACGGGCTTGCCCGCCATAATCGGCTCCACGGGATTTTGCCCGCCACGCGCGGTCAGACTTTTCCCCATGAACACAATGGTCGCGATGGCATACCAGCGCTGAAGTTCACCTGTCGTATCAAGAACAATGCAATCCGCATCTGATTCCCGATCAATCGCCACTTCGCTCGCCAACGCCGCGCGCAACGGCAGAGCGGCAAGTTGCGTGCGGATTTCGCGGAGCCGTTCGACGTGGCGTGGCGCAATGAACAACTGCAACGATGGAAATTGCTCACGCAAGCGCAGAAAGATTGTCGCCAGAATTTCCTCTTCACCCCGATGCGTGCTGCCGCCGAACAACACGGGGCGCTGTCGATCTGCATTACTGAAGCTTGCTGGTCGCTCGTTTCCTTGCGCTTCTGACCGCCGTTCAGGTCCGTTGGGGTCGTATTTGATACTTCCAACCGCGCGAATCCGATCGTGCTCAACACCAATCGCAACCCATCGATCGACATCACCCGGCTCCTGCGCGCAGACCAGGTCCAATAGTCGAAATGTTGGAGCCACGAAAAACCGAAACCGACGAAATCTTCTTTCAGATCTCGCCGACAAACGCGCGTTCACCAATATTGTTGGAATCCGGCATTCATGCGCGAGAGCGACAAGGTTTGGCCAAACTTCAGCTTCAACCAGCACAATCCGCATCGGCCTGATCACAGAAAACGCGCGTCGCATGATCGGCCAGTAATCGAGAGGTGTGTACATGACATCAATCCAGTCCGGAGCGTTCTTGTTAGCCAGAGCGAATCCAGTTGTGGTGGTCGTGGTTAGCACACAGTGCAAATCGGGCTCGAGGGCGCGTAATGAATTGGCCAGCTTCAACGCAATGTTTACTTCACCCACGCTCACCGCATGCAGCCATGTCGATTTCCGCTGCGACAGGCGGCTGCGTTGTTGGCGATCGTAAATTCCCAGACGTTGTCCGAACTTTTCGCGGTAACCGCCGCGACGAATCATCTTCACGAAATATCCCGGCAAAAAGAACAACAGTCCGATCGGCCAAAACAAATTGTAAATGAAACGAACCACGGCAGTCTGATGTTTAAAAGCGACGCAAGGACGCGTGCGCACTCCAAAAACTTCGCGAAAAAGCGTTCACGTTTTCAACAATTTCGCACACAGTACTTTTGGAGTGCGGTGTGTCCTCGCACCGCTTTGGATAGAAAGAGGACTTCAGTAGCGCCATACGTTTTCTGACGAATCAAGCGCCAGAGCTTCGTTTCAGGAAGAGCTTCAGCCGGTCGTTTCTCCAAAACGAAAATCCCATGTACGTCCATCAGCTGAGGCAACGCTTTGTTGGCCAACAGTTTTTCGGTGAAGCGCTCGCCGTCCTCCGTCTTTTCGTACGGCGGATCGGCAAAGACGATGTCAAACATTTGGACGCTGGAAGCGTGCGCGAGGAAATCGAAGACATCCTGCTGTCGAACTCGTCCTTTCAACTTTGTCTTGGAGAGATTGCCCTCGATGATTTCCGCCGATTGTCGATCTGCCTCGACAAAAATAACTGAAGACGCCCCGCGGCTGAGCGCTTCAATTCCCAAGCCGCCGCTTCCTGCGAAAAGATCGAGGACGCGCGCCCCCATTACGGCGTCGCCCAAGCTTGAAAAGATTGCAGCTTTGACGCGATCCATTGTTGGTCGCACACCGCGTTTCGGAACTGCCAGGCGGATCCCGCCGGCGCTGCCGGCGATCACTCTCATGGTGACGAGGTTGGCGTTACCGTTGCAGTAGCCTCAGGTAACGCCTGCTGCGGTGAAGCAGAAGTTGATGGTGCCGCCGGCATCGCCCTGTCGGCATCGCTACCATCAGGCGTTGAGGGTGCGGCTTCTTCGATTTGTTTTTTCTTCTTCTTTGCTCGCTCCTTTTTTCCGCCGCCGAGGAAGCTGTTGATCATATTGCTGAGATCACGACCGACCAGTCGGTCCATTAGGTTTGTGCTGGGGCGATCGATCGTGCCGCCCACCTGAAAATCAATCGCAGAATAGCCCGGCTCGTTGATCGGTTGAAAATTCTGGCGGATCGCCTTGAAAAGCTGACTACGAATTTTGTCGTTGATCGCCAGCTGCGAATTGAGTTTCAGCTTGCCGTTAAATCGAAGTGTTCCCGTCGCTGTCAGGCGAATATTCGGGGAACGCAAAATCAGTTCGTCGATTGTAACCAAGCCTGGATTCACGTGATATGTCGCTTCCGCTTGCTCGAGATGAAGCTCTCTTAGTTCTTCGATCTGAAGAAGCTCTCCGAGTAACACCAGCAAGCTATATTGTTGAACCCTCCCGTCGCGCAGAGAGATTTCGCCCTTTCCCACGAACGCCCCTGGATCGGCCGTTTTGCCAGAAGCCTGGAAATTTCCTTCCAGTTTGCCCTGCACCATTCCCTTGGGACCGCCTGCGTTTGCGATAATCTGATCGGCCTGCACATTGCGAAACTTTACGTTCGTGGTAAACGGCGAATCCTCCGCTTCCGGTTGCATGGCAAAATAGCCGTTGATCTCACCGTTACCGGCGCGCGCGGAGATCTTGGAAAGCTCCAGCACATCGGGCTCGTAGCGCAGTGGAGAGCGCAGTTGCTCCAGGAAAAAACGGTCCTGCAGAGAAATTCTCGCCACCTTCGTGTCGCCGTGGAGCGCCAGGGCGCTGCGGATGCTGGTGCGAAAGTCTACTCCATTAAAACTCGCAAGCAGCCTGCCCGCGTGATCGAGAAAGCTGAAATTGCCATTCTTAATACTGACACGGCGAACCTCGGGAGGCATCGCCAGTCTCGGTTCCAGTTTGGGAGATTGATCGGGGATCGTCGCCTGCGGCGGAGAAGGAACATTCGCGGGAGTCATTGCAACAACAGGAGCGGTCTGCGCTTGAGAGGTTTGAGCGGATTCGCTTTCTACCTCCGGCTGAGACACAGTTGCAGCCGCCATCTTTGTTCCTCGTGATTTGGGTAACTTCCATTTTCCTTCCACGTCTTGCGGCCAAACCACATTTGGATTAATGAGCGCGACCTCTTTAATTACCAGGCGCCGCGAAAACAAGGACAGGAACCGAACGCGCAGTCGAAATGTTTTTGCTTCCAGGAAATGCTTTGGACCAACCGGCGAAGTTTGCGCGATCGTGATACCGCTCAGTTCCAGTCCTCCCCAGGGCGTTACGCTCATGCTGCGGATGGCCAGCGTGGTGCCTAGGCGCCGGCTCAATTCCTGTTGAATCTTCGCGTGTGTACCCTGCGACTGCACATACAGATTCACACCGGTCAGGAGAATCGCGCCAAGCGCAATCACCATCCCTAGAGCAATCAATGAAATCCGGCGCAATCTTTTCACCGGGAGACGTTACGCAGCCCGACTTTGAAGAAAAGGTGAAAGCCCTCTGCTACTTTTCCTTGTGACTGATACGATTGTCATTCTCAATCCGACCGCGGGCAGTCCGGAACATGTTCGGAGCTGGCGGGAGCGCATCGAATCGCTCGCTGGCGATGGTCCCGTCCGCGCTACCGCACATTCCGGCGAAGCGGAGGCGCTGGCCAGGCGCGCAGTTGAGGAGGGATTTACGCGGATCGTCGCGGCAGGCGGTGACGGAACGGTCAGCCAGGTAGCGAACGGACTCGCCGGCAGTAATGCCACATTGGGCGTACTCCCAATGGGCAGTGTGAACGTTTTCGCGATGGAACTTGGCCTGCCCTTGTACAATCTCCAGCGCTGCTGGGACATCATCGAAGAAACCAACATCCGTCTGGTCGATCTGCCGAGCGCGAATGGGAAATACTTCGTACAGTTAGCTGGCGTGGGACTCGACGCACAGGTGGTCAAAGAGACCAGCCTCGCTGTCAAACGCAGTTTCGGTCCACTCAGCTATCTCATCTCCGCAGCGCAGATCGCTGCACGGCAACCGCCGAAGCTCTTCATCGAGTCGGAGCATACTTCGGTGGAAGAGGGATCGTTTATTCTCATTGGTAACGGGCGCCTTTACGGAGGCCCTTTCCCGTTTTTCAAACACGCTGTCATCGATGACGGGTTATTTGACGTTGTCGTCTTCACACGGCTCGGCTATCTAGAAATCGTCAAGTATCTCCAGGATGTTGTATTCAGCTCCGACATTAAGGTTCCGGAAATAGAATACTTTCAGACGCGGCAACTGCGCATAACAAGCGAACAGGACGTGCCCCTGGAGCTCGACGGGGAACTCGCGGGCAATTGCCCGGTTGATTTCCGAATTCGAGAAAAAGCGCTTCGCGTTTTCGCGCCCCGGCCCTCGCCCTGATCGTGTCTGGACAATTATAGATCACATATCTGACGTAAATTTGTCCCGCCCAACGCGGACGCAGTTTTAGCGCACTGCGTTAACTGGTCTTTCTAGCAAATTCGAATGATCTTTTCGCGATGGCTCGTAGTGATCATTGGATTCGCGAAAAAGCTGCCGCTTCAATTAACCCGGCACAGGTCGAAACTGTCCTGATTCATCTTACGGAACATTGGCCGGAAACTGCGCAGCCCCTCGCCGATGTTGTCGAACAATTTCCGTTGGGCGAGGCAGCCCTGCTTCATCTTTTTGCTGTTTCCAGTATTTGCGCGGCCCGGCTCACGCACGACCCGGACAGCCTTCTGTGGCTTAGCCAGCCGCAAATCTGCTGTGTACCTCGCGGCTATGGGGACATGCTGGGCTACTTGCAGAGATCTGCCGGCAACTCGATCGCGGACCAGGGTTTTTCTACTCTTCGTTTTTGGAAGGGCCGCGAGATGACGCGCATCGCCGTTCGCGAGCTTGCAAACGTCGCATCGCTCGAGGAAACCACCGGGGAGCTTTCGCAGGTGGCGGAAATTTGTATCCGCAACGTGTACGAACATTGGAACACGGAATTGCGGCAACAATATGGTTCGCCGAAGGCCGCGTTCGCCATTCTTGCACTGGGCAAGCTTGGCGGCGGGGAGCTGAACCACAGCTCGGATGTTGATCTTCTTTTTCTCTACAGTGACGAAGGCCAGCTCACGGCACATGTTTCCTATCATGAATTCTTTAACCGACTGGGAAAAAGAATCCTCGAAACATTTTCGACCAGGCATCCGGCTGGCTCGCTCTTTCGTGTCGATCTGCGCCTCAGACCGGAAGGCTCGGCCGGACCGTTGGCCCGTTCGCTCGAGAGCATGGAAAATTATTACGCCGGGTTCGGCGAAACCTGGGAGCGTCTTGCGCTGATCAAGGCGCGCGGAATTGGCGGCAGCCGGGAACTCGCTTATGAATTCCTGCGGCAACATCAGCCTTTTATTTACCCCAAAAGCGCGTCGCCAGATTTGCTGGATGAAATCGCCAGTATCAAGCGGCGCATCGAGCGCGACATAGTCGGCGCCGACAAGTTGGAACGCGACGTGAAACTTGGCCGCGGCGGTATTCGCGAAATCGAATTCATCGTGCAGACCTTGCAGCTTATCCACGGAGCACGTCATCCGTTCCTGCAGGAGCCAGCAATGCTCAAGGCGCTGCGAGCGCTCCGCCAATTGGATCTTCTTCCGCGCGAGGAAGTGCTAATTTTGGATAACGCTTACCGGTTCCTCCGCCGTGTGGAGCATCGTTTGCAGATCGAGGCCGAACAGCAAACGCACATTGTCCCTCGAGACACGGAAGCTTTGCGACGTCTTGCACTTAGCCTCCGGTTCCCGTCCAGTGAAGATTTCTCTGCAGCGCTCCAGAAAAGGATGCGCGCTGTTCGTCCGATTTTTCAACGCATCATTTCTGAAACATCGACAACGAGATCGCCCAAGGCAGACGACGTTGAAATTTTTAGCGATCAGAAACGCGCGGCCAAGGCACTTTCCCATCTGGTGCAGGGCGCCGCCGGTTTTCATATCGCGCCGCGCACGCGCCAGGTCTTTCGCAAGCTGCGTCCCTCTTTACTGGAGTGGCTTTCCAAGACTGCGGACCCGGATGCAACGCTGAATCAATTCGTTCGCCTCGTGGAAGGTTATGGTTTACGCAGTCTGTTCTTCGAGCTTTTGGTCGCAAATCCTCGATTGCTGGAGCTGGTTATAAAAACTTTCGACGCCAGCCGGTTTGCCAGCGAGCTTTTGATTCGGCGTCCGCAGCTATTGGAGGATATCACGCGAGACCCAACGTTCGGTGAGCCGCGATCGGTAGCAGAAAATTTGCGCCGACTCGATTCGTTAGGCGCAGATGCAAACAATCTCGACCCAATACGCGCCTATCGGCAGAGGCAACTCTTGCGCATCATCCTGCGCGACGTACTGGGACTTATCCAACCAGCGGCGACTTTTGCCGAGCTTTCAGATGTCGCGGAAGCTTGTCTGGTTTTTGTCGCAAAGCTCCTCCGAAGTGAGCAACTAACCGTTATCGCGCTCGGAAAATTCGGAGGACGCGAGATCAACTACGGCGCGGACATGGACGTTTTGTTTGTGGGCGACGACGTGCGCGCCGCGCAGAATCTTATGATCGCCATGGCCCAGCCAACCGCAGAAGGAGACATCTGGGCGGTGGATGCGAGACTGCGCCCCGAAGGCGAAAAAGGTCCGCTTGTTTGTTCTCTGGAAACGTACGAATCGTACTACGCAAGCCGAGCACAGCCTTGGGAATTGCAGGCGCTGACTCGCGCACGCAGCGTCACCGGCCCGTTGCAAAAGGAATTCATGGAGATTGCAAAACGCGCCTGGCGTCGTGCAGGCCAGAATGCCGAGCTACTCATAAAAATCGATGACATGCTTGAGCGCATTCGGCGTGAGCGCGGAAGCGGATCGGATTTTCTCGATTTAAAGACCGGAAACGGCGGCATCATCGAAGCGGAGTTTCTCGTTCAAGCATTGCAGATGTGCGGAAACATCTGGGAGCAGAACTGGGAGCAGGCCGTCGACCGGTTGCACGAAAAGGGACATCTGGACAGGTCGGAGGTCGCGAAGCTCAAGAACTGTTACGCATTCCTCCGCCGTTGCGAACTCGTTTTGCGGCGCCATGATAACAGAAGCGTTTCAATGCTTCCGAGTGCTCCAGCCGAACAACGCAAGTTTGCCGCCCGTGTCGGCTACGGTGATTGGGATGCGTTCTGCGAAAAATATACAGAGGTTCGCGAAGCGATTCACGCACTTTACAAACGCGTTAGGAACGCGGCTGATTAGGTCGCTCGGCCAAGAAAGAACCGGCCAATCGCGTCCAATACTAAGCCAGTCACGATCAATCCCGTGCAAACGATGACTAACAGCAGACCGAGAACGGCGATCACAAATATCCAATCGCCTCTTCTCGACCGAGTAGGCGCTGCAGAGTACCGCCGGAGCAGCTCGTAATTTCGTACGTTCGACTTAAACCAGAATGAAAACGCATCGCCCAGACCTGGAATGATCCCGACCAGTTCGTTGATTAAGATGTTCATTGCCAGGCGTGCGAGCAGAATTTTCGGAATGCCGCATCGCGCTGCGTGAACGAGTGCCAGTCCCGAAATTGCTGCGGAAACGACATCACCGATTCCGGGAAGCAGACCGATAATCGGATCGAGACCGAAGTGGCGTTTCGTTCCGGGAAAGCGCAGGAAATCATCCATGATGATCGCCAGCCAGCGGAAAAGTGGTTCAACAGAGGCACTCGTCCGCCGCCGGCCGGATCGATCTTCGGGAGGAAGGACTTCCCATTCGAAAATTTTCGGCTGACCGTACCGAACGTCTTCCCGTGCTTGTGACTTCTGGTCAGAGTCGCCGATTTGCGATTTCATTGCGACATCTCGTTCGCAAATTGCAAATCGCACTTACGAATCAGCCCGGAATGCCCTTGAGCATCTCAGCATTGGTTGGGAATTTTTTCACAAACATCAACAGTCGTTGAATCGCTTCCTCCGGTTTATGTCCAGCCAGGCCGCGACGAATGAGATTGATTTTCTCCAATTCCCATGGTTGCAACAGCAACTCTTCCCGCCGTGTGCCAGAGAGAAAAATATCCACCGCGGGATAAATTCGCTGGTCGCTGATTTTTCGGTCGAGCACCATCTCCATGTTCCCGGTGCCTTTGAATTCCTGAAAAATCAGTTCGTCCATGCGGCTGCCGGTTTCGATCAGCGCCGTAGCGACAATCGTAAGAGAACCGGCTTCCTCGGTATTACGGGCAGCGGCAAAAATCTTCCGCGGAATTTCCATCGCGCGCGCATCGATACCGCCGCTCATGGTACGGCCGCCGCCGCCCATTGCGTTATTGAATGCGCGAGCGGTGCGCGTGATTGAGTCGAGGAGGATGAATACGTGTTTTCCTGCTTCGACGAGGCGTTTCGCGCGCTCGATGGCCAGCTGCGAAATTCGCGTGTGACTTTTGATGTCGGCATCATTGGAGCTGGCCATCAGTTCTGCTGTTGGATGCGAACGACGAAAATCGGTCACCTCTTCAGGGCGCTCATCGACAAGGAGAATGATCAGAATGACCTCTGGATGATTTTTTGCCACTGCGTCGGCGATGTGATGCAACAGCGTCGTTTTGCCGGTGCGCGGCGGCGCGACAATCAAACCGCGCTGCCCCATTCCAAGCGGCGTCATCAAATCCATGATCCGGGTCGTGTAACGATCTGGCACCGTCTCGAGCTTGATCCGTTTATTGGGGTTGATCGTTGTCAACTCCTCGAATGGCGTCAGACCCTGATATTTCGCAGGCTCCTCGCCATTGAGTTTGAGCAGCTTGACCAATTGCGGACCGCGGCTACCCCGTCGGGTTTCACCGTAAATCCACATCCCGTCGCGCAAGCCAAAACGGCGAACAATTTCGGGCGTGACAAAAATATCCTGCGGCGTTTGCACGAAGTTGCGCTTCGCATCTCGCAAGAACCCAAAACCTTTGCCCGAGATTTCGATGATACCTTCGCCAAATTCCGGCTCGACCTGAACCTGTTCGGCACCTTCGGCAACAGCCTCTGCTCCTTCACGGGGCTGTCGATCAACGGTCTCCACATCAGTAGCCGCACCGGCAGGATCGGCATTAACTGACGAAGAATTTGGCGACTCCTCAGAATCATCGCGCCTGAATCGATCGCCGCGGTCCCGGTAACGTCTTCGCGGGAAACGACGGCGCGGTCGATGTTGACGTTGTTCCGGCAAGGCAGACTCAGTCGGTACAGGTTGGTTTTCGTTTTCTTCGTTCATAAGCTAAAATTCTCGGGCGTGGCAGCGCCTTAACACGTCTCCAGCAAGCAATAGTTTTCAGGCCGGCAACCGGGCCAGCAATTCGTCGGGGATTTCTAGATTTGAATAGACGTTCTGCACGTCGTCGTCGTCCTCAAGCGCATCACATAAACGGAGCACCTGACGCGCCGCGGCTTCGTCGGGCACCGCAACAGTCGTATCGGGAATGAATGTAAACTTTTGCCCATCGGTGGTTACGCCCGCACTTTTGAGCGCTTCAGCTACCGCGTATAGCTGATCGTGGGAAGTGATGATAACATACAGATCGTCGTCAGTTGTCAACTCTTCCGCGCCAGCCTCCAAGGCAACCTCCAGTAATTGATCCTCGTCGATGCTCGATCGCGGAACAGTGATCTGGCCTTTTCTGTGGAACATGTACGAGACGCTTCCGGTCGAGGCGAGGTTGCCATTGTGCTGGCTGAAAATGCTTCGAACCTCCGCTCCTGTGCGGTTCTTATTGTCGGTTGCCGCTTCGACGATGATGGCCACTCCGCCCGGCGCGTAACCTTCGTACACGATTTCATCGAATTGTTGGCCATTCTTGTCGTCGCCCGTGCCGCGTTTGATTGCGCGCTCAATGTTATCGTTCGGCATACTCTGCGTGCGTGCAGCCTGGATTGCGCTGCGCAGACGCGGATTGCTAGTGGGATCGCCCCCGCCGCGCCTGGCTGCGATGGTGATCTCCTTTGATAGTTTACTGAAGATCTTGCCGCGTTTCGCGTCGATCGCCCCTTTAAAACGCTTGACCTTCGACCACTTACTATGTCCCGCCATGGATGGGGATTGTTATGCAACTGCTGATTGAATCTGCGAGTTTCCGAACAAAACCCCGCCAAGAGAGTGGCTGGCGAGGGAGGAAACTAGCGCGACATATTTAACTCCAGGTCGAATCGTTTGTCAATCGCGCTGCGAGCTCACCTCGCCGAGCATACGAGATTAGCGTGGCCTCAAAGCAGCCTGAGGCCTGGTACTAAAAAGGCGGGATAGTGTTCGCACTATCCCGCTTCTAAGAATAAGTCCAGCTTACGGCAATGTCAGCAGCCATGCGCTGCGCCCGTGGGTCGCAGCGTACAGCTTGCGTGCACCGGGCGCGATTGTAAGACCTACAACTTCGACCTGTGGGAGACCGGCGCCGGCGACTTCCCAATCAGTAGAACCGTTCGGCAGCCTCAGTACGCCCCAGTCGTTAGAGACATAAAGATCACCTCTGCCAGAATCAAACGCGATCCCCGTGGCGGGGAAGTCTGGAAATGCCGGCCCGCCCGATCCATCGAGATTCGTCCATGTCGCCGTGCCCGCACCCTGATTATACGTAACGGAAAAGACGTGGCCCGGCGTTGCGGGCGTGAGCGCGCTGTAACTTGAATAGACGATCCAGGCATGATTCGGGTCAGCGGGATCGACAGCAATACCGCTGATGAAGCGGCCAGGGCTATTCGCGGCGAGCGAATCAAGTCGCGTGTACCTCACCGAATGACGACCCGCGTCAGCGTTCTTCGAGATGAAGAGCCGTCCGGTTGTTGTTGCCGCCCATAACGTTGCCGCATCAGAGCCGGCACGTGCGAGCGCCGCCACGTTTCCGCCGGTGCGCCCGGTCTCACGGTAGCCTCCATCGGCCGTCAGATCTGTTGCGCCAGCGGGGCCGATCCGCACGAAATCACCGCAGTTCGGGTCCGCGCCCGAGGTTGTAAACTCAGGGCAATTGGCTTCAAGGAAAGCTTGGTTGCCAGCCCAATCCCGAGTTCGCCACACGCTTTGAGAGCCTTGGAAAATTGTCCCTGCACTGACAGGATCGGCGATGATGGGAGAGTAAAACTGTGCACTTTCGCCGCTGGCAACGATGGGACCGCTAGCGATGACCCATTTCAAAGGGTTGCCGTTCCGGAAGTTTACATCATGGAAGTTCCCGGTGAATGAATTGAAGCGAAGCGCTGTGTTGCCCACATTGAAACCGGACTGACCGCCGTCACCGTAAATTTTCTGCGGCCACGTGGTTATCGAATTGGGTCGTTTTTCGAATGTACCGTTATCTTGCGTGCCGCCCATCAGGTTGTCCGCGTTCGAGGGATTAACCGAAACGCTTTGAAATTGCAGTGTTGAGAGTCCGTCATTGTAGGTTGTAAAGAGCTGTGTCGGGACGGCGGAGAGCAACTGCTGGCAGAGTGCTAGATCGGCTCCGGTCAGCCCGCGCTCACTAGTACACTGGGACGAGATATCGCTGAAACCAGCGCTTGAGCGCACAATGCCGCCGTCGCTACCGAAGAACGTGATGTTGCTGCCTGGGACTGCTGCAATCGCGTGACTGTCGGGATGCATACCATTCGGTGCGATCGAATTCGGCTGACAACACGAATTGGGTGGAGTCGGATTTGTGGTCGCGTCCCACGTCATATCGGTGAACGATGCTCCAGCATCCGCTGAGCGCAGAAAGGCGCGGCCATTAGTACTAAAGCCGTATGTGGCGTACGAGAATGCGCCACCGAGGTACACTATGCCGGGCCTTCCTGGCGGCGAATAAACCACGTTGTCGTACCAGCACTGCCCACCCGTAAAGGGCGGGCCACCCTGACCGCAGTAGCCAATGTTTTGATCAGTGGTCAGATCCATGAATGTGGGCGAGCCAGTCGCAACGTCATCGCTGCGGTAAAACCGCGCTCGGTTCGGTTCAACGTCACTGGAGTTACCCACGCCCACGTACATCCGTGTGTTGCCGTTGGCCAGCCTGGTGACGGCAAACTCAGCGCGATCTGTGGTGAACGCGGGGTTAAGTGCGCTCTTGATCTGCGTCCAATTCGCGCCGTCGTCTCTGGAACGCCAAACGCCTCCCTTCGTGTTGAGCGGCAGAGCGTTGTTTTGTGGGAATGCTGCCGCGTAGAGTGTGCTTGATGTGCTTGGATCAAACTCTACGCGATTTACGCCACGCGTGGAACCAAAACTGGATTGGATAATTCCGGCATCATTAGGAAGAGTTGGATTAAAGCAAATATCCTTGTAGTTCAGCAATGTGAAGGTTGCTCCACCATCTGTGGATTTCCACAGTCCGAAGGGCGGGAGGCCTGGAGCAACACTCACGACTCCGCCGCTCAAGACGGAGCTAACTCCGCGCACTGCCCGAGTGGATCCGACATAAATGATGTTCGGGTTGTTAGGATCGATAATGATCGATGAGATTGCGCGTCCATCGAAAGCCGGCCCGCTGTATGCAGGAGCTGTCCGGAAGCCTCCGGTCCCGAAGATCGCGTTGCAGTTAACGCCCGTGCCAGCCGGCACGTCTGTATGCGCGGCAAGATGCGTCCATGTGTCCCCGCCATTCGTCGTTTTGTAAATCCCAAAGCCCGCCTCCGAATCGGCCGAGGCATGAGACTCGCCCGTTCCAGCGTAGAGCGTGTTGCCCGTCGGATCAGTCGAGTCGATGACTAACGTTCCGATTGCATTGGTAGCGAAACTTCCTGAGATGAAATGCCAGTTTTGGGAAGCGCTCGTATCGAGCGCATGGTTCGTTTTCCAAATACCTCCGCCCGCCGCTGCCAAGTAAAGTGTGCAGTGATCCTGGCTGCAGTTCGGCGCCAGAGCAAGACCGGTAACTCGACCGGACGTTGTGTAGGGTGCCCCGCTAAAGGTCAACACGTCGGGAAAATTTGCCGAGCTCGGGCCAACAAGCGTCCACCGGCCGAGCGGTTGCGTTATTTGAGCCAGAGCCCTCGCTCTGGCATCGGACCAGGCTGTGTGTGCTTTGCGCGTTAATTCAAACGGGACGTATGCTGCGGGGTACGCGCGCTTGGCGTACTCTTCCTCGGCTGCGGCCGTCGGTCCGCCTTCTCGTTCAGGGCCAGGCATCGCCAGTTTGTTTCGAAACAACGCAGCGCGATTTTGGCTGGATTTATTGATCGCGCCTTTGCTATCTGATTTAGCCAGAAATAAGGGACTTGATGGGTTCACCGCGACGAATGCCATTGCGGCTGCGGCAGACGTTACGGTTACGGCTGTTGCGATGCGCAGATGGGATACGAGACGGTTGCGAGTAAACGAATGACGAGTTTTCATATTTTTTCAGCTGAGTTGAAGGTTAAATCTTTAGCGGGACTTGAACCCGTCAGTTTGGCGAAATCGCGAGAAAAAAGTCAAGCTTTTTCCGCTTTTTCTTTCGATGCAGCTAATCAAGTCGTTCTAGGCGCGAGCGAGCCGTAACATGACGCGCCTTTTGTTCGCTCCCTTTGGCTAAACATCATCGTCGCGGTCGCGCCTACTGCAGGCTCACGTCACAACTTCGAGAGCAGTCGTCCGCTGTGCAGCTAGTGCACTTCTAGTGTTCGCGAATCGAAACTTTCGAGTGACGGTGATTTTGCGCTTGTCGATTACACGCAACTGAATCCCGGTGGCAGGCGGGGAGTGAAGGATTTCCTCAGCGAAAGCCAATGACGACGTTCATATCGACGTGAACGGTTTGATTGGACACAACGGAGAACGGCTGCGGTTTCGCACGGAGGCGCTTCGCTGTGCGGTCTTGCACATCTAGAATATAATTTCCGGCAGGTAGTGCAGCGCGATAGTTTCCATTCCCGTCCGCAGTGACTCGCGCGATTTCTTTTTGCCCGTCCTGGCTCAGAATGATCAGCGGATATTCAGCATACCTTTCCGCCGTGACCGTTTGCCGTGGCATTGCATCGGAAGGCTCAACCTCCCTCGGGGAGATAATTTTTAAATGTCCCTCCAGGAAACCGGGCGGCGTGGCATCATCGGACGCGATGCATCCAAAGGGAATAAAAAAGAGCCAACCTGAAATCAGGTACTTCAGAAGCATGGTAAAAAATGGGCGGGATAGATTTTACCTATCCCGCCCATCTACGAAACCAGCTTTATTGCAGGCCAAGGCTCCAAGCACCACGGCCGTGCGTGGCCGCATACAGGAGGTTATGGAACGAGTCGATCGTCAGCCCGTAGACCGCAACCGGCGGCAGACCATTTGCGGCCGGCGCCCACGTTGTCGCGCCTGTCCGCACAAACACGCCGAAGTCAGTGGAAACAAAGACGTTGCCTCTCTGCCAATCCACGGCGATACCGGTCACAGGCTGGTCGCCCAGATTCCCGGCCAGATCGC
The DNA here is from genome assembly GCA_046732875.1 of Verrucomicrobiota bacterium. Taxonomy (GTDB): domain Bacteria; phylum Verrucomicrobiota; class Verrucomicrobiia; order Chthoniobacterales; family UBA10450; genus Udaeobacter. Next base: position 9,507 of record JBKPOB010000077.1, on the reverse strand, counting down.
CTGACCATGTCGCTGAATGCGTGACCGGGTTATAGGTCACTTCGAACACATGGCCCTGCGCCGTACCTGCGGCCGCCGCATACGCGTTGTAGCCCGAATACGAGATGAAGGCATGGTTCGGATCCGATGGGTCGACGGCGATGCCGCTCACGAACCGCTCCGGCTGTGCCGAGGTGTCGATGCGGTAGAAGGTGACATTGCGCGCCGCAGCGTCTGCGTTTGAACTAACGAAAACGCGTCCGCGCCTCAGCCCCACCCACAGCGTGCCGGTGTCGCTGCTCGGAGCAGGGGGACGACTCGTTGCCACGATGTACTGACCGGGAGGATTTTTGTCACTCCCGAAGGAGTTGCTCGTCAGAATCGCCCCGATCGGCACCCAGTCACCGCAGGTCGCCGCGAAGTTACCGACGAACTCGTTGCAGTTGTTATCCAAAAAGGCTTGAGGACCGCCGTTATCCTGCGTCCGCCAGACGTGTTGGAGCCCCGTAAACAGCGTTCCCGAGACCACCGGATCGTAGATAATCGGGATGTAGAACGAGCGTGCTTCACTACCGCCCTGGCCCGAAAAGAACGGGTCGGAAATCCAGTCCCACCCCGTCTCGTCGCCGCGGATCCCAAAAAGGAACGGACTGCTGCTGTAGTGGAAATTCACGTCAATCTGTGCATCAAAGAACGTATGGAAGCGGTTGGTCTGGACGGTCCGATCGACGCCGGACTGGCCGCCGTCGCCGAAGATTTTCACAGCCCAGCTGCCCGAGCTGAAGCCATGGGTGCCGTTGTCCTGCGTCCCGCCCATAATGTCATTGGTCGCGTTCGCGTTGAACGACAAGCTTTGGTATTGAAGCGTTCCAAGTCCCTGGTTCATCGTCGCGATTGACGTCGGAATCGCCGCAAGCCACATCTGGCAGTCGGTCAAATCGGTGCCCGTCAAGCCGCGGCTGCTGCACTGACTCGAGGCATTTGCGAATGTCCCGTCCAGCCGCCAAATACCGCCGTCGTCGCCAGCGAAGAGGATGTTCGGATTGAATGGCGCCGCCGCCATTGCATGCTGGTCAGGGTGCCGGCTCACGCCGTGAGTATCGATCGTCATGTCAGTGAAACCGACGCCAGCGTTTGTGGAGCGCTGGACCGAGCGGCCGTTCGACGGGCCTCCGAGCTCGGGGTAGAACATCGAACCGCCGATGTAAACGATATCCGGCGAGCCGGGCGGCGAGTACACCGGCATGTCGTACGTGCATTGGGTTCTACAGTAGTTGTACGAAGCGAAGCCGGGTGTGCCGGGGGTCGAGTTGGATAGCTTGGTCCAGCCGCCGTTGTTGCCGCCGACCAGCGTGGACGCGGGCACATTCGCGTTATCAACCCGATAGAAGTCCGCCGGCGCGCTGCTGGCATCGCCCACGTAGACACGCAAGTTCGCCTGATTTGGTCCCGTGGGCATCGGCGCCAGCGAGAACTCGGTCCGAGCGAAAGACGATTGCGCGACAGTGCCGTTGCCAGCCGCCTTGAAGATCTGGTGGAAGGCAGTGTCATGTTCCAAGGTCCTCGAACGCCGGAAAACGCCGTGGTCGAAGAACGAGGCGTACACCTGCGTCTCATTTCCCGTCGGCGCGCGATACAACTCGATGTGTGAGCAGCCGCCGCGGAAGAAGTCGCCACCAGTCGCACTGCGTGGGTCCACGGTATCCTGTGGCAGGATTACTTTGGCCGTAAAGGTCGATCCCCCGTCAGTCGACTCGTAGAGTCCAACCTTTGCTGAACCTGGCGGCGTGAAGCGGCCGCCGTTTACTGAGGACGAGCCGTGCCGGGCAACGTCGGTGCCGATGAAGATGTGGCTGGCGTCGTTCGGATCGACGGCGACCGCACCGATCGAGCGGCCCGTCGCAACCGGGCAGGTGCCGTTACCTGACGCGCATGGAGCGGTCGATGCCGTACTTCCGGTCACGAGCGACCACGAACTGCCGCCGTTTGTGGATTTATAGAGCCCGACCCCGGCCTCGGAGTCGCCCGAGCCGTTCGGCTCGCCGGTTCCGACGTAGAGGGTACTAGCTGTTGTGTCATTTGGATCAAACGAAATTGAACCGATGGCGTTCGACGGAATTCCGGTGCTCACTGAAGTCCAAGTGGGCGTAGATGCGAGAGCGTTGGTCGTTTTCCACACCCCGCCGCCTGCCGCTCCTATGAACACAGTGCAACTAGCCGCGGTGCAGGTCGGAGACACGGCGATTGTGGTCGCGCGTCCGGAATAGATCGTGCCTACTTGGGCGCCGGTGGACTCTGACGCGACGAGGGCATCCGCAGGAACGCCGTCCGGTCCGAGTGGCGTCCATGCCGTTGCAATTGCGGGCGACAGAGCGGCGATCGCGCTGGCCGCGTTGGCTGCAGTGACCTGCTGGGCAGCGTCGATCCATTTACGTGGGTATGCCCGATTGTCGTAGGCCTCTTGAGCACGACCATTATGGATCCGGCTTGCTTCTGGCTCGCCACTTTGACTCAATTTGCCAAGCGATGTCTCAAACAAATCACCATGGCGCTCCCTGAGGTGGTTGGCCAAGGCGATGGGCAGAGTAGTCCTCGCGGCAAGCGTAGATTCACCTTTACGGTCTGATTTTCCCGACAGGGATACGTTTGATGATTTCACTGCGACGAATGCCATAGCGGCTGCCGCAGACAATAGGGTTACGACACCTGCGATGCGCAGATGCGATACAAGACGGTTACTAGTAAACCAATGTGGAGCTTTCATAGTGTTTTTGGGCTGTAGTTCAGGCTTGGAGTCTATTCGGGCTTGGAGAGTTTGGAGAGACTTTCCCGAATAAGAGAAGCGTAGTTTGTGAAAATCACGAAGAGGGCGTCAAGGCATTTACCATTATATTTTTGTAATGTCTGTAGCGACCCCACTGCTGCACTCTCGGCAATTTTCCTTCTAAATTGCTCCCCCGCTCTGCATCCTTCTCGTTATGAAAATTCTTCTCGCTGGTATTCTCGGCGGAATCGCCATGTTTATTTGGACTTCAATCGCACATCTGGTGTTGCCGCTGGGCGAAGCTGGAATCGGCGAAATGCCAAACGAATCAGCCGTGCTCAGTGCGATGCAAAGCAACCTTGGCGATCAGACCGGTCTTTACATTTTTCCCGGGCTCGGTGTTGGCAAAAACGCGACCCGCCAGGAGAAGAACGAAGCGATGAAACAAATTGCAGCGAAAGCCGCCAGCGGCCCGTCAGGCCTTTTAATGTATCATCCCACCCGACCGTTTACGTTCGGCAAGTGGATGGGAATTGAATTCGGTACCGAACTGCTCGAAGCAATCTTGGTCGTTTTCCTTCTTGCCCAGACCCGCATCAGAAGTTTTGCAGGCCGAGTCGGCTTCGTGCTAGTTGCCGGCATCCTGGCTGCGATTGCAACCAATGTTTCCTTATTGGAACTGGTATGGCTTCCCCGGTGTTTACGTGGCCAGCTACATGCTCATCAAGGTGATCGGATTTCTTTGCGTGGGAATTGTCGCGGCATTGTTGTTGCGAAAGCACACTGCAGCGGCCTGAACACAAGATAAATCGGACCTTTAACGTGCCGAATGTGGTACCATGTCGGTCAAGGCGAAGGCGATATTTTTCCGGCGCGTCCAGCTAGTCGAATCAGTCACTGTTACGCCGGCCAATTTCTCGCACCGTCAGCGCTCGACGCCCGCTTGAGTTTCCGTATGTCGCTTCAGCTCTGTTGTCACTTCTCTTGAAGCGCCGTTCTTTGGACGTATTGGCAGAAATCCATGTCCCACCGGCTGCAGTTACTTTCAGAAATTTTGCGATCTCTTTCTCAGACAGATCCGTGCCGTTCATATGAGAGTAGCTTTCCGAAACACTCCGGCCGTTGACAAAGGTCACCAGGTAAAGATATGGACCCTTATGGTAGAGGACGCTGACACTTCCGTCATCGCGCAACTGGCGCTGTACCAGATTGCCATATAAGTCGTCAATTCTCTCGGAGCCATCCCCCAGGTTCGCCCAGACCGAGCTCAAGGCAGCGATGACTATCAGTGGAACGACAAGAAATTGCTTCATATCTAACTCAGGTGCTCTTCGTTTTCACCCGAGATACTTCATCTGCTTCGTCCCAGCTTTGTTGCTGTCATCCGGCTTTTCTTCAATCAGTTCCTCCGCCGGAACGGTGTGAAACGAAACTACCGTCCAATCAGCGTCTGCACCGACCACGGGGCGATGCCAGACATTCTGCGGAATTGAGATCCAGCGCTGCTCCAGCGGCGCCTCTGAATTGCTGATCAAGACATTCGATTGCCACTTTCCCAGCTCTCCAGTTTTCATATCACCGCTTCCTTCGAACGTCATCATGCGCTGATGACTATTCGGATGGCGTTCTGCGCCTGTGTCTGCGCCTGCGCGCAAAACAAACACCCAGGCAGATTGGATCTCACGCGGTAACGCGCGATCGAAAAGGGTTAAAGGAATCGGTTCCCACGTCATTAATGCCTCTTTTTTCCGAGCCAGCTCCTCGCGAACCCGTTCAACAATCGGGCGAATTTGTTCGCGAACAGTTTCAGATTGCAAGACTGCGTCGATCGATTCAAGGCGAGTGCGTTCTTCCGGCGTCATGCCGTAAATATTCACGATCAATTGCGTTTCCCAATTGAAACTCGCTCCATTCTTCCTTTTTACTTCTCACATCTTACTTTTTCCTCTCACCCGATGGCGAAGAAACGCAAAGGCCGCAAGCGAGCCGTACGGATTGAGGTTCGCGAATCCGGCGTCCACGGTCGCGGCGTTTACGCCGGGCAGTTCGTTCCCAAAGGCACTCGCATTATCGAATACACTGGTGAACGCGTCTCCTGGGAAGCCGCTCCCAACGATGAGAACGACCCTCACACGTTTAATTTTGGCCTGGAAAACGGCAAAGTGATCAATCCAGAGATAGGCGGCAACGACGCGCGCTGGATCAACCATTCCTGCGAGCCAAACTGCGAAGCTGTCGAAGAAGACGACCGCATTTTCATCTATGCGATTCGCGATATCCAGGCCGGAGAAGAACTCTTTTACGATTACGCGTTGGAAATCGACGAACCGGTCACGACAGATTCAAAAAAGAAATTCGCCTGCCACTGCGGCAGCCCAAATTGCCGTGGCACAATGCTCGGTACTTCTTGATCTTCGCTTCGCGACACCTCCTAAGTCTTACTTCTTAGATCTTCCTTCTGATCGCCTTCCATAGGCAGATCCTATCGCGGCTAGACGCATAAAGTATTTCAACCGCTGTCTGGACTGTGGCCAGTTCACTCTGTGAATAGTCCAGGTCTTGGGATGGGAATAACCAGGGGAAAAGACCGCTCTTGGGACATAATCGGTCGACCCGCTCAGCAAGGTTCTGGGTCATCCGCAACGCGCCGTTAAGAGCTTCGACGTTCTTAGACCGGACCCGCGTGAACCGTGGGCCTTTCATTTCACTTTCATAAACAACAAACAACACATCGAGGAGAATAAGACACATGGAAACTAGAATGCCGTTAGGACAGCGAATCGCACGATTCATTGAGACGCGATACGTACATAGGGCACATCCACATTATTTGCCTGAGCTCGCAGGCTTTGGACTAATTCTGATTCTCGCCGTCTGGCCAATGCTGTCACTGGTGGCGATGGCGCTCGAAAGAATGAGGTAAAACCTCACTCCTTCGACTCGCGAGAAATCGACGACTCTTCAGAAGATAAGGCGGCCGAGGCTTCCCGACGGAAGGCTTCGGCTGCTTTGCTCTGAAATCGGAGCGGATTGTAAAGAAGATTCAGTTCTCGCTCCGGAACCGGGGGAGCAAACGGCAGGCTGATGCAGCCCGGCGTGGCGTGATGTTTCACCATCATTTGCGGTACGATTGAAATGCCGATCGAAGCCGCGACCATGTTGGCGATCGTGCTGAGCTGGCTGCCGGCAAGCGCGATCTGTGGCCGGAGACGACGCGCCGCGAGCAGATGATTCACCTGTTGCGAGAGACAATGCATCTCGTGAAGTAGCAAGAACCTCTGCGACTTGAGATCGTCGAACTCGATGAGACTCTTTTTTGCCAGAGGATGTTCTTCCGGCACGAGCGCCAGCAACGGTTCGCTGCCGACAGATTCGCGTTGCAGAGTAGGACTTGGTCGGCAAGTCGATGCAATCGCGACATCCAGCTCGCCGGCGTCAATTCGCCGCGTAATGCCTTCGGTCACGTCTTCGACGATCTCAAGCGTCACATGCGGATAATGTTTCTGGAACGTGACGACTAATTCCGGGAGCACATACGGCGCGATCGTTGGAATTGCGCCTACAGCCAGCTTGCCGGCGATCGTGTCCTTGAGCTCATCGACACAGCGCCGAGCGTCGCCGATAGAAGCCAAAATTTGCCGGGCATAATCGATCAAACAACGGCCCGCTTCGGTTAGCACGACCGAACGTGGCAGGCGATCGAACAACGGTTGACCAACTTCCGTTTCCAACTTCCGAATTTGCTGGCTAAGCGAAGGTTGAGCGACGCGTACCTTGGCCGCCGCGCGGGAAAAACTTCCTTCCTCTGCCACCGCGATGAAGTAACGCAGCTGATGAATCTCCATGGCTAAATCGGGTTCAAGAAAAGCTCACAGTAACCCAATCCCGGAATTGTTGCTTTTCCTTCCGTCTGGAATCTTACTTTCCTAAGCATGAAAACCGAATCGCTAGCTAGCGCTTTTGCTGACCTTTCCACGCCGCTCATCGCCGACGCCGCTTTACGCTTGAAGATTCCTCTCAGGATCGCTCCGACTGGTATTCGGCCGGTAACGCCTGGTCAACGTCTCGCTGGCCCGGCACTGCCGGCCAGACATTTTGGAAGCGTCGATGTTTTTCTGGAAGCCATGCAGGAAGCACAACCGGGCGAAGTCCTGGTAATCGATAACGGCGGCCGATTGGACGAAGGCTGCATCGGTGATTTAACCGCACTCGAAGCTGAAAACTGCAGGTTGGCTGGAATTGTCGTGTGGGGTGCGCATCGCGATACGCCGGAGCTCCGGCAGATTCGCCTGCCCATTTTCACTTATGGGGCGTGTCCTTCCGGCCCCCAACGCCTGGACCCTCGTGATTCCTCGGCATTACGCTCCGCGCGCTTCGGTAATTTCCTCGTCGAACGAGGTGATGTTGTGTTCGCGGACGACGACGGCTGTTTGTTTCTTGTTTCAAATCGTGTCGACGAACTGCTTCGGATGGCGCACGAAATCTGGGGACGGGAACGGCGCCAGGTGGAAGAAATCAAGAGCGGGCGCTCACTGCGGGAACAGTTGCAGTTTGCGCGATATCTGGAGAAGCGAGCAGCCGATCCGACCTATACTTTTCGGGAACACCTGCGAAAAATAAGCGGCGCAATCGAAGAATGATCGGATCAATTCCTCGGAGAAAAGTGCTGCATTCCCATCAATGAAAAAAAGCGCCCCGCATTTTCCAGCGGAGCGCTTTTGTGTCACGCAGAGGATGCGCTATTCAACTTCAATAAACTCCGGATCGCCTGCACAGATTACGCGTTCCGTGTATACAAAGCCGTCCACGTCAACCGCGACCCAGCAGTTGTCCACGAACACGAAGTACGTGTTCCCAATCAGCCGGAAATGGTTCGCCCCGAATCGTTGGACGAAGAACTCTTTCGGATGCCGCCCAAGACTGAACACTTCGCTGTGACGCGACTTGAACTCTTGCACATTCACCCTTGTGGATTGATTCACGTTCGTCTGGCTCGTGCCAGTGCTGGTGCTCGTGCTTGAACGCACGCCAGGTTCATTCTTGTTTACACCCTCCTGAGTTTGACCCTTGACGTCCGTCTGTCCACGAAGGCTTGTGCCCGTCTCAGGTTTTGCCTGCGGTTTGTTCTGCTCCTGCGCAGGGCGCATCTTCTTCCCTTTTGCCGGCGCAGTAGTCTGCGTTTCTTTCGTCTGCGTTTGCCCCTGCGTCTGTTGTGGCTCCGTCTGGCCTAACGCCATGAGCGGTAACCCCAATAGTACTGTTAGTGTCAGTAGCCTCATTATTCCTCCTTTTCTATAATTCGTATCTCCCAAAAACCTTGGTCCCTCGCCAATCGCGTGCATTCGAACAAGCAGTTCACCGCGACCGGCTTGTTTCTTAATTTTAATTGAAACTCGCTCGCTGCCGCAGCTGACCCCTCTGGCTTGGAAAATCAGTTTTTTTCGATCACCGATTCAATGATCGCATGTCGCCATGGGACACCGCTTTGATTGGCTTGTCACGTCGTAGTGAATTGGCAAAGATGGACCCACGTGCGCACGCGACGCGATTTTGATTCCCTCGGCTCCGGCCTCGGTCTCCGCTACCCTCGCGGCTTTGCCGTCCATGTCGCTCGTCCCAGTCGCTTCATTCTTTTCTTAATCTTGCCCATCTCATGACGAGGCCGAATTCTGTCATTCGCGAACGCACCCGTCGGGACTTCATTTCTATCGCGGGCAAAAGCCTCGGTCTGGCCGCCCTTTCTTCGGCAACCGTCGGATCGCTGCTGAGAAATGTTGAAGCAGCGTCAAAGAACGTCGCCCATCTCACGCCGGAAGAGGCGGCGATGGATGAAGATTACTGGGCAACTATCCAAAACTCATTCAGCGTTACCCGCGGCATCATTAACCTGAACAACGGCGGCGTTTCCCCCAGCCCGCGGATCGTGACCGAGGCGCTTGTCCGTTATATCTGGGAACAGGAAGACGCCACCGCTTACACGATGTGGCAAATCCTCGAGCCGCAATCGGAAACCATTCGCACCGGCCTGGCCGAACTGTTCGGCTGCGATCGCGAAGAAATCGCGATCACGCGCAACGCTTCGGAGTCGCTCGAGACTCTGCTCATGGGCATGGACTTCAAATCCGGCGACGAAATTCTCACTACCACCCAGGATTATCCGCGCATGCTCACCACATTGCGTCAGCGGGAAAAGCGGGAAAACCTCAAGCTCAAGCTCATTCAGATTCCGATTCCGCCGAAGACCCTCAACGAGATCACCGCCGCGTTTGAAAAAGGAATCACCGACCGCACACGCCTCATCCTGATCTCACACATGATCAACATTACCGGCCAAATCACTCCGGTGAAAACAGTCTGCGACATGGCGCGCGCCCGCGGCATTGAGACCATCGTCGATGGTGCCCACTCTTTCGCCCAATTCTATTTCAAACAGAAAGACGTCGGTTGCGATTACTTCGGCACCAGTCTGCACAAATGGCTCTACGCGCCGAAAGGCACCGGCATGCTTTACGTAAAGCGCGATAAGATCGACAAACTCTGGCCGCTCATGGCCGCGGAAGCAAAACAGGCATGGGACATCCGCAAATTCGAAGAAATCGGGACCCACTCAGCCGCGCCGAAGCTTGCCATCGGCGAAGCGCTCCTCTTTCACAATGGCATCGGCGGCAAACGCAAGGAAGCGCGTTTACGTTACTTGTCGCGTTACTGGATGAACCGGCTCAAAGACGTGGCCAAAATTAGGTTCAACACTTCGTTCGATCCCA
>JBKPOB010000076.1:0-20587 GCA_046732875.1 Verrucomicrobiota bacterium | reverse complement strand
AGGCGTCGGGGCATCGCTATCAAGTGTTCATCGCGATCGAACGCGGCGATGGCGAGACCGCGCTGCGCGAGGCGCAACTGGAACCCGACGAAAACTACCGCCGTTTCGAGCTCGCGCTCGCGTATTATGCGCGTGGAGATCGCTCAGCTGCCGATTCGGCTTTGGCCGAATTGATCGCAACCAGTCGCGATAAATTGGCCTATCAAATCGCGCAGGTTTACGCCATTCGCCGCGAAAAGGACAAAGCGTTCGAATGGTTGCAAATCGCGTTCGACACGCACGACACCGGCATGCTCGGACTGTTGGTCGATCCGTTACTGCGCAACCTTCGCGACGATCCACGTTACGACGCATTCATCGCAAAAATGAATTTCCCGACAACGCCATGAGCGAAAAGCCCTCGTTCTTCGCCGAGCTAAAGCGGCGGAACGTTTACAAGGTTGCCGTCGCTTACGCCGTTGTCGGCTGGTTGCTGGTGCAGGTCGCGACCCAGGTCTTTCCATTTTTCGAAATCCCGAACTGGGCCGTGCGACTGGTCGTGCTCGGCATCGTGATCGGATTTCCCGTCGCGCTCGTCATCGCATGGGCGTTTGAATTAACGCCCGAAGGATTGAAGCGAACTGAAGATGTCGATGTCTCAGCGTCGCGTGCGCGGCGGAAACACGCCTGGATTTATATCGCGGGCATCGGCGCCGTGCTCTCGATCGCAAGGCTGATGCGATCAATACCGCTCGACGAGCAGTCGAGCTGCTCCCACCCGAAAAAGACGCGGTACTTGGTTCCGGGAATTTCGCCGCCTTGGCCGAAATTCAGGCGCAGACCGGTGCTACCGCGGAAGCAGTGCAGAATCTGAGAAAACTTCTCTCAATCCCGGCGGGCGAAACCATTTCGGTCGCACGTCTCAAGATTGATCCCGTCTGGGACCCGATCCGCGATCGTCCTGATTTCCAGCAGTTGTTGTCAGGCACAGAGCAGATTGGGCCTAACAAGTAATCGCAAGGCAGTAGAAGAGGTTGTAAGGCAAGCGCTCCACTTGCCAGAGCCACCGACGCGGTTGCCCTACAATGTACATCGCTTGAAGGTGACGTGTGGCACAAAGTCCCAGGGTGAATCCGAAGACTTTCTTCGGCGAGCTCAAGCGGCGCAACGTGTACAAAGTTGCGGCGGCGTACGTCGTCGCCGGGTGGGCTCTCGCGCAAGGCCTCGCACAGGTGTTGCCAGTTTTCTCTGTTCCCAACTGGCTCATTCAACTACTTGTGGTGCTGATTATACTGGGTCTGCCGATTGCGCTCGGATTAGCCTGGGCGTTCGAGTTAACGCCCGAGGGGCTTAAGCGCACCGAACAAGTCGATGACGCAGCAGCGCCTGCTCACAAAAAGCGCGCCTGGCTTTATGTGGTGATTGTGGGCGCGTTTGTATCGGTTGGATTATTTTTCCTCGGTCGTTACTCAGCTGCCCCTACACAACACGCAGCGGTTGATACTTCGGTAAAATCGATCGCGGTTCTGCCGTTTGAAAATTTGAGCGACGATAAACAAAACACGTACTTCGCTGACGGCGTGCAGGATCAGATCCTGACGAATCTGGGCAGGGTCTCCGACCTGAGGGTCATCAGCCACACGACCGTGCGCCAGTATAAAAGCGGCGAGCCACGAAATCTGCGCGAGATTGGTAAACAGCTCGGCGTTACTCACATTCTGGAGGGTTCCGTTCAACGCGCAGGTGATCGACTGCGCATCGCCGCACAATTGATTGATGCCCGCACAGATTCACAAGTCTGGGCCGAGACGTACGACCGAACGGCGGCCGATTTGTTTGCGATCCAGAGTGAGCTCGCGGAATCCATCGTTGCTCAGCTCCAGGCAAAACTTTCACCTGAACAGAAGGCGTGGATTGAGGAGCGTCCCACTCAGGATTTGGTCGCGTTCGAGCTGTACCTTCGCGCAAAGCAAATCGTAGACAGCTATCTGATCGCAGAGGATGTCCGGGCTGCGCTGCTGTCGGCGCTGCAATCGCTCGATCAGGCAATAAAGCGCGATCCCGATTTTGTTTCGGCGTACTGCTATATCGCGCGCGCGAACGATCTACTCTATTTTTTCGATCTCGATCCTACACCCAATCGGATCCTTCTTGCCGAAGCGGCAATAAAAGCTGCGCTGCGACTTCGCCCTGGCTCAGCCGAAGCACACTTCGCGATGGCTGACTTTTTGTTCCGTTGCCACCGTGACTACGACGGTGCTCTGAAGGAACTCGCGCTAGCGCGTCCTGGCCTGCCGAATGACACTGCGTTTTTCATTCTTTCAGGTTACATCAATCGGCGTCGCAACAATTGGGCTCAAGCAGAACGAGACTTCTCGGATGCAGTCGCGCTCGATCCGCGAAACCCAAACGCTTACAACCTGCTTGCTGATACCTACAACCTGCAACGAGAACATCTCTTGGGAGCAAAGGTTTACGAGCGCGTAATTGCGGCGGGCGAGCGCACGCCGATTGTTTTTTTCCGACGAGATTCAGCCATTTTCAATGGAACTGGCAACTCAACAGAGATCCGCCAGGTGCTATCGAAAAACCCCGACATGGATATAGGCGCCGGACAAACTCCGGTTCGAGTATTCCTGGCGCTGATCGATGGTAATTTTGCCGAAGCCGAACGGGTCCTTGCCGCTTCACCGCGCGACGGTTTTCAGGACATCGATTACAGCTTCTACTATCCCAAGGCGTGGTTTGAGGCGATGATTGCAAGAGCAAAAGGCGATTCCGCGCGTGCGAACGCTGCCTACTCCGCCGCGCGCAGAATTTTAGAGCGGAGATTGGCCGTTAAACCGGAACACGCGCGAACACTTGCAGTCCTCGCTCAAGTAGACGCCAATCTCGGCCGCAAAGAATTGGCGATTCAAGAAGCGCAACACGCCGCCGATTTGATGCCAGTTTCCAAAGACATTTACGATGGCGCGTTAGTGCTTGAGGGATTAGCGCAGGTCTACACGTGGACCAATGAACCTAATCGCGCTACCGAACTGTTGCAAAAGCTGATGACAATGCCCGGCTACACCAACTACGCTCGGCTCAAATTACATCCCATGTGGAATCCCTTGCGCGGCGATCCGCGTTTCGAGGAGATCGTCGCCTCACTCGCGCCGAAGGACGACTCGCACACAAACAAGTGAATCCAGATAACTTTTTTACCGAGCTGAAGCGGCGCAATGTTTTCAAAGTCGCGATTGCCTACATCGTTGGCGGCTGGGCGCTCTCCCAGGGAATCGCGCAGGTTCTTCCAGTCTTCGATGTTTCAAACTGGGTGATTCGCTTGATCGTTGTTCTGATCATTCTCGGTCTGCCGATTGCGTTGGTTCTGGCGTGGATGTTTGAGATCACGCCCGAAGGAATTAAGCGGACCAAAGCTGCCGATCTCGCCAATGAGCGGTCGCGCGGCAAAACTTGGATCTACATCATTGTGGTCGGCGCGCTTCTCTCGATCGGCCTCTTCTTTCTCGGCCGTTACAGTGCCAGCCGTGGGACACCTCTACAGGGGGAGTCGCCTACATTTCCGCAAAAATCAATCGCGGTGCTTCCTTTCGACAATCTCAGCCGCGATCCGGATAACGCTTACTTTACCGAAGGTGTGCAGGATGAAATTCTTACGCGCCTGGCAAACGTCGCCGACCTCAAGGTTATCTCGCGCACTTCGACGCAGCATTTCAAGAGCGCGCCGGAAGATTTGCCCCGAATCGCGAAGCAACTCGGGGTAGCCCACGTTTTAGAAGGAAGCGTGCAAAGAGCGAACGATCAAATCCGGGTCAATGTACAATTGATCAATGCACTAACCGATGCGCACCTGTGGGCCGAAACATTCGATCGAAAACTGACCGACATCTTCGCGGTTGAAAGTGAGATCGCAAAAACAATCGCCGATACGTTGCAGGCGAAGCTGAGCGGTTCCGAACAGCATGCAATTGCTGCGCGACCGACGGAGAATACCGAGGCGCACCAGCTTTATTTAAAGGGACGATTCTTTTGGAACAAGCGCACCGGTAACGATCTTAAGAAGTCGATCGATTACTTTCAGCAAGCCATCGCGGCGGACCCCAACTACGCGCTGGCCTACGCCGGAGTCGCCGATGCTTACGCATTTCTGCCCGGCTATACGGCAGGCACTCCACGAGATTGCTACCCAAAAGCTATGGCGGCGGCAAAGAAGGCCCTTGAGCTAGACGACACTCTTGCCGAAGCGCATACCGCTTTGGCGATAGCGATTTGGCTGTACGATTTCGATTTCTCTCAAGCGATCAGAGAGTTTCAACGCGCGATTGAGGTGAATCCAAATTATGCGGTTGCACACCAACAGTACGGCAACATCATTCTGACCGCATTGGGCCGATTCGATGACGCGATCGCCGAGGGAAAGCGAGCCGTCGAGCTGGATCCGCTCTCACTCGTCATCAACACGGACCTGGGCGTCGATTATTTTTGTGCGCGTCGCTACGATGAAGCCATTGAGCAGTTGCGCAAAACGTTGGAAATGGATCCTGGTTACTACTTCGCTCACGTTATACTTGGCCAGGTGTTAGAAATGAAAGGCGCTCCTGACGCGGCCATTGCGGAGTACCAGAAGGCGCGAGTATTAAACGATGATCCTTCGGTGCTAGGGCTGCTCGGCCGGGTTTATGGCTTGTCCGGTAACAAGACGGAGGCCGAAAAAATTCTGAACCAACTAAAAGAGCTATCCACGCAGCGATACGTCGCGGCCTACAGCTTTGGTCTTGTCTATCTCGGACTGGGCGACAAACAGGAGGCGCTCTGCTGGCTTGAAAAAAGTTACCAAGATCGCGCCGGTTCTGACATAGGGTACATCAGAGTTGATCCGTTACTCGACCCGCTGCGCGGTGAGCCGCGTTTCGAAGCGCTCGCCGAAAAGGTTGTTCCAGTCGCGGAATTCAAATCGGCGATCGCTTCGAAATGAACAATTTTTTTTCAGAACTGAAGCGACGCCACGTTGACAAGGTCGCGCTGGTTTATGCGGTCGTGTCGTGGCTGCTCATTGAAACTGCGTGGATTCTGTTGCCCATGCTCGACGCGCCTCCGTGGGTGATCGAGGCATTAATCGTCTTCCTCGCGCTCGGTTTCAGTGTTGCCTTAATCATCTCGTGGTCATTTGAGATGACGCCAGAGGGATTGAAACGAACGTCGGCAATTACGCCGGGCGAAGTTCTTCCGTACTGGAGCAAGCGAAAATTTACAGCATTCATCATCAGCGTTGCGGTCATTGCGTTTGGTCTGCTCTGTTACCAGCTGTTGCAGCTCACTCCGGCGTTTCAAAAGGCGTCTACTGGGAAACGCGTCGACAAAATTTTTATTCAGGGTAACCCGGCCGGTACGCAAACCGTCGAAACTCAATCTGACGGTACAGTGCAGGCTGAATATTCCTACAACGATCGCGGTCGCGGCGATCACATCACGGCTACTTGGAAACTCGATGGCGCGGGCGTGCCGATCGAATACAACGGCCACGGCAATGACTACATGAAGGCGCCAGTCGAAGAACATTTCGAAATCAAGAACGGCCGGGCGAGTTGGAAAAATCGCAGCGAACAAGGCGAGCAAGCTGTCTCTGGCGAAGCTTTCTACCTGCCGATAAATGCGCCGCCGGAATTTTTCGGTGTCCTGGCGCGCGCGTTGTTGAAGGCGCCGACTCATAAACTGCCGCTTCTGCCTGCCGGTGAGGCAACGATTGAAAAACTAGGTAAAGTAACTGCCGGTAATACCGCGTACACCGAATACCGCATTACCGGTCTCGGATTTTCGCCACAGCCGATCTGGTTAGATCGGAACCGGACATCCGCATCTGTGTCGTCCTGGTTTTCGGTCGTGCCGGACGGACTCGAGTCTTCGATCCCGCGATTGCAGAATGCCCAACAAAAAACTGACGCGGCATGGTCGGAGCGCATTGCCCGTGCACTTGCTCACACTCCACGTGGGGATCTGGTCATTCGCAACGCGCGATTGTTCGATCCGCGCGATCTCACCGTCACGCCTGCAACTAGCGTCGTTGTGAGCGGCGAGCGGATTGTCCGCGTCGAGCCAGACGCCAACGTAAAACCATCCGCAAACGCCGAGATCATTGACGCGCAGGGTCGGTTCCTTATGCCGGGATTATGGGACAATCATCAGCACTTCAGCGACAACGATGGCGCGCTCGATCTCGCCAATGGCGTGACCAGCGCCCGCGATATGGCGAATGACACCGATACGTTTCTTGAACGCGTGGCGCGCTTCGATAACGGCAGCGAGCTCGGACCTCGTGTTCTGAAGGCGGGGATTATCGATGGCACCGGAGAATTTGCGGGTCCCACCAAGATGCGGGTCGACACAGCGGAACAGGCGATCCAGGACGTCGATTGGTACGCCGACCACGGTTATGCCCAAATCAAGATTTATTCCTCAATCAAACCAGAGCTGGTTCCGATTATCGCCGATCATGCGCATGCGCGGGGATTGCGCGTAAGCGGGCACGTCCCCGCTTTCATGTCGGCGCGCCAATTCGTCGAAGGCGGCGCTGATGAAATCCAGCACCTCAATTTCATCGTGCTCAATTTCCTGTTTCCCGAAGTGAAGGAGACACGGAATCGCGATCGTTTTATCAAAGTCGCCGAGCACGCCAGCGAATTTACTCCCGACAAACCGGAAGTGCGCGACTTCATCGATTTTCTCGCGCAGCATCACATCGTGCTTGATCCGACGATAAGCGGCTTCGAATCTCTTTTTTGTGGCAATCCCAGCGCGATCACGCCTGGGCTGGAAGAAATCGTGCCTCATTTCCCGCCGCAGGTGCGGCGCGCAATGCTAAGCGGGGCGCTCGAAGTTCCGCCCGACAAGCAGGCACCATATCAGGAAGCTTTTCCGGCAATGCTGCGGTTACTCAAGGCAATCCACGACGCAGGCGTGACGATTATCCCAGGTACGGATGCGCTGGCCGGATACACTCTCCATCACGAGCTTGAGCTTTACGTCCGAGCCGGTATCGCTCCGGCTGAAGTCCTGCGCACGGCGACGTGGACGCCTGCGTTGGTAATGGGCGTGGACAAAGAACGCGGCGTCATCGCGCCCGGAAAACTGGCCGACATGATTCTTGTCAATGGCGATCCGACGAAAAACATCAAGGACATCAATAAGATCACCACTGTAATCAAAGGTGGAAAGGTGTACGACCCGGCGGCGATTGAAAAAGCTCTTGGTATCACGCCCCGTCAAGCCGCTCCCCAATAGGATATGAACTGGGAAATGCTGGCCGCGATCGGGCAATTAGCTGCGGTATGTATCGGAATCCCTTCTCTTATTTACCTCGCCGTGCAGATCCGCGAGCAAACGAAGGAACGTCGCCAGGCAGCAGTAAACGCCCTGACTTCCCAATGGGGCGATCTGACCAAGTCGTTCCACGACAACGCCGAGTTCTGCGCCATTTATCTTCGTGGCGTGCAGTCATTCAACGATCTTGATGCCGTCGACAAGCTGAGGTTTAGTTCGTTTCTTAATCGCTTCTTCAAAAATTTCCAGGCAATGTATTTCTCACATCGGGATGGCGTGCTCAGCGCCTCGATATGGGGCGAGGTCGAGCGAACAATGAGCGACGTGATTGCTTATCCCGGGACACAACAATGGTGGGAGACACGGAGGCATTGGCATACCGAAGAGTTCGCCCGCGTCATCGACGCGCTTATCGCCAGAGGCGCCGAGCCGAAGGCTTACTCAACCTACAACCTGAACGAGCTTCTCCCGCCAAAGAAATAGCAGCTTGGGCCAGAGAAAATCTTTGCTCAAGATTTCAACTACTACTCGTTAGTGCTAGTTGAACAGATGCCTTGTAGCCACAGCCCTGTAGGCCGTCTCCCTAGCGTGAACAACAGAACTGACGTGGACCGGCCATAGGCCGGTGGCTACAACATTTGCAACAGTCATCTAACTCGGAAATGTATTGACGGTGAATCCAATCCGGCGCTTTGATGCTCACATGAAAACCAATATCTTCCTCGTTCTGTTCCTATTCGTTTGCGTAGCTTCCGCGGCGGCGGATACCAAAGCGATCGAGCAAACTCTTCGCGATCTTGATGACCAATGGTCAACCGCCGCAGGAGCGAAGGACCTGGAAAAAACGGTCTCCTTCTATTCAGACGACGCGATCGTAATGCCTCCAAATGCTCCGGCAGATACGAGCAAGGAAGCGATCCGAAAGGGCTGGAAAGACTTTCTCGACAGCCTCAACGATATCAGGTGGAAGACGACTCGTGTTGAAATAGCAAAGTCCGGCGACCTGGCAGTCTTGGTCGGGACATACGACATGACAATGAAGGACGGCACCAAAGATCACGGGAAGTATTGCGAAGTTTGGGAAAAGCAACCGAACGGGAACTGGAAATGCGGGACCGACATCTTCAATTCCGATTTACCTGCAGCCCCAGCAACTTCTCCAGCTCCGGGCGCTGTGGAGAAGAAATAGGTCTAATTAATCGGCGCGACTGCGAATCTGCTCGCTGTGATTGGCGTCACGCATGCAGTTTTCGATTCCCGCGCGCATCCATCAAAGAGTGACCAAGGAGGCGTGAAGCGGGACGAGTTCGAATTATGCGGGCAGTACGATTCACTCAGATTGGGAAGCCGCTAGAGAATTTTGAAGTTCCAATTGCAGATATCGGCCCGTCCGAGGTTTTGATTCGGGTTGCGGCGTGCGGGATCTGCCATTCGGACGAACATTATCGCGCCGGGATTTCGCGGATTGACCGATTGCCGCTAACGCTCGGACACGAAATCGCAGGTCGGATCGACAAAGCCGGCGCCGATGTCAAGCATGTCAAACCTGGCGATCGTGTCTGCGTTCATTATCTGGCACATTGCGGGAGGTGTGAGTTTTGCGTCCGCGGCTTGGAACAGTTTTGCCGCTCCGGACAAATGATCGGCAAACATCGCGACGGTGGATATGCAGAGTTCATTAAGGTTCCCGGCAGAAATGCATTCGTGCTTCCCGATCAAGTTTCCTTCGAGATCGGCGCGATCATGATGTGTTCGTCAGCGACGGCACTTCATGCGCTGAACAAGGCGCGACTCAAGCCGGGCGAAGCGATCGCCATTTTTGGATTCGGTGGCTTAGGATTTTCCACGTTGCAGTTGGCGCGAGCGTTTGACTGCGAGCAAATCTACGTCGTCGAAATCAATTCGGCCAAACTCGCTTCAGCCAAAAAACTTGGAGCTATCGGGATCGACGCAAAGAAGGGAAATCCAGTCGAACAAATCGCGGACGCGACGAATGGGAAAGGCGTGGATGTTTCGCTGGAGTTGATCGGATCGGCGAAGACGATGCGACAATCAGTCCAATGTTTGGGTGCGCTGGGTCGTGCGGCACTTGTCGGATTAACCGCGGAGTCGATGTCGATCCTTCCGTACACGGAATTGATCAACAAAGAGGTCGAAATCATCGGCGTTTCCGATCATCTCGCGGCTGAACTTCCGACGCTGATCGAATTCGCTCGGAACGGCAAACTTCGTTTTCCGCCAGACGCTTTGCGATTTGTCGATCTTGACGCGGAGCAAATCAATGCGTCACTCGACGCGTTTCAAGATTCCATTGATCATATTAGAACGGTAATACGAGTGCCGAGTGACGGGTGACCCGCCTTCGCCGAGGATGCGGCGTGGCAAGCGAGTTAATGAATAGCGAGACCTTAAGCGAATTTGCGAAGCGCTACGCACAGGCGTGGTGCAGTCACAAGCCGGAACGTGTCGCAGCATTTTTCGGGGAAAACGCTTCACTCGAAGTGAACGATGACGCGCCGGCGATTGGAAGGATGGCGATTGCGAAAATTGCAGGCGGATCTATGCGCGATTTTGCGGACATGGTCGTGACTTTCGACAAGCCGCGCGGAGGCGCGACGGCGTTTCATTGGACATTGATCGACACCAACACCGGCCCTGGTGGTACCGGAAATCGTATCCAAATCAGCGGCTATGAAGTCTGGAAAATCAGTGACGACGGTCTAATTGCCGAATCGAAAGGTCGTTTCGACGCCGCCGAGTACGAGCGATAGCTCAAGGATCCAGTCTGATTGGCGACTATACAAGTCGTCGCTTCTGTAAATTAATGCGACGTTTCCTTTTCTTGCTTACTTTTAGCTCGGGACGTTATGAAAAACGCTGCGAAGTACCCCTATTACATCTGTGATGTTTTTACGGAGACGCGCTTCGGTGGAAATCAGTTAGCCGTGCTGCCGCAGGCGGTTGGGCTCTCGACACAACAGATGCACCAGATCGCGCGCGAATTTAATTTCTCCGAGACCACGTTCGTATTTCCTTCAAAAGCGGGTCACACACGGCACGTCCGAATTTTCACCCCGGCCAGAGAGATTCCGTTTGCCGGACATCCCAACATTGGGACGGCATTCGTGCTCGCCAGCGCCGGGGAGTTTGGCGAGATCAAGTCTTCGCTCACCGTCACTTTTGAAGAGGAGGCCGGTTTGGTTTGGATCGCGATCTATGAGTCCGGTGGGAAAGTTGCGTCGTGCGAGCTGACCGCTCCTCAATCACTTTCTTTCGATAAAACTGTTCCTGTGGAGCTCGTGGCAGCCGCGCTCTCAATTGATTCAAAGGAGATCGTCACGAAAACACACGGTCCGCAAGTGGCGTCTGTGGGCCTTCCTTTTATCTTCGTTGAGCTAAGAGATCGCTCGGTGCTCGAACGCGCGCGCATCAACATGAGCGGATTTGAAGCTCTGGCTGCTCAGGACGTGATGCCCGATGTGTATCTTTACACGCAGGGCGCCGACGGGTTTGACATTTGTGCTCGGATGTTTGCGCCCTTGAGCGGGGTTCCTGAAGACCCAGCTACTGGCAGCGCTAACTGTGCACTTGCCGGACTGCTGGCCCACTATAGTCAGCGGCCCAACGGGAGTTTCAGTTGGCGAATCGCTCAGGGAGTCGAGATGGGGCGGCCGAGTACACTGATCGCGCGTGCGGAAAAGAGTGATGGTGTCGTCCAAACGACTCGGATCGGAGGCGCAACTGTCCTGGTCAGCGAAGGGGTCATTTACCTCGACTAGATTCACGCTGTTCGCGACGCTGGAACTAATGACCTTGAACGATCTCGGGCGCCTTCAGCATCGCTCCATGCACGGAATAGCTAAGCCGCGTAATCGGCAATGGCTTTTGCGACATCGAGCGTAGAGGCTTTCCCACCCATGTCGTACGTGCGCACCTTGCCTTCAGCGATCACGCGAGCAATGGCGCTCTCAAGACGCGTGGCCATTTCAGTTTCTTTGAGCCAGTCGAACATCAATTTCGCAGTCAGAAGCATCGCGATCGGATTGACCTTGTATTGGCCCGCATATTTCGGCGCCGAACCATGTGTTGGTTCAAACACGGCGTAGTTGTCACCGAGATTTGCGCTAGGCGCGAAACCAAGACCGCCGACAAGTCCGGCGCACAAATCGCTTACGATGTCACCGAACATATTTTCAGCTACCAGCACTGAGTAATCCTGCGGATTCTTGAACATCCACATGCAGATGGCGTCGATGTTCACTTCGTCCGCCCAAATGTCGGGGTAACCCTTTGCCACGTCGCGGAAGCATCGGGTCATCAATCCGCCGGTCTCACGCAGCACATTCGGTTTCTCGATCAACGTCACGCGCTTGCGTCCGGTCTTTTTCGCGAACTCGAACGCTTCTTTGCAAATGTTGGTGCAACCCTGCACGCTCATGATGCGGGTGGAGAGCGCGATGTTTTCCAAGCCCGCCTTGTCCTTCCATTTCTTCATTTTCGGATTCGCACACAGCGCGGTGTACACCGGTTCCGGCAGCGGGAAAAACTCGACGCCGCCGTACATGCCCTCAGTGTTTTCACGGAACACAACCTGATCAATCGGGACGTCCGCGCCGCTCGGATTCGTGATCTTGTTACCGCGATAATTCAACGGGTTGCCAGGATAACTTTTACACGGCCGCATGTTCGTGTGGAGATGGAATAGCTGCCGCAGGCCCACGATCGGCGAAAAATAGCTCAGCCCTTTTCCCTTGAGTTCCGGACTCAATTCTTCTTTCGCTTTGTCCTGTGCCTTACTGGTGATCGCGCCGAACAACGCGCACGTCGTATCCTTAAGCGCTTTCACTGTGCGATCCGGGAGAGCGTTGCCTTCCGTGCACCAAAATTTCCAGCCGATGTCGCAGGGCACGTACTCAGCATTAAACTTCATCCGATCGAGCACGATTCGCGTCGCTTCCATGACATCGTTGCCTACGCCGTCGCCGGGCATCCACGCAATACTGTATTTGGCCATAGGAAAGCGACTTTATCGGGGCGGCCGCTACCCGCAAGGGTATGCGGTCACAAATTGAAACCGCATCCAGCCCCCGCCACAACGATTGATATCTTCTCGACGCTTGATTAGTAGAGGGCGATAAACCGTTGCTGTCAGCGGCATGAGAAATCCGACTCCGAACATAGAATTCTGACCATCCGCGGCCAAAAGGTCGTCCTGGATTCCGATCTCGCTGCGGTTTATGGGGTGATGACGAAACGCCTCAACGAGCAATTTCGACGCAACCGGAAGCGATTCCCCGAAGATTTTGCATTTCAGCTCACGGCGGATGAGTTCGAATCCTTAAGGTCGCAAATTGCGACCTTAAATGAAGACACAACACGCAGCGAATCGAAGCGGTCGCAAACTGCGACCACATCGCGAAGGCGTCGACGTAAGACTCACCGTCCCTGGGTGTTCACAGAACACGGCGCCCTCCAGGCAGCCAACATCGTGCGAAGCGACCGTGCGATTGCAATGAGTGTCTACGTCATTCGCGCGTTTATCGAGCAACGAGAAAAACTGGCGGCGAATGCGGCTATTCCGAAGCGCCTCGCCGAGATCGATAAGACGTTACTGGAACACGACACCGCGTTGCGAGATATCTACCAAAAACTCCTGCCCCTCCTCGCGCCTCCGCCGGAACCTCCGCGCCGGCAAATCGGATTTCATACAGCGTCATAGGTAGGCGCGTTCCCTTCCGGCAGACCACGTATTACGCGGATTAAACAGATCAGTTCTGGGAGCACACGCGCCTCGCGTGTCCCATTCGGCGCCTCTCCGAATGCATTGGACTGTCTTCCGCCAACCCGCAACTATGGATGCCTCTGAACAACTCGCGAGGAAAAGGCCGTTGAGAAAAAGTTCGCGAAGGCAAGGGCGCCTTCGCCAGCACGCGAGTGCGCGTGCGCTCCCCGGAATTCCGCGCTATCGCGCGTTCGCGCGGAGGCGCGATGCCACCAGGTTTTCGGCGCCGCCGGCGACGATGAGCTCTTGGGCGGCGGGACTGAGCGGTGGGAACGAGAATGATTTTCCATCGACACTTAAGATCGATTTGGCGTAATCGATCGTGATTTCAGGCCCTACGGTCGTGGGTGCGCGATCGGTCAGGATGGCGCGCAAATGCGTTACTAGGTCGGGACATTCGAACACCACGAAGCCATTGTTAAACGCGTTGCGTTTATAGGTCTCGGAAAAGCTACCGGCAATTACGCAGGGAATTCCCTTGTACTTGAGCGCCGTGGCGGCTTGTTCGCGACTCGAGCCGGTTCCGAAATTGAATCCGGCAACCACGACATCGCCTTTTTGATAGAGCGCGTTGAAGTTCGGATCGTAGTTTTCAAATGTGACCGCGGCCATCTGCTCGGGGGTCATGTCATCACGGTAAGTATGTTTGCCAGCGTAAATGCCGTCGGTGTTCAAGTTGTCTTTGTCGATGAACAGAACACGACCCCGGACGCTGGACGGGAAACCTTCCATGATCTGCACCGATCCTGCCGGCTTTGATTTTTTTTCAGGGCGTCGAACGGCTGTGCCGGCGGGGCGCTCGCTGAAATTTGTTGGCGCGCAGATGAATCCAGCCAGAGCGCTGGCGGCAACTACAGCGGGCGAGGCAAGATAAACAAAGGCGTCGCGATCGCCCATACGTCCTTTGAAATTGCGATTCGTCGCGCTGATCGCAGTTTCGCCTTTTTGCACCAGACCGCGCCCCAGGCCGATGCACGCGCCGCAACCTGGCGGTAGCGGAATCGCGCCAGCGCCCAAGAGAGTCTGCCAATCACCGGTGGACTCGGACCTAGCCTGCACTTCGGCGCTGGCTGGTGCTAGATAAAATTCGACACCGTTGGCCACGCGTCCGCCGCGAGCGCGCACGACTTCTGCTGCGTCGTGCAAATCTTCGAAGCGCGCGTTCACGCAAGAGAGGAGGTACGCCTTTTGAATGGGCACACGTTTCTGTTGCATTTCCGGCAGCGATACCATCGTTTTGACTTCGTTAGGCCCGGACACGTGTGGAACGACAGTTGCAAGATCCAGTTCCAACTCGATCGCGTATTCCGCGTCAGGGTCGGCGCTGAGTTCGATCTGATTCTTCGACCACTCCTCGATATCGGCGTTTGTGTAGCCGGAGCGACTCGTCGAACCCCGCGTTCCCGGGCGTTTTGGATTGGAAAATTCAGGGATGCGCGAGCGCAGATAATTCACTGTCACTTCATCAAAGGGAAACACGCCCGCTAGTGCGCCCCATTCAGTGGTCATATTGGCGATGGTCATGCGGGCGGACATTGGAAGATTCGCTACGCCGTCGCCTGTGAACTCAACGGCGTGATTAAGCACCTCGTCTTTGTTAAAGAGTCCGCACAACGCGATGATGACGTCTTTTCCGACCACACCCGGCGCGAGCGATCCATTGAGAACAACCTTTGCCACACGTGGGACCTGCCACCATGTAACGCCCGTTGCCCAAATGCTCGCGGCGTCGGTCCGCACAACCGGCGTCCCCAAGGCGGCTATGGCGCCATAGAGATTCGAGTGCGAATCGCTGGCCACCACCATTGAGCCAGGAACAACATAGCCTTGTTCCACCATTACCTGATGCGAAATACCGGTGCCCGGTGGATAAAAATCGATGCCGTGCTCACGCGCGAATGCTTCGATCTTTGCGTACTTCGCCAGATTTTCCGGTGAAGTATTTTGGATGTCATGATCGATGGCAAACACGGGCTGCGCCGGATCTGCGACGCTAGTTGCCCCGATCTGCTTAAACTTTGGGATCACCGCGCCTGTGTTGTCGTGCGTCATCACGTGGCGCGGACGAATCGAGACGAAATCGCCACTGCGAACCATCGTGCCAGGCGCGAGTCCATCAGCATGACGCGCCGCAATCTTCTCAACCAGCGTCAGACCCATATTAGTTTCCGAGATCAATCTCCCTTCCGTAGATGCGTTTGAACAACAGCCGCCGTTGTTCCATTTCTGACAAGCCTCTCGGCAAAGATGCTTTTACCATCTCACACGCGCTATCGAACATTTGTGCGCCCATGATGAAACGTTCCTCGCCTGAAAGAGCCATTATCTTATCGCGAAGCATTCCCTCTATCTCAGGTGACATATCTCTCATTTTCGAACTCTCAACAATCAACTAGCTACTATCAACTTGTTTGGATTCATTTCTTGGCAGCACGCTTGCCCAACAACTTTGCGATATCGAAATCCACAAAGTCGGCGTGTTGAAAAATGATCGACTCGATCGAGCGCTCGACTTTGTCACCTTCATGACTGTGAGTTGCGATAATGTGCAGGACTTCTCCGGGAATGCCATGCTTGTGAGCCAGCGCGACGCCACTGAATGGATGGCGTAATTGCTGCCCAAACTTTCCCTGGACAACTTTGCCCGAGGCGTCCTTGTCGTACTCGAGTGGTTTTCCCACGTCGGCCAGCAACGCACCAGCAAGGAGGTAATCACGCTGGATCGGAATGCCGCAGCGAAACGAGCTCTCGAGCACATCCGCGATGGCGATACATTGGCGCGCACAGGAGTTGAGATGCTCGACAAACGTCATATCGATGTCGCCAGCCAGGAGCGTGAACTTGACCGCGCGCAATTCGTCGAAGGTCCAGCCCTTCCCACCGCAGCCAGTGGTAATGGCTTCGTTCCACACGGTCGCTACCTTTTCCCTCAATGATTCGTCCTTGATTTCCATCAAGCTGGGAAACAAGTCCGCGATCTCGTTCACGCTGTAGTTGGATTGTTGGGTCGTTGCCATAGTGATCACTTCGATTTCAGCTGATATTTTTGAGGTTTTGAAGGCGTTCTTTCTATTATTTTTCTAGCTTCCAAATCCAGTTTAACCGTTTCTCCATACCAACTTATATTCCCTGAAAATTTGTCCTTTAAGCTCTCGTTGAGCTCATTGAATAATTCCGTGTGAGTCAATTCTTTGTTCTTCAAAGCCGCTAGAACAGCATCCTTGAGCGTTTCGTATTTTTCCTTGCTGATATTTTTCCCGCTCTTCCCCAGCGGATGTTTTGTAAGGATTTTCTCTTCTGCCATTGGTCCGCTTTCTCTTGAATGTTTGTTTTCTAAATTCGGATTAACCCGGCCAGCCTCACAAGCATGCGTTTGTGCAGGCCGTCGTCAATTTCACCATCCGCCGGGGGAGTTGAATTGTATGATGTTTAATGCAGACTTCCCGGCGATTCCCGATGCCAACCTACGAGTATTCTTGTGAAAAATGCGGCCAGAACTTCGACGCGTTTCAGTCGATGCGTGACGAAGCATTTCGCGAATGCCCAAAAGAGCTTTGCCGATTGCCGGAATGGGGGCACGGCAAAGTGAAACGCCTGCCCGGTACTGGCGCAGGTCTGATCTTCAAGGGATCGGGATTCTATATAACCGATTACCGAAGCGATTCCTATAAAGAAGCGGCCAAGAAAGAATCGCCTGCTACGTCGAGTAGCGGAGAAAAATCAGGCGCGCCCAAGGAACCCGCGAAGGGTTCGTCACCTGCTGAGACCAAAAAGCCTGACAAGAAACCGGGCGAAGGAAGCTAGCTAATCAGATTGAGGTGAAGAACCGAGTCCGCAGATCGTGAGCAAGCAGTAGCGGGTGTAGAGGCGTGTGTCCTCACGCGCACGGAACCAGCGCCAGCGGCTGAGGACAGACGGACTCTACAAATGCGGCTGAGGACAACCGCCTCTACACCGCCCGCAAAAGGATAACCCAATTGTTACAAATTCCTTTACCGCAGGGCTTGACAGGAACGCAGCGCGCTGTTCTAGAAGGAGGGCGCGCGCCTTGACCGCTGATTTATGAAACCTTTAATTTCCTTTTCATCGCTCATCTTTGTTATTTTGTGGACCGCGGTCCTTCCGGTAAACGCGCAGGTCAACGTTACGCAGAAAAACAATAATCTTTCCCGGGACGGTCATTATATCGACGCCGCGTTCACGCCTGGCAACGCAGCCAATCTAACGCGCGACCTGAACTTTGATGGGGCCGTTGTGGGCGAGGTGCATGCTCAACCGCTTTATATCGAAGGCGGTCCGAATGGCCCGATGATTATTGTGGTCACCGCATCAAATAATGTTTATGCGCTTCACGCTACCGATGGCAGCATTATCTGGCAGCAAAACCTCGGGACACCTGCGCCGCTGAATCACCTCCAGTGTGGCAACATTGATCCCGTGGGCATTATTGGCACCCCCGTAGTCGATCTGGCTTCCAGATCACTTTTCCTGGACGCGATGAAGGATGGTACTCCTGTCAAGCATTTCATTTATTCGTTGAACGTGGACACCGGCGCGACCAATGCCGGCTGGCCCGTCGATGTGAACGCTGCGGTACCGGGATTTCCCTCCCTAGTAGAGGAAGAAAGGGGTGGCTTGGCACTTGTGAATGGGATTGTATACGTACCTTTCTCCGGATACTTCGGAGACTGCGGCGCCTATCATGGCTGGGTGGTTGGCGTACACGCTGACGATCCTACTAATGTGGGTGCTTGGGCAACGGAGGCTATCGGCGGTGGGATCTGGGGACATTCGGGTGTCGCTAGTGATGGTACCAACATGTTTGTGATTACGGGCAACACGATCGGGACTTCACCAGGCAACTGGATGGGTGGCGAGGCGATTATCCGTTTACAAGCGGGCCCGATTTTTAGCGGCAACTCTACCGACTACTGGGCGCCAGCCAACTGGCACGACCTTGACGTGGGTGACACCGATCTTGGCGGTTGCAGCGCCATTCTCATCGACGTGCCTGGCGCGAATCCTTCACAGCTAGTTCTCGCGTTGGGTAAAGACGGCAATGCTTATCTGGTTAACCGTAACAACCTTGGAGGCGTCGCCGGACCGGTAACGTCGCTCGGCGTTGATGGTACCCTCCTAGGTCAATCGTCTACTACCTACACGACCGGCCAGGGAACGTATTTTGTTTTTCGCGCTGGAGGCAGCCAAATTAAGGCCTACAAGGTTACTGCGACTAATCCGCCAGCCATCGTCTCGGCTTGGAGCGTGAGTCAGAGCGGCCAGGGTTCGCCATGGGTTACAACCACCGATGGAACCGATAACGCGATCGTATGGGTCGTCGGAGCCCAGGGGGACAATCGATTGCACGGTTACAATGGTGATACCGGCACAGAGATTTATACCGGTGGTGGCGCCAACGAATTGATGACTGGCACGCGCAAGTGGAACAGCGGCATCGTGGCCCGCGGAAGTATCTACGTCGCCAATGATGACAAGGTTTATAAGTTCAATGTGCCGGGAGGTGCGCCTACACCAACGCCAACACCCTCTGTTACACCAACAGCAACACCGCCTGTAACACCTACGCCGACCGCAACTGCAACGCCACCTGTTAGTCCAACCCCGCCAGCGACGCCCACACCTACAGCTACGCCCTCGCCGATAGGTAGTCCTACCGCAAGCCCAACAGGCACGCCCACAGCGAGTCCGCGGCCGACCCCAACCCCCAGACCTAGAGGAACCCCGAGGTCACGCCCAACGCCGCATCCTCGCCCGTAGGCCGTGGATTCCCGGCTTGCCGCGCCGTCCCGTCCTCGGCAGTAGCTCTGCTAGGGAGGATGGAAGCGTGGCGGGAAGGCGGGACGCGGACACTGACGGGAAGTCGCGAACCGTTTTTTTAGCCAAGGCCGCTGACCTCGGCCAAACGTGCGGTGTTGGCCGCGAAAGCTAACTTCATTGCTACAAATTCTGTTGTCGGAAAACTTGACAGATAGACGACGTCGTGGTAGAACCGAGCACGGATTATCGACGAAACGTTGAGAACCGTATTTTCCATATCCTCCCTTGTGGCTGTTGTTCTGGCGAGCGCAGTTCTTCCGACAAACGCACAAGTCAACGTTACCCAGTATCACAAGAAGATTTCGCGTGATGGCCTTTATGTCGATTCGGCCTTCACCCAATCGGCTGCCGCCAACCTAACGCGCGACCTGAACTTCGACGGCACGATCGTAGGCGCCGTTTACGCGCAGCCGCTTTACATCGAGGGCGGTCCAAGCAGCCCAATGATCATTGCGGTCACCGAATCGAACAATGTGTATGCGCTCGACGCTGTGAACGGCACCATTGTCTGGCAGCGAAATGTAGGCGCTCCGGTGCCCCAGGCCGATCTCTCCTGCACTCCCCCCGCGTGGAGCGGTTCCATGGGCGTTCTGGGCACGCCTGTTGTTAAGCTTGCCTCGCGGGCGCTCTTTTTGAGCGCAATGGTTACACCCGATGGGGGGGCGACCATCAAACATTACATTATTTCGCTTAATGTGGACACGGGCGACATCAATCCCGGATGGCCCATTGACGTGGAGCTGGCAGCCCAATACAACGGTACGACCTTCACTCCAGCGACCCAAGGCCAACGAGCGGCACTCGCCATACTGGGCAACATTCTTTATGTTGGATATGGGAGCTTGGATGATTGCAACCTGTATCACGGCTGGCTGCTGGGCGTGCCGATCAACAATCCAGGCAACGTAACCGCATGGGCCACCAGTGCCTTCGGTGGCGGTATATGGGGAGTGGGCGGTATCGCCAGTGACGGCACCAATCTTTTTGCTGCCACCGGCAACACTTACAACACTGGAGGGATCTGGAGCGGGGGCGAAGCAGTGATACGGTTTCAACCGGGCCCGATCTTTAGCGAATTACCGCGCGATTACTGGGCTCCCACGGATTGGTTCACCCAAAAGGACCAGTTTAACCAGGACATTGGGAGCTCGGGCCCGTTACTGGTGGACGTACCGGGCGCGACGCCCTCCCAACTGGTCGTCGCAATGGACAAAGGTGGTTATGCCTACTTGCTTAATCGCAATAATCTCGGCGGGATTAGTGCGCCGCTAAGTAAATGGTTGGTTTCCGGCAGCGGCATCCTCAACGCAGCGGCCACCTACCGTACAAATCAAGGCACATATGTTGCGTATCGCGGTCGTAGTACGCTACTGGGTGCTTTCCGCATTAGTGCAACCAACCCACCTGCTATCGAGGTCCCCCTGGCGTGGAATGTGACCACGACCGGATGTGGGTCACCTTTCGTGACCTCCACGGATGGCACCAATAACATGATTGTCTGGGTAGTGGGGACGGACGGTCGTAGCGGCGCGGGCGACAACCGCTTACACGGTTACGACGGAGATACTGGTGCTGTTGTTTATACCGGAGGCGGCGCCAACGAGACGATGGCGGGGACGCATTCGTACAGCACTACCGGCATTGTGGCCCGCGGGCGCATCTACG
>JBKPOB010000075.1:0-3471 GCA_046732875.1 Verrucomicrobiota bacterium | reverse complement strand
CCGAATCAGCGCTGCCGCCGCGCGATATTGGTGTTAAACTAATGGCGCGCGAATAGAGCTCGAAGGCGACGAGATCGCCGGTGGGTTTGCGTTCAATCGCCAGTTTCTCAGCAGGTGAGATTTTAGCACGGAGTTGGCCGGCAATTTTCTGCGCAATCTCGTTCTGAATTGCGAACAGTTCATTCAAATCGCGATCGTATTGCTCCACCCAAACGTGAGTGTCCGTGCGCGTGTCGATCAGCTGCGCATTCATGTGAAACCGTGTCCCGATTCTCCGGACGCTGCCCTCCAGAACGTGAGATACGCGCAGATCATTACCGATCTGTCGCACATTTCGTTTGTCACGATATTCCATCACGCTGGTCCGGCTGATCACTTTCAGATCGGCGATCCTCGCCAGCTTGGTCAGAACGTCGTCCTGCACGCCATCGACGAAGGCGTCTGCGTCTTCTCTCTGCTCGCTTAGGTTTTCAAATGGCAAAACAGCGATCCCATTTGCCAGGGGTTGCCGGACTAGCTCGCTGTTCCAAACGATCCAGCCAGCGGCTGCTGCCAAAGCGGCAACACATGCCACAAGCAGTGCGCTCGTTGGATTGCGTTGCACCCACTTTCTTCCACGAGTGAAAACCCCGGTGTGCCGCGCTTGAATTGGTTCATGCTTTAGCCAACGTTCCAGATCTTCAGCTAGCGCGAGAGCGGAAGAGTACCGGCGCTTTGGATCTTTCTCGAGACACTTGAGGCAAATTGTGCTGAGATCACGATCTATTTTCGGATTTAGGACGCGCGGTGGTCGCGGCTCGGTGTCCAAGAGCAGCTTAATGGTCTCGTAGGTTGCTCCACCGGCAAAGGGCGGTTGACCTGTCAGCAATTGGTAAAACACGGCGCCGAGGCCGTACACATCTGTGGCGCTGCTGACGGCCGAGTTGTTTCCCATTGCTTGCTCTGGCGCCATGTAACTTGGCGTGCCCAATACTTCCAGCGTGCGCGTCATCGTGCTCTCCGTTTCCACCAGCCTAGCCAGTCCGAAATCGGTCAGATGTGGTTCGCCGTTTGCATTCAGTAGAATGTTCCCCGGTTTGATGTCACGATGAAGGATGCCGTGGTCGTGCGCGTAGTGCACGGTGCGCGCTACCTTCGCGATTAATTCCGCTGCATGACGGATCGACATCTCCGCACGCCCGGCTACTTCGTCCAACTGTCCGCCTTCAACGAACTTCATGCTGAAGTAGCACTGGCCGTCCCGCTCACCCACCTCGTAGATGGGGACGATGCATGGATGGTCAAGGCTGGCAGCAGCTTCCGCTTCTCGGCGAAAGCGTTTCACGTGAGCTTTGCTTGCCCACTGACCAAGGCTAATCACCTTTAATGCGACTATGCGGTTGAGACTCTTTTGACGGGCGCGAAATACCACACCCTGGCCGCCTCGACCGACCTCTTCCAGCAATTCGTAATCGCCCAGTTCTCCGAGAACGTTGGCCAAGCGTTCGCTCCTCTTAGTCCCACGTGCTAGTTTGTCCACGTCACCGGAATCATCGACCCCGGTCACAGATTCGCTCGCGAGCGCATTAATCGCAGCTTCGTAGAAACATCCGGGGCACCCTCCTTCTGGCGCGTCGGCTGGAATTTCCGCCCCGCATCTTGGACAAAGTTTCAGTGCGCTACTCATTGTCGGAGAGTCGCTCGTGCGCTCCCCTCTTTTACTGCGTCGAATTGTATCAGAGGTTACGTCCGGACCACAGCAATTAGATAGCGCAACTCATCTTCAATATCACTGGGTATTGCAACCGTGTGGGCGATCTCTTCTCGGAATAAGGTCTGGTAACGCTGGCGAAATCGGTAAAACGCTTGTTTGACGGCGTTCTCCGTCATGTCGAATTCACTGGCCACCTGGGCTTGTGAAAGTCGGCCTGGTTCGTCCATAAGCATTTTCTTCATCTGTTCAAAGAACCGTTGGTTGCCGGAACTACGATACTCGTCCCGCAGCCGTGTCATCACTTGCTCCAGAACCGTAAACGCCCAGCGACGCTCGTAAATTTGGTCGGCCGTCAACCTGTCACTCCGTTCATCATCGATGCGCTCACTCTCACGAATGTCCTCCAACGGAAGTAAGCGTTGGCCTTTTCCTCGCTTGAGTGCCATGACACGACGCCGTTCGTCGGTCAGAAAGTTCTTGAGCGACGTAAGCAGGTAAGAACGAAGTCGTCCTTTTTCCTTGCGGACAGTATTCAGGTCTTTGCGCTCTAATAACAGAGCGAAGAACCCTTGGGTGAGATCCTCCGCATCTTCGCCCCGAGCACCTTGTCGCCGCACGAAACTATAAATGGGCCGCCAATACGTGCGACAAAGCTTTTCGAGCGCCTCTTGTGCCGCTGGCGATTCACCCTGTGCCTCGAGCACCACGCTCCAATGCGTGGTATTAAAAGCCGCCGAACCGTGATGAACGCCTCCGCCAAACGCGCTCAGGGATGTCACCTCATTCTCGGCAGGGACCACGCAAGGATCCAATTAGAAAGCCGGGCCAAAATCAAGCCTGTATCTCGTAATACAGAAACAACGATTCGCCATTTCTGTCTATGAGCCACGGATTTACAGGCCGTGGTTCCGCAGCATTCACGTCACTCTTTTCGTATCGGCAGTTCGAATCCTGCGGTGTCGTTTCCGATCCGAAGAGCATCTAGCGCACTTCAAAGGATAGCGCTCCCGCATAACAGATTTGTCGCTTCACGGACCGCGGAGTCTCGGCATACTCCCATGTCGCGGAGGACGGGTGAGTAGCAATGCAAGTTTGTCAAACGTGACCGATACCACGATCAATTAACATTGTGGCATTCAAAGCACGCACAAAGGCAGTCATTTGCCGAAAAATTGCGGGAGGTAAAACGATACGCGAAGTCTGCAGGCAGGCGGAGATGCCCAGTCATGAAACTGTGCATCGCTGGCTCCGCACCGACGACAAATTTGCCTGCGCGCTACAATCAGCGCGCAGAACGGCATACCGGCGGCTAGAACGGAATTGCGTAAAATTCGCGCGGCAAGTCACCGCAAACAGCACGAAAGAGGACTGGGAGAACCTTTACAAACTCCAGTGGGAACTGGGTAAGCGGCGCGCGGTCCTAAAGTTAGATAAGCAGTCAGCCCCTCCTGAGTGCCGCGCATCGTGGCGGCGGACAGTGGGGCCAAAAAAGATCTTTTCGAAAAAATGGATCGATCCATTAGAGAAACGCTGGCGAAAAAAATCTATGTCGGTGGAAGAAACGATCGCGTTTATTAATGCCGCGCGGGAACGCGCTACGGCAAGCAACACGCCCAAGGGCGCTCCACAAGTTCGAAGGGCGAGCTAAAGAAGCGGTTTCAGATACGGCCAAAACAATAATGTTACGCCTACGCGCGCGCCATAATCTGGGAGGACATGAGAACACCTGTTTTCTCAGAAGTAACCACTTAGTTATGACTCAAATCACTGCCTACGAC
>JBKPOB010000074.1:0-7485 GCA_046732875.1 Verrucomicrobiota bacterium | reverse complement strand
AAGTAGATTACTGTTCAGCGGCGGCCTTGATGATTCCGAAGACGCTATTTCATAGTGTCGACGGTTTCGATTCGCATTATGCCCCCGCATATTACGAAGACACCGACCTGGCGTTTAAAGTCCGCCAGGCCGGCTACAAGGTGTTATATCAACCGCTAAGTGAAGTGGTCCATTACGAGGGAGCAACCGGGGGAACCGACCTCGCGACCGGCACAAAGAAACATCAAGAGATTAACCGCTCAACATTTGCAGAAAAATGGACCGCCGAGCTAAAGACAAAGCCAGCTAACGGCGATTTGGCGTTTTTGCGGCAGGCCCCTCCAGGCCGAAAGAATATTCTCGTCATCGACCATCACGTTCCGAAGCCCGATCACGATTCCGGATCTCTCCGAATGTTTCAGATTCTGACGTTGCTTCATCAACTTGGCCATCGGGTCACTTTCATTGCGGCTAATTTAGCAAACGAAGCTCCATATGCTGGCCACCTTCAAAAGCGTGGAATCCAGGTTGTTTATCATCCTTACATCAGAAGAGTCCGCGACTATCTTGTCTCCCACGGCTCCGACTTCGATGCTGTGGTGCTAAGCCGGTGCGATTTTGCGCGCAAATACATCGCGGACGTTCGGCTGCACGCGCCGCAAAGCCGCGTCATTTTTGATACGGTTGACCTTCATCACGTCCGCGAAGGAGGTGAAGCGCAACTGACGGGAGACCTCGAGGTGGCCCGAAGCGCGCAGAAGAAACAGCAGTTGGAACACCAATTGATTGAGCAGGCCGATGAGACCTGGGTGGTGAGCTCTGTCGAACAGCGATTACTCCGGAAGAAGTGGCCGGACAAATCGATTCAACTGGTTTCAAATATTGTCGATATCCCTGGTTCAAAGACACCGTTTGGACTTCGACGGGATTATCTTTTCATCGGTGGTTTCCAGCATAAACCAAACGTCGACGCGGTTCTGTTTTTCCTGCAGAAGATTTACCCGCTCGTAAGCGCGCGCTTGCCGAAGGCCAAGTTCTACATCATCGGCGAGAAACCGCCGCCGGAAATAGCTGCTCTGGCCACGGAGCGCGTCATCCTTGCTGGATTGCAGCGCGATGCACAGCCGTTTTTCGATAGCGTTCGACTTTCTGTTGCGCCACTGCGATTTGGCGCAGGTGTAAAGGGCAAAATCAATCAGAGCATGGCCCTAGGAGTGCCAGTGGTTGCAACGTTCGTGGCCGTAGAGGGAATGGAACTTCAGGACCGTGAGGACGTTCTTCTCGGCGACGAGCCAGAGGATTTTGCCCAGGCGTTAATCAAGCTCTATGAATCCGAAGAGCTTTGGACGCGGCTTTCGGAGAATGGCATACGAAAGACGCGCGCTCTTTATTCGACCGACGCAGCACGTAAGAAACTGGAATTTTTGTTTAGCGATGACCACCTGAGAACTTTGGACCAAAAAATGGCCGGGGGGCAGGCGGAAATTGCGACGTTGGTGGAGGCTGATTTTGGTTCCAAGGCGTGAGTAAGACGGACCAAATTGGAGAGATCACGGGAAGAATTAGCGCGAATCCAAATCCGCTGCCTTTTGGCCAAGGCCACGTGGTGATTTCGTGGGAAACAAACGATGGCAATGGGGGAGAAGTCCGCGTTTCGACCTCTTCCGGCGACGAAAAGCTCGTAAGTAAGGGGGAGAAATCAGGACAAACGCAAATCCCATGGATCACGGATTCGAGGACATACGACTTCCGCCTGTACGGGGCGAGCTACCCGGAAACGCTCATTGCGTCGGTAAAAGTGAAGCGCGATCTTAGTTCGGCACCGGTGATTCTCCGTGAGCTCGCAGCCGAAGTGACACAGGGGAACATCGACATCATGGAAGTTGCGCAATTCCTCGCGGCGGTTACGCCTCGTTGTCTCCGAAGCAAGAGATTTCATGAGATCTTTCCACTCTGGGAAAAGCACGGTTTCCACGTGACTCCGGTACATTTTTATCAACCGATTCCTGATACCCAGAGCTTGCCCCAAACGCTGTGGGACTGGCCGAGCGAACTGATCGGCATTGATATGAATGACTCCGTGCAGCTCGATCTGTTGCGACGACAGTTCTCAAAGTTCCGCGATGAATGCGAGCAGCTGCCAACCGCACCAACCGACGAGCCAACGCGGTTTTACCTCAATAATGGTCTCTTCGGGGGCCTCGATGCATTGGTGGCTTACTGCATGGTCCGGCATTTCCAGCCGCGATTGATTATCGAAATTGGCAGCGGTTTTTCTTCGCTCATTTTGGGAGAGGCGCTCACGAAAAACGATGAACCTAATCTTATCTGCATCGACCCATCGCCTCAAAACTTTCTCAGACAGAACCCTCCAGGATTGCGTTCCCTGATCGAGAAAAGAGTACAGGATATCGACGTTGATTTCTTTTCACAACTTGATCCTGGCGACATACTGTTTATCGACAGTTCTCACACCGTAAAAATCGGTGGAGATGTCAACTATCTGTTTCTGGAAGTTCTGCCGCGACTCAAACCAGGGGTCATCGTGCATATCCACGACATCTTTCTCCCTTTTGATTACCCGCGTGATTGGGTCATGGAGCAGTTTCGGTTTTGGACTGAGCAATACCTGTTGCAGGCGTTTCTCATGTTTAATTTCGATTTTGAAGTGCTGATAGCCAACAGTTACCTCAATCACTACCAGCAGGAGGAGTTGAAAGCTACTTTCCCTCCTTTGCCATCCTGGCGCGGCGGTAGCTTCTGGATACGCAGAAGATCCCAGGTAAAGTGACTCGATCAGACCAAATGCAAGAGTTAAACCGGCCAATTTTCGTGGTAGGCTCGCCCCGTTCTGGAACCAGTATCCTCACCTGGTGCCTGGGCCAGCATCCAAATATATTTCCGGTGCCGGAATCAAACTGGATGGGCCAATTCGCAGTAAGCGTCGCTGCCAGTTATCAGATCGGCGTTGCGCGTGGTGATCGAACTATTTTGAGCGCGATGGACATATCACGCGAGGAATTTTTCGCCAGTTTTGGCCGGAGCATCAACGATCTAATTCTACGCCACCGAGCGAATTTGGAAAAAAAACGTAAGACGATTCGTCTGTCATCCGAACCCAAAATGCGGTGGGTAGATGGGACGCCGGAATACTCATTGCATATTTGTGCGTTGCGCAAACTTTTCCCGGAGGCGCTCTTTGTTCACGTGTTACGCGACGTGCGCGATGTCGTCCGTTCAATGCTAAACTTTCACAGGGTTGCAGGATTCCCGCTAGTCCGGAACGAAGAGCAGGCTTACAAGTATTGGCTACGCACGGTCAAGGCATGCGCTCAGGCTGAACAAGCCTACGGTCCGCGAGTGGTCCATCGGCTTTTCTACGCGGACTTGATTGGGAATGCGGAATCTGTAATGCATTCGTTGCTGGAGTTCGTTGGCGAGACATATTGCGCCAGGTGTCTCGAACCTCTGAGCAAGCGCATTAATAGCTCCAATGTACCGGCCGATTTTGTCGCTAAAGATCCTGCTACCGACCGGCTTGTCGCAGAGGAGGCCACGAACCTCTACGCCGAGTTGCAAAAAGCGGCTCTACCCACCGAGCCACTCTCGGCTGCCGCTGATGAAATGGAATCTGCTTTTTGTCGAAGAGTGCAACACATGATGACCGTGGATGAGCAGCTTCGAAACGCGCGGCGAACGATTGAGACTTTGGAAAGAAATGCCTTGGCAAAGGGAAGGCGTACGGGGTGAGCCACTTGTGGTAGAAACTGGTGCCGACAGTCTTCATTTCCAACAGGCGCGAATAGCAAGGTCACCCTATAGAATTCGCCGCCGCATCGGCTTTGACAGATTATGGGTAGTCTGCGTCGTCTCTCACACCGGATTCTCTACCGTAGGGAAGCCTTAATCGCTACCTGCCTCCTTCTTGTAGCAATCATAGGCTATATTGATTACGTTACGGGATACGAGCGGCCACTCCTTCTCTTTTATCTGTTACCAATTTCTTTGGCCGTATGGTTTGGCAACTTGCCATTGGGACTGAGTGTTGCGGTCATTGCAGTCATAGCATGGATGTGGTCGGATCTGGCCGCTGGCATCCCGGCTTTCGGGTTCTGGAATGTAGGAATGGCTTTTATCTCGTTCGCTCTTTTTGCCAGCATGTTATCAAAGCTACGAACGCTAGTGCGCGAATTGGATAGACGGGTGTTGGAGCGGACGGCAGCCCTGCAGCGTGAGGCCGCGGAACGGCAACGACTCGATCGGGAAATTGCGCAAGTGGCGGATCGCGAGCGGCACCGGTTGGGGCAGGAACTGCATGACAGCCTGGGTCAACATCTGACGGGCACCGCACTTGCCGCTCAGGTATTAAAGGAAAAGCTCTTACTCAAGTCGGCGGCGGAGACAGCCGAGGCAGAAAAGCTAGTCCATTACGTCGAACAAGGAATTGACCTGACCCGCAATCTGGCACGCGGGTTCTTCTCGCCGGAACTGGACGCGGACGGCCTGACGGTCGCTCTTCAGGGGCTGGCAGAGAACGTAACCGAGCGCTTTGGCATCGACTGTGTTTTCGAGGGAGAAGAATCAATACGAATTCACGACTCCGCGATTGCGACTCAGCTGTATCGGATCGCTCAAGAAGCGGTGACGAACTCAATCAAGCACGCTGCCGCACAGCGAATTACCATTCGCCTTGCGATGAGCCGTTCCGAGCTTTCTCTCGCGATTAGCGATGATGGAATCGGATTTCCGGATAAATTATCCCGCTCGAAGGGACTTGGCCTGCAATTGATGCGGCATGGGGCATCCCTCGCGGGTGCGAGCTTCGATGTTCGACGCAATGGCCAGCGCGGTACAATCGTAATATGTAAATTGAATCTGCAAGACGGGAGGGATCGAGCTTAGTAATAATGGACCCAACTTCCAAGACAGGTGAGCCACGCAAAGGCCGCATTTTTCTTATCGACGATCATCCATTAGTTCGAGAAGGATTGGTCAATCTGATTAACAGCCAGCGCGATCTGGTCGTCTGCGGCGAAGCCGAGGATTCCGGCGGAGCCATAACAGGCATCGCAAAGACGCGACCCGATATCGCTCTTGTAGACATATCGCTGAAGAACGAATCTGGCTTGGAATTGGTCAAGAACCTCGAGAGCCAATTCCCGCTTGTCGCCTTGATCGTGCTTTCCATGCATGATGAAGCCCTTTACGCCGAACGCGCCCTACGTGCTGGTGCACGCGGTTACGTCATGAAGCGAGAGAGCTCAAAAAGTGTCCTCGCAGCTATTCGCCGCGTGTCGGAGGGTGGCGTCTATGTCAGTGAAAGGGTTGTTAACAGCATGGCGCGCCGGTTTAGCTCGTCGCCTAAAGGCGTCGAGAGTTCTCCGGTGGAACGTTTAAGTGATCGCGAGCTGGAAATATTCCGGCTCCTTGGGCAAGGACGCACTACGGCGCAGATCGCCGAGGATTTGCATCTGAGTTTGAAAACTGTGCAGGCTTACTGTGCGCGCGCGAAGGAAAAATTCGGCGTTAGTTCTCTGGGCGAGTTGCTCCGTGCGGCAATTCGCTGGGAAGATGCGACTCATCTGAAATAAGTTGTTCTAAAGCGTGGGTTCGGGCGTAGGACCTAACCCTACAGAAAGACTCGGAAGCATCTGTCTGTAAGAGTCCGCACCGTTGCACGAGTGTTCCTGCTGTGAACGTGCTATCGCCTCGCCTGCCTCAGCAGATCTCGAAGATTTCTGAAGCACTCGCCAAATTTTTAGTCGAACCCGCCACTCCGCTCGGCGTTGCAGGACGGCCTAGCAAGCCCTGCGTGAGATCCAGCGATGCCAAAGGAAAAGCGTCGTCACTGCGAAAGCTTTGCGCTTACTAAGGAGCAAGAGCTTTGGAAAACGAAGTTGGCACACCGTCCCAAGTCATTTTGGTATCCGTACGCTACGCTGCGAAATCTCCCTGTGTTGGAGCGACTTCTGGCCGGAGCCGGACTTGACCTACTGGAACTCTGCAGAGGTGGATATGGCAGGGTTGCGGACATTGGCGCCGCCGATGGAGATCTCGCCTTTTTCTTGGAGGAACTGGGATTCTCGGTAGACGTCGTCGACAACGAGTACACAAATTTCAATAAGCTACAGGGAGCTCGAATTCTTAAGAACGCATTAAACTCATCCGTCACTATCCGTTCGGTGGATTTGGACTCGCGGTCCCAACTTTTTACAAAAAGGTACGACGCCGCCTTTTTCCTTGGCGTTCTCTATCACCTAAAAAATCCCTTCTCCGTTCTTGAAAGACTGGCTCACGTAACGAGATATTGTTTTCTGAGCACCCGGATTGCCCGACTGGCCGCAGACGGCTTGCCGCTGTCAAGACATCCTCTTGCATATTTGCTGGGGCCAGAAGAATGCAACAACGACAGCACGAACTTCTGGATTTTCTCAGACGAAGGGCTTAAGCGACTGATCCACCGCACAGGTTGGAGTATATTGGCGTTCGCTACAATCGGCGATACAAACCAACTCAATGCCGGCTGATCCAAACCATGATGAGCGCGCCGTCTGCCTTTTGAAAAGCGACACCGTATTCGAACTGAGCGCCTTTCCAAACCCTGTACCAGCGAATGAAAAGCGAGGCAGAACAACGATCCGGTGGAGCACTCCGGATGCGTGCCCTGGCAAGGTCTACGTTTCCATTAATGGAAAAGAAGAATTGCTGTTTGCAGGAGGACGTAATGGGGTTGCCACAGCGAATTGGATTGAGGCCCGGTGCACTTATGAATTCCGTCTCTACGATTCAGATCACACTCGCCTGCTCGACAAGATCAGCGTTACCAGGGCGATAGAATAAATTGACCCGCAAAGATTGCCAACAATCGCTTCTCTTTCGATGCGCAAGGATTTTGCATTCAGGACATTGTGTTAAACCATCTCTACCGCTGAGCCAGAGACAAATTTACTGAGCCGAAACAATTGTCGTCGGACAAGAAACTGTAGAAATCCGCCACATTGGGTTGACGCGGCGGGGATTTCGAGTAATTTACTGATCCCGCCGGAAGCGGGACTCCACTTTTTGGAGTGCGTTCTACGTACATTTTGGGACTGCAAATTGGGCTCAATTTTGTCCCGGCAACAAAAAACAGAAACCCGCTGCGGCGGGCAGGACTGTGATTTTGTCGGAACGAGATTGAGTTTTTTTTGTGGCTTGAAATGTACGTGAGCGGTGGTTCTTTGACATCTACATACAGGGTAGTAAGAAATACAACTTTAAGAGCTGAGTCTGAAATCAAGCTGCTGTAGCGTCCGCTGTTCTCAGTGGATTGAGCGCAGCAGAGAGAGTTTCAGTTATCACAATTTCCCCGACGTCATGTCGGGGTACAGATTGATCAAGCTACAAAGAGCGCATCATGGATGCCTTGGTGCCAATAGGCGATGAAGGACGTGGTAAGCTGCGATAAGCTACGGAGAGCGGCAAACACGCTTTGACCCGTAGATTTCCGAATGGGATAACCTGAGC
>JBKPOB010000073.1:0-5085 GCA_046732875.1 Verrucomicrobiota bacterium | reverse complement strand
GGAAGTCGCTTGTAGCCGAAGTCGGCGTGCTAACCGCAAGGAAGCAACCGCCTACGCTATGAGCGGTAACTGGGATGAAGTCGTAACAAGGTAGCCGTAGGGGAACCTGCGGCTGGATCACCTCCTTTCTAAGGAGTAACTCTTCAGTTTCGAATTTCGATATTCGGATTTCGAATTTTCTGAAGCGTAGGTCGACGGCTAACCCCAAGAGCTAATCAATTGATAGTTCTTGGATATGCCGTGAAGACTTTGGAATCGAAAGAAACCAAAGCTTCAAAGAAAATCACGGTAACGCACAATTCAGTCTTTGCTGCACATCGACTGCAATGCCGGATGACGACTCGTGAGAATCGACATCCGGCATTTTGTTTTTACTCACTACGCGATTGCACGAATGCCGGAGCCGCGTCCGCTGAGCAAAATATTTTCGTACCAAACACGCGTTCCAAACGCCATCCACCACCGCCAGCACATGCGATAGATAACGACCGGTGGATTCGGATTCGACAGAATCACACGGTGGCGGTTTCCTGTTATGGACGACACGCTTCAACTCGGATTTCCATTATGGGTCCGATTGACCCATTTCTTTAACTTTCTTTTCATCACTCTGCTCATTCGCAGCGGTATCGAGATCATCGGCGCGCATCCCAAGTTCTATTGGCGAGATGATGCCTTGCCAGGAAGCGAATGGTTCCGCCTAACGAAGAAACGAATGCCAGGGGACCAGCTCTGGACGTCAGAGGACGAAATCGAGCCGATGCCCCGATGGGCCGCATTGCCGGGAGATAACAACCTCGGTCTGGGTCGTCATTGGCACTTCTGGGCAGTGACCGGCTGGTTGCTGGCTGGTCTGATTTACATCTTCCTGCTTTTCACGACTCCTCAGTGGCGACGCCTTGTGCCGACGTCATGGGAAATATTCCCGGCGGCGTGGCAGGCCGTCGTGGCTTACTTGCAGTTTCGACTGCCTCCCGACGGAAACCCCTTCAATGCGGTTCAGCAACTCACCTATTGTTTCATTATTTTCATTCTCTCGCCGTTTCAAATTATTACCGGCATCATGATGTCTCCCGCGCTGGGTGCGCGGTTTCCCCAGTTTCCCAGAATTCTAGGCGGCCGACAGGCGGCGCGCAGTCTCCACTTCATCGGTTTGATCCTCTTTATCGGTTTCATCATCGTTCATATCGGCTTGGTGATCGCACATGGATTCGAGCGTGAGATGGCGAAGATTGTCTTCGGAGACGAAGCCTCTTCTCATACGCTCGCCGTAATAATCGGGCTGTTCGCCATTGCTGTCGTGCTTGCCTTTCATTTTTGCGGAACGTGGTACTCGTTAGTCTTTCCGTCCCGAACAAAGCGCTTCCTGGAAATCGGAATTGATCCTTTGCGACGGCTTCTTTTTCATCATTGGCGTTCCCGGCAAGAGTATCGATTTATTTCTGCCTTTGCGCGCGTTAATGGAAGGCCGCCACGCAACGAGATATATGAGCGACTGGCGGCAGGTAGCTTCAGTGACTGGCGGCTCGAGGTCGGCGGCTTGGTACGAAAAAACCTAAGTCTATCTCTCAATGATCTGTATCAGATGCGGCGCCAGTCACAAACGACGTTGCACTGCTGCATTCAGGGCTGGAGCTACGTCGCGCAGTGGGCCGGCATCCCGGTCTCCACTATTATAGATATATGCCGTCCGTTGCCGAACGCGCGGTTTCTCGTTTTCTATTCTTTGGATGAAAAAT
This sequence comes from Verrucomicrobiota bacterium, assembly GCA_046732875.1. GTDB lineage: Bacteria > Verrucomicrobiota > Verrucomicrobiia > Chthoniobacterales > UBA10450 > Udaeobacter. Next base: position 3,346 of record JBKPOB010000073.1, on the reverse strand, counting down.
GGGAGCGACCCAGTCACGGTTATTACTATGAAGCGATCGACTTGGAACTGGCCGTGCAGCCCCAGACCATTCTGGCGTATGAAATGAATGGCCGGCCGCTACCGGTTCCTCACGGGGCACCGCTGCGATTGCGCGTAGAGAATCAACTCGGCTACAAAATGGCCAAATGGATTAACCGCATTGAGATCGTGAATAGCTTCGAACACATCGGCAAGGGACAAGGCGGTTGGCGGGACGATGTGCTCCATTATTATCCGTTGGATGCTGGGCTTTGAGAGACTCGGGGTTCCAAAATTAATAGAAGGGACGCGCATCGGCGCGGTACTCCTATTTTTCCAGCCGCGAAACATGTCCAGCAGCAAGCTGCCACCATCCATCGCGCTTGATCAGCGTATCCGTGAACTGCACGACGCGATCGAATGGTTTTCCCTCTGCTGTTCCTTTCACGCGCGTTTTTCCGAGAACAACGGCGACGTTCTCGCCGTATAATCGCGCTATCATGTCATAGTTTTCGAATACGTCGTAATGCACTTTTCCGCTGTGGAGCTCGTTGATTTCATCCGCGCGTGTGCTCACCTCGCCATTTGAAAGCGTGAGCGTAAAGTCAGCAGTCAGCACGCGTTCGAGCGCCGCGGGGTCCGCGTTAAGAAATGCCTTGCACGCGTCGCGTTCGAACTGGAGCACTTCTTTTTCAGCGGGCGTTTGCGCGAGTGAAAATCGAGAGATCGACGTAATCAATAGAGCGATGAATGTCACGGCCTTCATATTGTATTCTGGGATAAAACGTACTTTTGCTGTTTCGAAGATAACACCGCAAGGATCAAACTGGCCAGGCTTGCCAACGACACAAATGTCCTCGCTGTGTGGAAAAGTTGCCAGCGCGCGCGGAGCGCCGTCCAATCGGCAGGAAGCGTTTCAGCTGACCAGGTTCTGATTTGATTATCAATTGGCACCTCCACCAGAAGCGTGATAAGCAACGCAATTACAATAAGTAAACACGCTGCCACACTAAGGTAGAATCGTACTGAGTGTTTCTGCGTTACAAGCGAGGCCGACACCATCATAAATAAGATACAAGCAGGCATGAGTATCCTCATGGGCCAGGCCACATTTATTATGATCGTTTGTCCAATGTGAATGAACTCGTCAGGAGAGAATGTTTCAATCGACCGCGTAAGAGTAAACCACGTTCCCCAAAAAACTCCGGTTACGAGAGCCAAAAGAAAAAGACCCGCGAAGATTGTTACCTTCCATGTCGTGGTTCGCTCCATTTGCAAACGCGTTGATCTCCTATCGCGTTAATTGAGATTCTTTGCGCCGAGCCTCTCTCGACCAGCGCAGCTACGCCCGCATTGGATACTTTTCAAACTTTGGCAACGCCGGATTCATTTGGTCCCATGGATGCGCGTCTGACGTCCAAACGTCCATTTGCGGAGTGAACCAACTTGGATCATCCAGACTCGCGGTCCAGATCGCTGCGACGTCACGGTTTACGGCGGATTGAGCCATGATCGGCGAACCGCAGTCTTGGCAAAAACCCCGATGGGTCTTGCCACCCGCGTGACTGGAAGATTCATAGAAGCGGAATGAGCCCTGCAAGAGCTTGAAAGCGTCCGACGGCACGATGACGAACGACGAGAACGGACCACCGCTGGATCGCTGGCAATCTCGACAGTGACAGTGCACCATCAGAACCGGTTCTGCTGTGGATTGGTAGCGAATTGCGCCGCAAGCGCATCCGCCTGAGAAGGGTGTGTTTACTTTTATCATATATTGTTGTGTTCGCTGGTTAACGATTACGTTTGTGCATTGAGCGACGAACGATCGAATGACCTTCGGACAGTTTTGTGGTGTCGGCAGTCTGCCGGCCTAAGGCGTCATTGCGTGAACGCCGCTGCCGGCTTACGGCCTTCCTCAGCGTCATGGAGGTCAATCCACGTGTGAATGTCCTCGCGATCGCCGAAGCCTGATCGCTCCTTGGCTGCCTTTAGATCGGCGCTCGCTTCATCTCGCCAGCCACGTTTGCTCAGAAAGGCATTCCATATCGTGATTTCCTCTTCGCTCGGGCGGCGGCCATGTTCGAAACACCATTCAAGGATTTCCTCATCCGATCCACCTTCCAGCGTTCGCTCCACAAGGTCGTCGTAATTTACTCCGAGAAATCTTGTGCAACGTGCGTCGAACATGGTCGGATCTTCATCGACACCGGTAAAATAGTCGGGCGGCAATTCACCTCGGGCTTTCAGTCGGATCTTGTCTAGCATCCGAGCAAAATAGATTAGGCCCTTCGTCTTAATATGATCGCTACATGGAGTCTGGGTTTGCATTCAAGGAAAGCTTCTGGCCGTGTGGTAAAGTGTCAACGGACCACTTAGCTGGAAATGGCCATACCACTTCTACGAGAGCTTGCGGTTATCAGCAGCTGGCTTAATGAGCACAGTCCGAATCGTGAAAAGAAGTTCAACTAAAAAGTCGAGCAAGAACCCGCGCCGTCGCCATTCGATCATGTCTTTTGAAATGATTCAGCTAGACCGCGCGGCAGATGAACCGCTCCATGAACAACTTTACCGGCAGATTCGCGACGAATTGGTTACGGCAAGCTTCAACCACAACTCCTCCCGACTTCCCTCGTCTCGTGAGCTCGCGGTCGACCTGGGAGTATCGCGATTCACCGTAAACGTCGCTTTCTCGCGGCTTCATTCGGAAGGTTATCTTCAATCGAAAGTCGGATCGGGCACGTTCGTCTCCGAGCCATTGCCCGAAACTTTCTTAAGCGCGCAAACCGCCAGAGCAGAGCCACACATAGAGCGACCGCCGCGCCTTTCCGATCGAGTAAGAAGTATTCCGGACCAACGGGCCGGAAAACAGTTCGATTTCGGAATCGCCGGCCCGCCAGGTGTCACGTTTGTCCCTGCAGTTGCAGCACTTGACGAATTTCCGATCGAAACTTGGGAACGGCTTAGAGCGGAAGTCCTCGCAAAAAAAGGAGCGCACCTGCTCCAGTATGCGTCAAGCCGCGGCGACCCCGACTTGCGCAAGGCGCTGGCAACTTATTTGTGTGATTACAGAGGGGCGCGTTGTCACCCGGACCAAATCATCATCACCGCCGGAACGCAGCAGGCAATGATGATCAGTGCAATGGCCCTCGTGAATCGGGGAGAGGTTGCGTGGATCGAAGATCCGGGATTTTACCAGGCTCGCCGGGCTTTCGGCTTCGCCGGCGCGACCGTCGTTCCACGGCCTGTTGACCGGGAAGGGATCACCATTGCACGCCCATCGAAAGAGCGATCGCCGAAAATAATTTATGTCACTCCTTCTCATCAATTCCCGCTCGGCATGACGATGA
>JBKPOB010000072.1:0-10847 GCA_046732875.1 Verrucomicrobiota bacterium | reverse complement strand
CATTTATTGCTTCTGCGCCGGGGACAGGCACTCCTTGGGAGTTACTATGGAATAGCCGTCCCGATGTGGCCGGACAAATGGTCTACTGGTGCTATGGCGATACCACCTACCGAGTGAACCATGGGGTTCCGATTGATCCTTCGACCGCCCTGGTTAACTCCGTGAATAAGGGCGTGGCCTATGGAATGAAATATATCGAAATATACCGTAGGGACGTCCTTAATCTTTTGGCCGCGACCCATTACGCGCATACTGCACTAGGAGCTGTAGGAAGTGTAGGGAGGGCTGCAATAAGCGATTTCAATGGCGATGGCCATCCGGATTTTGTGCTTCAGAACAGTGCCACCCATCAAACTGTAATAGGATATCTGAATAACAATGTTGTGGTTGGCGCTGCTTATGGACCAACTCTTCCCGGTGGTTGGAGCCTGAGAGCTCTGTCGGATTTCAATCTAGATAGCTACACAGACTATGGTTTATTCATCCCAACTACAGGGCAAACGGTAATTGGATACTTATCCGGGCCTGCCGTCATCGGAGCTGCTATTGGGCCGGCTCTTCCGATTGGGTGGGAATTGGTGGCGACTGCGGACTTTAACGGCGACCCCCACCCCGACTGGGTCATCCGTCACGCCGCCACGGGGCAAACAGTACTTGTGTATATGAACAACAACGTTGTCATCGGAGCCGCAGTGGGTCCAGCTCTTCTGCCCGGTTGGAGCGTAGTGGGAGTAGCCGATTTTGATGGCGATGGGCATTCAGACTATGCCCTATTCAACTTTGCTACTCGCCAAACAGCAATCGCATATTTAACAGGGCCAATCGTCATTGGAGCCGCTTTGGGACCGGCTCTGCCCGGTGCCTGGGCCTTAGTGGCTACAGCCGACTTTAACGGCGACGGGAAGCCGGACTATGTGCTTTACCATGCTGGCGCGCGTCAAACAGCGATCTTGTATCTTAATAACAACCTCGTCATCGGTGCCGCGTTCGGTCCGACTCTTCCGCCCGGCTGGAGCCTGGTCGCACCTTAAAAAATCACTTAGGCTCAATGAAAGAGCTACGCGCATAGTGCGTATGCGCGCGAGGCGCAGTTGTGTCTTTGCAACCGCCCGTTGGCTTCAGACAAACCGCACTGGCGGGCCGTTTCGCGCCAGTTCCAGAGCGCAATGCCGAGCGTACGGACTTGTTTACGCTGAGCGATGATCTCTGCTTTAGTCTGTAGTCGCGGCTGTTGCTGCTTCTGGCCGTTATTTGGCTCAATCATGTTCAAGCGAACATGATAACGTCGGTTGGAGTAAAATGCAATTGTTGCCGTGATGCTTTCACGCGCGCATGCGCGTGGAACGCCCACTCTTTCGGAAGCCAGCCGGAACCGTCTCGCCCCGTAGGAATCGCTGCAGAAGTTGTCGAGCGCGCCGTTCATTTCGTCGTTCGTTCCACCACCGATTGACGCTAGAAGGATGCGGAAAGATCAAGAAGCGGCGTCCATAAATGCGTATTTCAGCCAGAAAAGGCAAGTCGCGGAAGCCGAAGCAGCGCGCGACGTTCTTACCGAGCAGGACGATGCGCTCGACGCGCCAATCCAAGAGGACGTCGGCAGCGTTGACGCTGCCTTTCGCGTGGTCGAACGCGTCGGCGTTGCCGTGCTTCCCGCTGTAGTGCGTGTTCAAGTGCTTCCGGCGACACGCGATCAGCTCGTCGTAACTCATTCCGGCGAGCCGCGCGATCTTCCGGCCATTCGGGCCGGCTAGTGGTTTGCGCGGGTCACCGCGTCGCGACGGCGCTTGGCCGACGAGCCCGATCTTGTGCGTCTCGATCTTCTTCTGTTTCATGATGCCGTCAAGTCACGATGGACCGCTGCCGGACTTTTGCGCGTCCGGAGAAGCACGTTCGGCATTCGCCCCCCCGGCACCGTGGTCAGGGCTTTTCGTGTCTCCTGACGCGCGACAAAGCCTCCAAGCTCAAGCGCCGCGCGGGAGGGAAACACGTCCTTCCAAGCTTGTTCTACGGAAACAACGGAACAAAGTTTCGAACCACAGCCGAGTGGCGCCCAATGAAACGCGCATTCCCCTGTTTGCCGAAACGTAGGAAACCCTTACGACCGTCGGAACAATTTACGATTTGGCACTGAACTATCAGTGCAAACCTCGCAATCTCCGCGAGATCGCGAAGCAGCTTGGCGTTTATGTCATCCGAAACACGTGGCCACGCGGCTCACAGTGGGTGGCACACGCATCCGGGGCCCAGCCTGATCAGGTCCTGTTTCACGAAGATCACAAGCCTCGGCCAGATATTCAGTACGGCGGATAGAAGCGGCTCGGAGAATCGGGCAACCGTCCTCTCGCTCGCGTACCGCGTGGGGGTGGAGGGTAGGGGTCGCACTCACTGTCGTTCGAGGAAGCATTCGCGTGCGCGTACAAGTGCAAGCAGCTGCGAATTGCTCCCCTCGCGCGCGCGCCCGCGCGTACTTGTATCACTTCACTTGTCGAAACTCTCGTTCACCGCCTAGCGACGGCCCCCATGAGGCGTTCCCATTCGTCGAGGCTCCCGCGAAAGCCAAGCTCGCGGCAGGTCCGACTTCGCTCGACATGACAAGCGGTCATTCTTCGCCGTCGAAATAGTCGGCTTGGCCCTTTACGACAGAAAAACTCTAAACGGCGCGAACGTACGATGACTTTTCATTTCTGCTTAACGACGAATGATTCAGTCACTTTTAACGTCGAGTTTCATCACCGGATGAATTTCCCACGCGGCATAGCCGGGAAGGTCAGTTCTCCGGTTGGATCCGTCCTTGGGAATATCGCTGATGTCGAAGAAAGCTTTGCCGATCACGGTGATGATCGGAGCGTCGATCAGCTTTAGCGTTTGGGCATTTCGGATCTGAAAAGGGAACTGTGTTCCTGTCCAACTGAAAACCGTCTTGCGAATCTGACACCATAGCGGTCCTTCGGGTACTTCGACAACAACGATTCCCGGCTTATCACCGGTCGCGTCTTGTAGCGCAATATGAATGTCACCGTCCGGTTCGACTCCTAGATGGACGACCCGCCCGGTCAGAGCGTACCAGCTTTGTTCAGCCGGAATACGTTTCGAGTATCGGTCCAAACGCTCTGTTGGCGCCGCCCATGCGAAAATGTCAGAAGGTTTCACTGTTTGAATCGCGCTTGCATCTGTCGGTGCAGGCGACGGATCGGTTTTTGCGTCCCACCGCCCTTTGCCGCGAGTGTCGCGACATTCGCACGCTGAAACGAAGCCAACAGGCGGCTTGCAGCTCACCGCTGCAATAGAAAGAAATGCGACCGCAGCGATCGCTAACGTTCGCCTCATTTGTATCCATTCATATCACTTTGTCATTGCTCTGTGGAGAGCAAAAAAGGCACAATCCATCAAGGTGAAGTATTGGGAAACCATCGCTGACAATGTCAGCAAAGCCGGATGGACTTGGGGACTGCACCGCTGGTTGTTGGATAGCAGATCACGGTGGCGCAATCCTCCTTCCAACAAATCGTTGCTAAGGTTGAAATGCGGGTTGCGATGTTGCTGCTCCTGCTTTCAATCGCGAGCAGTACCTACGCTGGCAGCGCTACGTGGAAGGCAAGCCCTGCTACCGGCGACTGGAACACCGCGACGAACTGGATGCCCCAAACCATTCCCAATGGACCTTCCGACACGGCGACATTTGCCATGTCGAATACAACCAGCGTCTTCCTATCCGCGGATATCCAAGTTAACGGAATCGCCTTCAATTCCGGCGCCAGTGCCTTCAGCTACGCAGTGGGACCTGCGTCCCTCAGGTTGACCATCAGTGGGGTAGGTCTCACGAACAGTTCAGGAATCGCACAAGATTTCGTGACTAATACCGATGCAAACGGAGGTGGCACAATCATATTCGAGAACAGCTCAACAGCCGGAGACCTCGCTCTCTTCACCAATAATGGCGCTCTCACTCCTCACGGTCTCAACGGTGAGACGCAATTCCTGGACCAATCAAACGCCGGCCACGCCACCGTCATTAGTAACGGTGCACAGGTTAACGGCGGCGGACCCGGCTTTACGTTTTTCTATGGTAACTCCACCGCGGCGAACGGCACCTTCATTACGAACCCGTCGTTGATCGCCTTTAACCAGGGGGGACGTCTTGATTTCGCCGACACCTCCTCTGCAGGCAATGGGACGGTTATCAACAAAGGCGCAAATCAGGTTCAGTCCGGAGGTGGTTCTACAGTGTTCCATCACAGCGCGAATGCAGACAATAGCAGCATTACGCTCGAGGGCGGTACGATCTTTTTCGGTGGCGGCGGGGACGTTACGTTTGTTGAGACATCCACCGCAGGGAATGCCACCTTAACCAGCAATGGCGGCTTAGTCAGCGGTGCGTTCAGCGGTCACACCAATTTCCTCGGGGGTTCCAGTGCGGGCCACGCCAGAGTAATCGCGAACGGCGGCATCGACGCAGGCGGACAGATTATCTTCCTCGAAGATTCCACTGGAGGGATGGCGCGAGTGGAGGTTTTTGACAACGGCTTCCTGGATATCAGCGGCCATAACGCTCCGGGTATGTCCATCGGCTCGATCGAAGGAAGTGGCCTTGTGTTCCTCGGAGCCCTCAATCTGGCCGTGGGCAGCAACAACCGGAGCACAACTTTTTCGGGCGTAATACAGGATGGCGGCATGGATGGGGGCACGGGCGCCTCACTCACCAAAATTGGAAGAGGCAAACTAGTTCTGAAGCACAGGAACACATACAGCGGCGGCACCACCGTTGAACACGGAAAACTTTTTGTGAATAACATAGGAGCCTCTGGCACTGGCACCGGCCCTGTGCAGGTCAACGGCGGTGAGCTCGGTGGTGCGGGCACCATTGCTGGTGCGGTGACTGTAGGGATCAGGAAGTGGCCGGGAAGCAGTTCTCTCTCCCGGTTACCAGCACTCAATTAGCCCCGGCACTCTCACCATCCAGAGTTCGCTGACCTTCAAGTCCGATGCGACATACGAAGTCGAGGTGAACAGCAGCAGTGCCACCGCTGACGAGGTGATCGCCAACGGCGTGACCATCAATAACGGGGCGCAATTTTCCTTTGAGGACGTTCGCAGCGGCATCCTACCTATCGGCACAGTTTTTACCGTGATTGACAATACGGCGGGGACCCTGATCGACGGCACATTCAGCAACCTCCCTGACGGCTCGATGTTCACCGCCAACGGCAACACTTACCAAGCGAATTACGAAGGCCGCGATGGTAACGATCTAACGCTGACTGTTGTGCCCTAGCAAAGCAGGATGGGTTCGGTTGTGTCGCAACTGTAGCTGTCTCTAACAGGTGAACGATCTTGATTAGGTGATGTGCACCATCGCGAGAGAAAACGTTTCGTTGGATGGGCCGATGAAAAGGTGACCGCGTTTCTGGAACTCGAATCGACGATCCCACGCTCGCGGCGATTGTGCTTGACGCCGAGGCAAAATTTTCGCAACACTCGACGGCATCAAACGGATTCGAATCAGGCGGAGGAATTCCCCCGCTGGTTCTTCGCCCCTTCCGAACCCGCAACCAACTGACTCAACTCAGCGGGGAAACCAAAAGGAAGGAAAAAGTCATGAATCCATCGATTCAATTCAAAAAAACGACAAGTCTGCCACTTCTCATGGCCTTTGTGCTCGCCTGTTTTGGGCTTTCGCCAACGGCGCAAGCGGTTGACCCACCACCGGACGGGGGCTATCCCAACCAAAACACCGCTGAGGGTCACGATGCTCTCCGAGACCTTACAACGGGTTCCGACAATACAGCCATCGGATTTGAGGCGCTAGCCAGCAATAGTAGCGGCGACAGCAATACGGCGGCCGGTTCCGGCGCGCTCACCAGCAACACGACTGGGCTTGAGAACACTGCCATCGGTTTTCAGGCGATGGAAAGCAATACAAGTGGCTTCGACAATGTAGCCACGGGGCGTCTCGCGCTCTGGCGCAACACAACCGGGTTTTACAATACGGCCGACGGTATCGTTGCACTGGCAGACAACACCACTGGGCACAACAACACGGCCACCGGCGGCGCCGCACTTGTCAGCAACACAACCGGCTTCGAGAACACCGCTGATGGATTTAACGCTCTCGATGGGAACACGACTGGCCATGCTAATCTTGCACTTGGCTTTTTAGCCGGCTCCAATCTGGTCGACGGCAATAACAATATCTACGTCGGCAACGCCGGAGGCGGACCGCACGAATCCAACAAGATCCGAATCGGTCAGAATGGAACGCATAGACATACATTTATTGCGGGAATTAGCGGAGTAACAGTACCGAATGGCGTCACTGTGATCATCGACGGCAAAGGCCAACTGGGGACAGTAACGTCATCTGACCGCTATAAAGATGAGATCAAACCAATGGACAAAGCAAGCGAAGCGATCCTTCAGCTCAAGCCAGTGACCTTCCGCTACAAAGCAGAGATTGATCCCGACAAGATCCCCCAGTTTGGCCTCGTGGCCGAGGACGTGGAGAAGGTCAACCCCGATCTGGTCGTCAAAGATGCAGAGGGCAAAGTTTACACCGTCCGCTACGAAGCGGTGAACGCGATGTTGCTTAACGAATTCTTGAAAGAACATCGGAAAAACCAAGAACAAGAAACGACCATCGCAGAACTGCAAGCGACGACCGCACGCCAGCAAAAGCAAATTGAAGCGCTTACTGCGGGTCTCCAGAAAGTGAGCGCACATCTTGAGTTGAGCAAACCTGCGCCCCAAGTGACCGACAACGATTAGTAAAAGCACCGGCGTTGATGTATTGGGAAATCATCGCTGACAGTCTTAGCAACGCTGGCTTTAGTTGAGCCTGCCTGTCAGCATTGGACTGTGAAGGGCGAACAATCTGGATTGCTGACGCGCATCGCGACGACGGTCAACGCTTCGTTGTGCACGCGGATGAAAAGCTGACTGCGTTTCTCGAACTGCAATCCGCCATGCGCAGTTGCGGCGAATTGGCTTGACACCCTAACAAGATTTTCGCCAAACTCAGCGTTGCTAAACGAGTCTGAATCAGGCGGAGGAGTTGTCCCCCGCTAGGTTCTTCGCCTCTTCCCGACCCGCAATTCCAGAGAATCAACTCAGCGGGGAAAAGAAAGGAAACGCCATGAATCCACTGATTCAAATAAAAACGATTGCAGTATTTCTCATCTTACTCGCGTGCTTTGCGCTTTCGCCGCAAGCGCGAGCCGTTTGCGAAGAGGGCTGCTTAACAAACCAAAACACCGTCCTAGGTCACAATGCGCTTTTCAGCCTCACAACCGGGTATTTTAACACGGCCGTCGGCTATAATGCGCTCAACAGCAATACAACCGGCGTCGTCAACACGGCCTTAGGCGCCTACGCGCTCAATAGCAACACCACCGGCGGCGGCAACACGGCCACTGGTAGCGAAGCACTCGAGTTCAACACCGTCGGTAATAGCAACACAGCCACCGGGGATGCCGCACTGTTAAATAATACGAGCGGGAGCGACAACACTGCGACCGGTACTCTAGCGCTCTACAGCAATACAACCGGCCACAATAATACGGCGACCGGGGATGCGGCGCTCAATGGCAACGAGACCGGCAGCTTCAACACCGCCACCGGGACTAGCGCGCTCGCAAACAATGACAATGGCAACAAAAACACGGCTAACGGTGTTGGAGCGCTCAGCCAAAACGTGTCCGGCGACGAAAACACAGCGATTGGCGTTTCAGCGCTCGGTCAGAACAACGCCGGCAACAACAACACGGCAACCGGCCTGAGTGCGCTTTTAAGCAACACAATCGGCACCCAAAACACAGCCTACGGTTCCCGCGCACTCGTTAACCTCGCTGGAGGTTCATCGAACATCGCTATCGGCAGCAATGCTGGGCGCGCTCTCCTCAGCGGCGATAACAACATCGATATCGGCAATGCGGGAGTGGCGGGCGACGCGGGTACGATCCGTATCGGCACACAGGGAACGCAGACGAAAACGTTTATCGCCGGGATTAGTGGGGCAACCGTTGCAGGCGGCGTAGGAGTTATTGTTGGGACCAACGGTAAACTCGGCACGGTCGTCTCATCGGCGCGGTTCAAGGAAGCGATTAAACCAATGGATAAAGCGAGCGAAGCGATCCTCGGACTTCAACCGGTGACTTTCCGGTACAAAAAAGAGCTTGATCCTGATGGCATCCCGCAGTTTGGCCTTGTGGCTGAGGACGTGGAAAACGTAAACCCCGATCTAGTGGTGCGCGACGGTCAGGGAAACGCCTACAGTGTCCGCTACGACCAAGTGAATGCAATGTTGCTCAATGAGTTCCTCAAAGAGCACGAGGCGTTTCTCGAAGAACAGTGCAAGGTGCAAGAATTGGAAGCGAAAGCCGCGCGACAGCAGAAGCAAATTGAAGCTCTTACTGCGGGGTTACAGGAGGTGAAGGCGCAGATAGAACTCAGTAAATCTGCACCCCAAACGGTTCTGAATAATCACTAGGACTGACAACCAACCGAAGAAGTCTTTAGTTTCGAAACCGAACTGCCACTCTCTCTCCACGTGGCGGCTCTTTGCCTCATGAGATAATTGAAACGTAAATGCGCTTTACAGCTCTTTGAAATCGTCCTTATGCTCGTGCATCTCGATAATGTTGCCAGCCGAATCAAAAAACGCGAATCACAAGATGATGAGGGCAACTGAAAACTTGCCTTTCACCCGCCAATTCGAACTGGCCGCGCTCTTACTTTCCGGGCGGGCGGTACTTGACCGTCTTCTTCGTGGCTTGGTCAACTTCCTCTGGTGTGATCAGTATCGTTACTCGGGACTCCACGGCCCCGCTGGCGTTTACGGCCAACGAGAGGGCTGCTGCATCCACGTTGCTCGGCAGATCGGCAATGATTACGAAGTCGTTGCTCCCAAAGGCATAGTAGTAGGCTTCCAGTCGCCCACCCATTCCTTTCAATAATTGCTCGGCTGCCTCGCGGCGTTTCGATCCCCCCTCTTGGAGCACCCCCTTCAAACCTTGCTCCGTATAGGATCCTTGAAACAGGTATTTTGGCATTTGTTTGCTCCTTTCCAGCGTTATATCATCCCACGCTACGACGCGATGCGGCCTTATCAACTCGATGTCGTTGTGACGCGACATAGCAAAAACTCACGGCTCTTTGAAATCGCCCTTCGTGTGTCTCGATAACGTTGCCAGCATCATCGTAAACGCGGATCACAGCATCATGTGAGCGGCTGTAATGCATCGCGTACCGATTGATTTGACAAAATGCAGTGCAACCCGCAAGAACTCGCTTTGTGTCTTCATCACGGACCATGAATGGGTGCTGCCCCGCAAAAGAGGCTGGTCATTTCCATAGAGTAGGCTCTATTGTCTCTCGTCCGCGAATCAGCCTACTGTCGCAATGAAAACCAACCAACTAATTGTCACTGTGCTAGGCAGCCTTTGCCTAGCTAGTCATGCGTCCTCTGGCCGGATTGAGCAACAGGACATCAACGAGATCAAACCCGGCATTACGACCGAAATCGATCTTGTCCACAGGTTTGGCCCCCCCGACTCGCGTCTAGTCGACACACGGGGCGATCAGTTGCTCCATTGGACTAAGTTGGGTCCCCAACCGTTTCAAGACTATTTACCGATTATCGGCAATTGGCTCTCCGATCTGGACGTATCTTGGCTGGATCTTTCGGTCCAGGTCAGAGCAAATGGAAGAGTCGCGAATTACATGTGCAAAATTCATCAAGAAATTCATCAACGCTGACATTGCCTTGGTGATTTGCGCAGACTGAACGTGGGACAGTTTCGCCCAACTTTCCTCATTTCCTCTCACCGGATCAGCTAGAAGATTCTCGCTGCCCCTACCAGACCGAGCGGCCCGTTCGCGCAACAGGCGTTCTCCGGTGTACCGTGGCCGGGCGTTCTGAGTGACTGATAGTTCGCAGCCATTATTTGCCTCGCCCATGTTCAAGGGAACATAATAACGTCGATTGAAGGAGAATGCAATTCCTGCGTATCGAAAGAGCCGTGGCGAGAACGCGGAATCCGAAAAATCCAAACTTTCCGCGTTATATCGCGCCGGATTTCCTGCAGTACTTCAGTGAATGCCAGAAATGGCTCCTCACGACGAGAAGTTCAAAGAAGGCGAAAGCCAGAAAACAAAGCAAAAGAGAGAAAACAACACTTATGAAAATCATGAAAACTACTTCGCTCAAACTCTTTCAACCCGCCACGCTAGCTGCGCTCGCGATCATAACCGTCTGGGTAGTCTCGATCCGCCCCGCCCAAGCCGGTTACACCGTCACGTTGCAGCAAGTCGGCACCGATGTTGTCGCGACCGGAAGCGGAGCCATTGATTTGAATGGACTAACTTTTGTTACATCGGGCACGCAAAATCCCGGGCTAAGGCCAACTGGCAATGTATACACCGCACTTATATACACGGGGCCAATTTCTTCCAACGTAGACTTTTACTCACACCCCGCTGGATCGACGAGTTTCGGGAGCGGTGGCTTTACGTATGCTAGCAGTGGCAGCGGCTATATGTTCGGGATATTCACTTCATATTTGGGAAACGCTCTGATCGTTCCAATGGGCTATGTTTCCGGTACCGAACTACCGGGCATGGCGATCTACACCGGCAAGACTTTTGCAACCCTAGGCGTAACACCGGGCACCTACGTATGGACGTGGGGAATCGGACCGAACCAAAACTTCACGCTACAAATCGTATGCACTGGGCGATGTGCGCCTGCACCCAGACCGCGCCCGACTCCGGCCCCCCGCCCGTGACTTTCATTCGATTGGTTAGGCTGCGACTTTCATTGCTGAACGTTTTCCGGTGGACCGCCTAGGCCGAAG
>JBKPOB010000071.1:0-7659 GCA_046732875.1 Verrucomicrobiota bacterium | reverse complement strand
GGTCTGTGTCTTCGTAATATGCGGGGGCATAACTTGAATCGAAACCGCCGACGCTGTGAAATAACGCCTTCGGAATCATCAAGGCCGCTGCTGAACAGTAATCTACTTCCCGCAAATAGTTGTATTCGGGTTTTTCAGGATCGTCGAACTTGCCGTAGTTCCATCCAGATGCGTCTTGCCAGATAACGCCACCTGCCTCCTGCAAGCGGCCATCGGGATAAATCAATTTCGAACCAACGATTCCTGCTCCCGACTCTTGGGCAAATGTATCAAGCAGAGCAGTGAGCCAACCCCGCCTCACAAGTGTGTCGTTATTCAAAAAAACGAGGTATTTGCCGCGCGCCTTTTCCGCACCGCGGTTACAGGATGCGATGAAACCGTAATTCGCTTCGTTGCGCAGATAAACAACACCGGCCATCCGCGGAACAGCGTCCGCCGTGCCATCGGTTGAGCAATCGTCGACTACAATAACTTCGAAGCGCTCCGCTCCCTCGTGTTCCTGCAACGACGCAAGACAGGCATGGGTGAAGCGAAACTGATTGAAGACTGGAATGATAATTGAAATTTCGACCTGCTCGTGAATTGGAAACTCGATCGGACGCGTCGGTTCGGGAGGTTCAGCCGGCGCCACTCTCTTTCCAAGGGCCAAAGGCGCTCCTGAGATCAGCGCCTGAATCTGCTCATCAATCGCAGTGATTTCCTCATGGTTAGATCGCCATTTTTGATATGCAGAGACGATTTTTTCCAGATGGCCGTAGCCTAACAGGCTCTGCGACTGCGAAGGAGAAAGCTTTGCCTTCAAAGCGGCAACCGGATTTGCAATTTGCCAGCGCGCCGAAGAGCGAAGTTGCGCTGCCGCATGATCAGCCTCCTCCAATAACTGGCAAAGCTTCTTGGCAGCCTGCAGTTGTTTTCGCAGACGGTGTCGAAGCTCCTCTCCTTGCGCTTCGCTCTCCGCGAGGCTAATGCTTCTGTCGCGAAGCTGCGCGCTGAGTTCCTCAACTTGCGTTTTGTGCCGAGCTTCCGCCTGCGCCAGGAGCTCTTGATAGAGTTGCTCGACCTGCGCAATTCTTTCCGGAACCAGGGCGTTTAGCCGGGTGACGGCGCCGGGAAGCAAATCGCCCTCATCCGGTTTAGCGACTTGATGTGCGTTGGCTATGCCCACCACCCTGCTTTCTCGGGATGACGCCGATGCTTCAGCAGTCAAGGCGCGATAGAGGTCAATTACTTCCGCAGCGACGCGGGCATCAATGAGGTGCTCAACCGTGAAATGAGTATGGCGTCTTCGCTTTTTTACCAGTGCCGCGGTAGGAGCAATTTCTTTGTCGGACAAACCAACGAATTCCACAATGCGCCGCAGTTCCGCTTCTGGATTGTCGAAAAATCGATCGTAATGAGTAACAAGGCGATCTTGCTCACCTGCCGGCTCGATTAAGCGCCGGTTATAAATTTCCCAGAGCCGCAAACCGAGCGAATAAGATGTTCCGTTTCGCTCTCGCATCGAGTGGGCGACTTCGAGTGGATTCCGCACGATGATGATTGTTTTCAATTCCGGCAGAAGCTCCTTCCAGAACGGCAGCGCCAAACTGTTGCGCGGGTCCTTCCAGCCCCAGAGCTTTGCCGAATCAAATCGTTCGATTAGCAGCCGCGCTTTCATGCGCACTGCATCAAGGCGCGGGTCACGGAAATTCTCGCCAACTTTTGGCGGAAGGTCCCAGGCGCCGCCGAGAGCATTTAATAATTCGTCGTTCACTGCGACGAATCCCAGATGTTCCCAGAACCCATCAGGGTTATCGGCCTGAGCCGGCATCAATTCTTCTTTTGGGCCGAGGTAGAGGCCGCAGGCGTGCAACAGCCTCGTGAGCATCGATGTTCCTGAACGGTGCGCTCCGGCAATGCAAATCGCTGTCTGGGTGTCAGCGCTATTTTTCACTCAAAACGCTTAAACAACGATGGCCAGCGCAGTGCGTCAAGCTGATTACTCAGCGCTAAGCAGCGATCGCCGGCTGTGAGGATTGGATCGTTCGTAACAGAGCCCATCGGGCGCTGTAAATCTTTCGTCGCGCAAAACCCAGCCATATCTAAGTTCACAACCATGCAGCGAAATGATAACCGCGGATCCGACGAAATTCGGCCAATCAACTTCGAGTTGAACGTCGCGCCGCATGCAAGCGGTTCGGTGCTAGTCTCAGTGGGGGAAACGCGCGTAATCTGCGGCGTCACGATCGAAGAGACGGTGCCGCGCTGGATGAAAGAACAGGGAGTGACTGGCGGCTGGCTTACCGCTGAGTATTCGATGCTTCCATACTCGACGCAGACGCGAAAGCCGCGCGACATCGTAAAAGGTCGGCTGGACGGTCGCAGTGTAGAGATTCAGCGCTTGATTGGTCGCTCGCTGCGAGCAGTTGTCGATCTCGAGAAGCTGGGGTCGCGCACGATTTGGGTCGATTGCGATGTTTTGCAAGCCGACGGAGGAACACGCACCACCGCAATCACCGGAGCCAGTCTGGCCCTCGCCGTTGCCTGTCGGAAACTTGTGAAGGAAAAAAAACTCGACGCCGCTCCGATGCAAAAATTGGTTGCCGCGGTGAGCGCAGGCATTCTGGATGGACAGCCGATCCTGGATCTTAATTACGAAGAGGACAAACTCGTGACGGTTGATTTCAATCTTGTGGCGACGGAAGACGGCGAATTCGTAGAAGTGCAGGGATCCGGTGAAGAAGCCACCTTTTCGGGACCGCAGTTGGATGAGATGCTGGGCCTCGCCCGCAAAGGCATCGCGGCATTGATCGGCGCACAACGTGCTGTTTTGGCGCGAATCATGGTCACGCCACCGGAGACCTAAGTGATACTCTGAAATCGTAGGGCGTCTGTGTCAGACGCCGGGTTGTTGTTCTTGCGTTGGCGTTTCGCAGAACGGAGCCCGGCGGGGGCCGAGGGACATAGACGGGAAGCCCGAAGGGTGAGCGAGCTGGCGCGAGCGAATCAAACGCCCTACAGTTGTTGCCGCAATGACGCGGGCGCTGATCACCGGTATCACTGGTCAGGACGGAAGTTATCTGGCTGAGTTGCTCCTGGAAAAGGGCTACGAAGTCCATGGCATTATTCGTCGCGCCAGCACCTTCAATACCTCCCGCATTGATCATCTTTACGCCGATCCCCACGTTAACGGCGTGCGACTGTTTCTGCATTATGGAGACCTGAGCGATTCCGTGAATCTGGTGAAGCTTCTTTACGATTTGAAGCCAGACGAAATTTACCATCTGGGAGCCCAGAGCCATGTGCGGGTGAGTTTCGATATTCCTGAGTACACAGCCGATGTCACTGGCGTTGGTACCATCCGCATTTTGGACGCAATCCGCGAAGCCGGATTGCGTTCTCGTTTTTTTCAGGCGTCGAGCAGCGAAATCTTTGGCAAGGCGCAGCAGGTGCCGCAAACGGAGAAGACACGGTTTTGGCCCCGCAGTCCCTATGGCGTGGCGAAAGTTTTTTCGTATTGGGCGACCGTGAACTATCGCGAAAGCTACGGCCTTTGCGCTAGCAACGGTATTATGTTCAACCATGAAAGCCCGCGTCGCGGTGAAACGTTCGTCACGCGCAAAATCACCCGTGCGGTTGCGGCTATTAAGCACGGGCTGCAAAAGGAATTGTTCCTCGGTAATCTGGACGCGAAACGTGATTGGGGATATGCGCCTGAATATGTTGAAGGCATGTGGCGAATCTTGCAGCTTGGGGAGGGCGACGATTTCGTGTTGGCTACAGGCGATGAGCATTCAGTACGAGAATTCGTGGATGCGGCGTTCGCGCATGCAAACCTTGATTGGAAAGAATTCGTCAAGCACGACGCACGTTATGAGCGGCCGGCCGAGGTGGATCTTCTAGTCGGTGACGCTTCTAAAGCGCGCAAAGTCCTCAATTGGGAACCGAAAGTGCGGTTTCAGGAATTAGTACGCATTATGGTGGATGCGGATATGGCATTGTTGTCGCGAGAGACGCCCAGAGAGCATCTCGGCAGACTGCCGTAAGTGACGCAGGCAATCTCGCTGCGAGAAGATGCAGACAGATTGTCTGGATTACGACCTTATCGCATCACGAATGGCGCGGGGTTAGTGTCAGCCATCGAGTGAGCCGACACCAGGCTCGGGACGGCGGTGACGAGTGGCGCGTTAACGATGGTGACTGCGGCGCCGGTTCCTACGATATCGTACAAATGTATGATGTCGCTCGAGCGCATCCGGATGCATCCATAACTCGCAGGCATCCCGATGAGTCGCTCCTCCGGCGTCCCGTGAATATAAATGTCTCGGGAGAACGCGTTGGCATTTTGCGTCTCCAGTCCACGCAACCAGAGAATGCGCGTCACGATTGGATCACGGCCCGGCGAATCCGGCGCAACGATCTCACCGGTACGGCGCCGATCCTTGAACACTGCGCCGGACGGCGCGTTGTCGCCGATTTTTTCAGCGATCTGCAGTTTACCTAGTGGCGTAAAACGACTGCCCCGCCAATCACCTAATCCGAACTTCGACGTAGAGACTGGATAAATTGCCACGACGTTGCCGCGATCAAGTAGCGCCAGTTTTTGTTCATGCGTGCTGACGACGATCTGATGCTGGGTGTCCGGTACCGCGCAGGATGCGAGAAAGACAGCGAGAAGCAGGAGGTAGGGACGGATGGCCGAGCCGTCCGTTCTATTGTGCGCTGTCGGCACGCCCGGCGGTCGCGCCCTACCATGATCAATTTTCATGCCCGATTGAACTGAAAAAAACCTTCCGCGGTTTCGGTTGTCGCCTCGGCAACTTCTTCGAGCGGAATCTCTCGCGCCGCGGCGATTGTTTCTGCCACGATACGTGTATACGCCGGTTCGGAGCGTTTTCCGCGAAAAGGGACAGGCGCCAGATATGGGCAATCGGTCTCCACCATGAATTTCCAGAGCGGGATTTGTGCCGCAACTTCTCGCACAGCCATGCCGTTTTTGAAAGTGACAATTCCAGTGAAGGAAACGAGATGGTCAAGATCGAGAACTTCATTTGCCTGATCAAGGGAGCCGCCGAAGCAATGAAAAACGCCGCGCAGTTTTCCCGTGTAGGCCCGCATGATTTTAAGCGTGTCCTCCCACGCGTCGCGCTGATGGACCACCACGTTTAATCCCAGTTCCACCGCAAGATCGAGTTGCTGCTGAAATAAGCTTGCTTGTTTCGATTTGTAAGCGCCGTCGCGAATTTGCGCTTCGATTTCTTCGTCGGTCTCAGTTCGCAGCGCGGACATAACCTGGACCTGCTCTTCCTTCGCTACTTTCTCGCTCGGCAGATGGTGGTAATCGAGGCCCGTTTCGCCGATGGCTACGACGCGTAAGTTCTTCGCCAGTTCACGCAGCGGCGTGATCACGTCCTCTTGCGCCTCTTCAACAGACGTTGGGTGGACGCCGATAGCCGCGAAGACGGCTGAATGTTTTTCTGCCAGGTCGATGGCGTGACGGCTGCTTTCGACCGAAGTGCCGATCGTGATGATGCGCGTAACGCCCACTTCCTTTGCGTGACGCAGCACTTCGTCGAGATCATTGGCGAAATCGGGATAATCGAGATGTGCGTGAGTATCGACTAGTTGATAGTTGAGTGTTAAGTGTTGAGAGTTCACAGGCGTCCCTCTATCAACTCTCAACTAACGACTATCAACTCTGGATTCACCATTCGATAATCGTACTTGCCCAGGTTAAGCCGCCGCCAAATACGATCATTAAAACGTAATCACCGGGCTTGATCCGCCCGCTGCGATTGGCTTCGTCGAGTGCGATTGCCACAGCCGCGGCCGAGGTGTTGCCATAGCGATCCAGATTTACAAACATCTTGTCCCGTGAAATACCGAGGCGATCCGCAATCGCTTCGATGATGCGGAGATTCGCCTGATGCGGAATAACGCAGGCGATGTCTTCGATGGAGAGTCCGGCTTGGTCGAGGACTTTCTTAGCGGCATTGAGCATCGCAGTGACGGCCTGTTTGTAAACTTCTTTGCCCGTCATGTGGATCGTTGCCAAATGCATATCGACGTTTTCTCGCGTAATCGGGCAACGCGAACCGCCACCGGGCATGAACAAAATATCGGAGTACTGCCCGTCGCTACCGATGTGAGTGGCGATAACACCGTGCGCGCTACCCCGATGCCGCAAAACAGCGGCGCCAGCGCCATCTCCAAATAGCACGCAAGTATTGCGATCGGTCCAGTTAGTGATCGATGTCAATTTGTCGGCTCCGATCATCAGGACAGTGTCGTGTGTATGAGAAGTAATGAATTGCTGTGCGATCTCCAGGCCAAAGAGAAAGCCTGCGCACGCTGCGGAAATATCGAGACAAGCCGCGTTGGTTGCCCCAATCTTTTTCTGAACGAAGCAGGCCGTGGCCGGAAAGAGCATATCGGGAGTGGCCGTTGCCACTAGAATGAGATCGATTTCCTTGGGTGAAATCTTGGCCTGCTCCATCGCCTTGAGCGCCGCCTTGGTCGCCATCTCGCTGGTCGTTTCATCCTTCGCGGCGATACGTCGTTCCTTGATGCCCGTGCGAGTGATGATCCACTCGTCGCTGGTATCGACCATACGCGAGAGGTCCGCATTGGTGAGAACTTTATTGGGCACATAACTGCCCGTGCCGATGATTGAGACTGTGCGTAGCCCTTTACCGGAACGCGGGCTCGAGCGGGGCTGTCGTTTCATGGTAACGGCGAATCTCCTCGACGATATGCGGGTTCACATGATGTTCAATCGACTCGGCCGCAACGCGCAGCGCGTTTTTGATGGCCAGTGGCGTACTCGCGCCATGCGCAATGATGCAAATACCGTTGACGCCGAGAAGCGGACTACCGCCGTACTCTTCGTAATTCGTCTTGTCCTTAATGGTTCCAATAGCATTCTTCGCGAGGAATGCGCCGGCTTTTCGCATCGTCGTGCGCATGAGCTCGTGCTTCAGCCATTTGAACATCGCTACCGCGATCGATTCGCACGTTTTCAAGATCACGTTGCCAACGAATCCGTCGCACACGACAACTTCAACGGGATCTTCAAAGAGGTGACGGCCTTCTATGTTGCCAACGAAGTTAAGTGAACTTGGTTTCAGCATCTTGAACACTTCCTTCGTCAACTCGGTCCCCTTCACATCCTCGTCGCCCAGCGAGACCAAGCCGACGGTTGGGTTCTTATAATGGAGAACATGACGCGAGTAGACCGAGCCCATGAACGCATATTGAAGAAGATGTTCGGGGCGAGCATCGATATTTGCGCCTGCGTCGATCAAAACGAACACATTCGTTTCCGTTGGAAGCACCGCCGCGATACCTGGTCGACCGATTCCCGGCAATGTGCGGAGCTTGATCGTGCCCGCAGCGACGGCCGCACCGGTGTGTCCAGCGCTCACCACCGCATCTGCATCACCGTGCTTTACAAGATCCACAGCACGGCTGATCGATGAATCCATTTTCCGGCGAACGGCTGTCCATGCGCGGTCGCTCAGATCCACCACCTGGGTGGAATGAACGATCTCGATGCGCGAATCGTTACACTGGTGCCTGCGCAGCTCGCTCTCGATCTTGGTGGAGTCTCCAACCAGATAGAGTCTGTTGATCTGCTTGTAATCGCGCAGCGCCATAACGGCGCCGGCAACGAGGTTAGGC
>JBKPOB010000070.1:0-45658 GCA_046732875.1 Verrucomicrobiota bacterium | reverse complement strand
GTCTCTGCCGGATAGATGAGCAATTGGCGTACACTTTGTCTGCGCCATCCGCGCGTTTCCGCTTTGTAAGGTTCCACCCAAACGGTTTGCACCTTGCCGTCTCGCTCGAATTTTACGGCGATCTTGTCGCCTTCGCTTCGCACGACGTCCCAACTTACGCTGTCATTCATCCCCATAAAGCGCCTGACCGGTTTGCCATCCACGGAGAGGATTTTGTCGCCGGGCTGCAAGCCAACTTTTTGTGCCGGCGAATCGGGCAAAACATAACCGATCACGGTGGTCGAATCCGCTTCGCTCACCGGATGGCCGACGGCCCAGACAATGCCCGCAAAGAAAAGCGCCAGAAGCAGGCTGAAGAGCGGCCCGGCAATCGCAACGATAATTTTATCCAGGGCGGAAATTTTCGGCAACCTCGCGCGATCCACATCCGCCTTTCCTTCGATGATATCCATCGGCGCAAGTTGCGGCAGTGCAACGAAGCCTCCGAAAGGCAGCGAGCCAAGCGAGTATTGGACGCCGTTGATGGTTTTTTTCCAGATCGGTTTGCCGAACCAGACGCCGAATTTTTCGATGTAAAGGCCTCTCCAGCGCGCGGCCAGAAAATGCCCCAGCTCATGCACCACGATCAGCAGGTTGAAGAGGATGAGGACTTCCAGCAGGATGAAAACGACGCGGGCAATGTGGAGTAGCATTGTAGTTCGAAACAGCTGATCAATGATTGGGCATTATTGGACAGGCCATCGTGTCTGCCGTTGTAATTCTTTTAACGATTTATCGATTTAACATGTCCCTGCGCTTCCTTGCGTGCCCATTGATCGGCCTGCAATATGGCATCCAGATCGGGGTGCGCAACGGACGTGTGTCGATTCATGACTTCTTGGACAATCTGCCAAATGTCCGGAAAACGGACTTGGCGATCCAAAAAACCAGCGACCGCTACTTCGTTTGCGGCGTTCATGACGGCCGGCAACGTGCCACCGGTCTCGCCCGCTTGGCGCGCGAGGTTTAGCGCGGGAAAATCGTCATAGCGCGGAGTGGAAAATTCCAACCTGGACAATTTCGAAAAATCGAGCGGTGGCAAAGTATTCGGAACGCGATGCGGCCAGGTCACGGCGTATTGGATCGGGAAACACATGTTCGAATAACTCAATTGCGCGAGCGTGGAGCCATCTGCGAACTCAACCATCGAATGAACAATGCTCTGCGGGTGAATCACCACTTCGACGCGCTTCATCTCGACACCAAAAAGCCAGTGCGCCTCGATCATCTCTAGTCCTTTGTTGAACAGCGTTGCGGAATCGATCGTGATCTTTGGTCCCATATTCCAAGTCGGATGTTTCAGCGCCTCTTCGGGTGTGATCGAATTGAAATCTTTTCGCGGCGTTTCGCGAAATGGTCCACCTGATGCCGTCAGGACGATGCGGCGAATGTCCGTAGCGCTCTTACCTTCCAAGCATTGAAAAATCGCATTGTGCTCGCTGTCCACGGGCAGCACGCTTACGTCATTATCGCGCGCCGCGCGCATCACAATTTCGCCTGCCATCACCAGAATTTCCTTGCTTGCCACGGCGAGGTCCTTGCCGGCCTCAATGGCGCCGAGCGCCGGCCGCAGCCCGCCGGTACCTACGATTGCTACCAGCACCATTTCCGCATCCATCAAGCAGGCGATCTCACGTAGTCCTTCTTGTCCCGCAAAAATTCGCGGCTTGTACTCGAGCTTACGCATCAGGAGGTCGATCTTGGCTTCATCGACCAGGCAAACAGATTGCGCGCGTGTTTCATTCGCAGCCGCGGCGAGCTTTTCGGCATTACTGTTGGCCGCCAGCCCGACAATTTCTATCCGGTCCGGAAGATCGCGTGCCACTTTCAGTGCGCTCTCGCCGATCGATCCAGTCGCGCCCAGAATCACAACTCGCTTACGCTTCCCGGAATTTCCCATTTTCATTTCTAACCGCAGTTCATCACGATACGTGAATCACGAGTCGCAAATAGAAGAACAAAAGTGGCGCGGTAAACAGCAGGCTATCCAGAAGGTCGAGCGCACCGCCGATTCCAGGCAACAGATTTCCCGAGTCCTTTACATTTGTGCTGCGCTTGATGATGGATTCGGCCAGATCTCCGAGCACTGCTGCCAAGCCAAGAAGCACGCCGAGGATCGTCGCGTGCGTCCAGCTTAGTGCCGATAAGTGGCCCGCCATCAGTTTGAACAATGTCAGGCTGCAAAGCAGCGCAAAAACAATCGCGCCGAAGAAACCTTCCCAAGTTTTCTTGCCACTAATATGAGGGACCATCAGATGCCGTCCGATTGCGCTGCCGGTCAGGTACGCGCCCATGTCGGAAAATTTGGTCACTGCAATCAGATATAGAACGTAGAATTGCCCGGTCAGCTGACCCGTGCTCGAACGTGGCGTCAGATAAACGATTTTAGTGATGAAATTGAAGAGCCAAAGCACATAGAGCAGGCCAAACAGAGTGTAAGCCATGGTTTGCAGCGGTTCGTCATGGCGAAGCCGAGCAAACATCTGTCGGCCAAAAACCGTAAGCAGAAAAAAGAGAAGGACCGCAACTTCGAAGTCATAGGAATGCGCCGGCCCGATCTTGGAAAAGTAATAAAAACTGCCGGCCAGCAGAACCGCGCCGCAAATCATTCCGGTGATTTTGAAATTGGGCAGGCCCTTGTGATCGAGCATCCGATAAAACTCCCAAAGCCCGATCAATCCGAACACGCTGATCAGCAGCCAAAACAAGATCTCGTAACCCGAGAACATGATCAGCAGAGCGATTGTCCAAAGCGCGATCGTGCTGGTGAACCGCAGAATGAAAGCAGAACGGGAAGTAAGGATGTTCGTCCCAGTTTGCTCCAGCGTTGCGGGCATGCACTGCATCATCTCGAAGGAACGAATCAGGCGCAAGCGCAGATCAGCGACCGCAGAAAAGTGGAACGCGTTGTCCTCAACGCGTTGGCAAACGAAATTCGTTTGGCCTGCCTGACTCTGAACCTTTAGAGAACTGAGCCGCGGAATGAAGGTTTCTACATTGCACCTGCTACTGCGGCATCGGAGACCGAGTTGGCGAAGTGTTTCTGGCGCAGGAATACTGCCCGGCCAGACATTCTTTAACTTACGCCGCCTTCGCTTGTAATTGTTCCGGACCGTCCTGTCTTGGGGCGAGTCGCTCCCGTGTCACCGGTCTTTTTCAACCGTTGCAGAGGGGTCCGGGATCAGGGCCCGAATCTCGGGGGGCAGCTGTTGTATTCTTCTGTCTCTTTCTGCTTTAGCCTCCGCGGCGGCGCGGATCGCGTCGTGCGACTGAACATCCGGAGGAATCGTGCGGGCGTTCACAGCGGCCTTTTCCTTTTTCGCCAACGCGTTCTCCCTTTCATTTAACGCGGTCTCTCTGAGATTTAACTCTTTCTCCCTTTCATCTAACCCTTTCTCGCGTTCGTCCAACGCCGTTCTCTGTTGAGCGAGTTGTTGTTCGGCGGTCGAATCTTGTTTTTGGCAGGCGCAAATCATCGCGAAGGCGATGAGCATCGAAAGGCTTAAAATTTTTTTCATATCAGACGTAAACTTGGATGTTGCCAATTAGGCGAGGAAAATGGAAAGGAAATAGCTAGTCAAACGAAACCGCTCGCAAACTCGAAGCGGCATTATGCGAACCAATCGGAATGGTAAAGGCGTTCGCCCGCAAGGGCGAACGCCTTTCCAAATAGCCTTGGTACCTGGCACACAAGACCCCTCTACATCGCAGCTTTAGGGTTTGCTCGCCACTACTTGCGGCGCAGGTTTGCTCATTTCGAGCTGAGCGCTCACTTTCTGGATCTGCGCGGCCTGCTCTTTCAGCTGGGCCGTGAGAACTTCCATTCCCTTCTGTTGCTGGGCAACAGTGGCTTCCAAGTCCTTTACTTTCTTGTGCTCTTTGAGGAACTCGTTCAGCAGCATCGCGTTGATTTGCTCGTAGCGAACTGATTCCGGTTCGCCCTTTGGATTGCGTCCCACCAGAGCCGGGGCCACCTCGGCCACCTCCTCGGCAATCAGGCCAAAGGCGATGGTCTGTGTTGCATCCAACTCCTTGTTGTAACGGAATCTCATGGGCTTGAGCGCGAACACCACTTCGCTGGCTTTATCCATCGGCTCGATGTCGTGCTTGTACCGGCGGGAGGATAAGCCTGACCGGCCGAGTTTGCCGCCGCTGGTTATGGTAACCAAATCAGGATCGGTGCCCACTACAGGCTGAAGGTTTGAGTAGATGTTTCCGATGTAACAGGTGTTGTTCTCACCGGCGACCCCGAACATGTTTGCGCCAATATAGATATTGTTGTTACCGGTGGCGGAGAAACCAGCTTGCCAGCCCACGGCTGTGTTGCTGTCGCCGCTGATAATGCCCTCGAGCGCTCGACGGCCTACGGCCGTGTTGTTGTCGCCGCTAAGGTTGTTAATCAGCGCACGAGAGCCGATAGCCGTGTTGCGGATGCCACTGTCATTGAGCTCGAGCGCCTGAGCAGCCACAGCGGTATTTTGAGAGCCGGTGGTGTTGAATAACATCGCCGCAGCGCCAACGGCTGTGTTTTCTTGTCCCTCGCCCGTAGTTTGATCTCCGATGTTGAATAGGAGCGACGCCGCGCCGACAGCGGTGTTGTTGCTGCCGTCGATGTTGCTCAGGAGCGAAAACCAGCCAAATGCTGCGTTCCCGAGGCCGGTGGTGACGCTAAAAAGGGCATGGTCTCCGTCCGCCGTGTTGAACGAACCGCCTACGCTTCCTGGATCTGGTGTCTCTGGAGCTGGAGCCGCTTGCGCTATTGGCAAAGGCGCTAAGCTGACCAGCGCAGAGAGGACCACAATGATACTTCGTTTTTTCATAATTTATTTTTTTCTTTCACTGTTTTTTGGTCTTCGGTGAGTTCTCCCTGCGCGTGCGCCTGCTCGCAAATGTTTTTTGGGAGGAGCTCCGCACCCGCGGAGCGAGCGGCACCCATCGCGTCTCATTTCTGACCGGTTACTCATTTTTGAGGACACCGTTTTGCCAAAAATGCGGATGACCTGTCAAGAGAAAACGTTAAAAGAGGATACCGTAGGTCCCCGGTGACTGGCCAGCTTCCGAAAAGGGTTATCGGAATCCACCATTCCGAAACGCAGAGAACCGCACACGCAGCGAAGGCGTAATGTCTTTTAGCAGCTGTAGTGCGAGGCGCAGACGAGCTGCGTGTTAATGGAATTCGACTCCGCTGCAGCAGATGGCACGCGTTATCCTCAGAGATTTGGTACAACAAACCCAAGAAAACATTCGCCGGTAACTCTAACAAAATAAGAGTTAGAAAGTAAAGGCGTTCGCCACGGAGGCGAACGCCTTTCCAAATCGCCTCGGTGCCTGGCACACGAGGTTGTTCTACATCGCAGCTTTACGGTTTGGTCGCGACTACTTGTGGCGCAGGTCTAATAACTTCAAGCTGCGCGCTCACTTTTTGGATTTGCGCGGCCTGCTCTTTCAGCTGGGCGGTTAGCACTTCCATCCCTTTCTGTTGCTGTGCGACTGTCGACTTTAAATCCGCAATGCTTGCTTGCTGTTCCTCCACTTTCTTGTGTTCTTTGAGGAACTCGTTAAGCAGCATCGCGTTCACGGCGTCGTAGCGCACGGTGTAGATCTCGCCTTTCTCATCGTACACCACTAACTCGGAATTTACCTCGGCGACTTCCTCGGCGATTAACCCAAACTGTCGCATACCGCCAGCTCCGGCCTTGTAGCGGAAAGTCACTGGTTTAAGATCCAGGATCGCTTCGCTGGCTTTGTCCATCGGTTGAATGTCTTCCTTGAACTGGCGCGAGGAACTGGCCGTCCCGAGTTGCCCATTTGCGTCGACCAATACCGGTATCGCGGCCCCGACAGTTGTCACGCCGCGAATGTTGGCGATAAAGCAACTGCCGTTCACGTCTGCGCCCGAGGCGCCGATACAGATGGTGTTAATTGCCGTAGTAACGCCAATTCCGGCACTAGCACCCAAGGCAGTGTTAGCGGCACCAGTGCTGTTCTGGAGCGCAAAAGCCCCGACGGCTGTGTTGAAGCCGGCGGCCCCGTTGGTCATGAGCGCGTGAGCACCAACGGCCGTGTTTTGGGTGCTACTGGTATTCAGGAGCGCATTACTACCGACGGCCGTGTTTGAGTCGGCGGGCGGGTTGATAGAGAGCGCAGCAAACCCAACAGCCGTATTTTCGCTGCCTTCGGTGTTGGTAACGAGCGCGTTCTTACCGATAGCTGTGTTAAAGCTGCCCTCGGTGTTGTCAGATAGCGCATCATCACCATCGGCCGTGTTGTCACTGCCGAGGGTGTTGGAAAAGAGCGCATCCTGACCGGTGGCCGTATTGCGCTGTCCCTCGGTGTTCTTGGTGAGCGCAGATCTACCGGTGGCCGTGTTCCGGAAGCCGATGGTGTTTTCGCGGAGCGCAAAGCGACCAACAGCCGTGTTCTCGGTGCCGGTGGTGTTTTTATTGAGCGCAAAGGAACCAACAGCCGTGTTGCCGCCGGCGGCATTATTGACAAGCGCAGCCGCTCCAACGGCTGTGTTGTCGCTGCCGGTAGTGTTGAATAAAAGCGCAGCAGCGCCAATGGCTGTATTGTTTTCCCCCGTGTTAAGCACAAGCGTTGCAGCGCCAACACCGGTGTTTAAACTGGTGTCCACGGTGCTCAGGAGCGAAAACCAACCAAATGCTGCGTTCCCGACGCCGGTGGTTACGTTAAAAAGGGCATGGTCTCCGTCCGCCGTGTTGAGCGAGCCGCCTACACTTCCTGGATCTGGCGTCTCTGGAGCTGGAGCCGCTTGCGCTTTTGGCAAAAGCGCAAAACAGGCCAGCGCAGAGAAGACCGCAATGATATTTCGTTTTTTCATAATTTAGTTTTTTCTTTTACTGTTTTTGGTCTTTCCTGAGTTCTCCCTGCGCGTGCGCCTGCTCGCGAAATAGTTTTCGGAGGAACCCCGCACCCGCGGAGCGAAAGCGGCACCCATCGCGTCTCATTTCTGACCGTCGCAAAGCGTTTTGCCAAAAATGCGGATGACGTGTCAAGAAAAAAGTTAAGAAACCGACAGCCTTTCCTGAGTCATTAGCTTCTCAAGCAGCCACCCAAAGGCCACAATGAGTGGGGCAAAAAAACGGCGCGCAACGGCTGATTGCTGGAGTTCCAGATTCGTGGGGGATGCCGCGGTGCCTCTCGAATAATGTCGCGACACCCGCGTTCGCCCAGCTCTGGCGTGGCAGTAACCCCATGCTTACTAGAGGCTTCTATACGGAGTATTGACATCTACTTCGTCGCCGGTCTGCCCACTTCAATCTGCGCGTGCCGAGGGACGGGCGCCTTTCATTGTTTTGACGTTCTCTAAGCCCTCGCCATGCTGCCACGGCCGCGGCTACGGTGCGCCCCCAAGCCAGGGAAGGAGAAGCAGAGACGTTATCATTATCGTTGTTGTGTCCCGATGTTCCATAAAACTTCGTTGTTCTTTGTTAATCCAGCCCTTGTGCGATCTCTCAATGGAGTGCGCGGACACGTCCGCCCTTTCAAAGCGTCGACAGTCGTCATGCTCCAATCGGGAGCTCGTTTCCGGCTTTAACCTTTCCTTCGGATTTTCCCGGCTGGCGTGGCAAAAAAGCCTGTGCCTCGTCAAATTGTTAGACAGTAGAGCCGCTAAGGTCCGGCTGGATACAGTTTAAGCTATGCCTCACCCTTTGTTCCTTCAGTGAGCCTTAGCCGATTCGTCTGCCAAGTCGAGAGTTTGCGCCCGCCAGTACGATTACGCTGTCCTGACGACGGTTGGTCAATCAACTATGAAGATCGCCTTTAACATCGAATTGTGGCCGAGCCACGTATTGAGGAGTCGCTCCCGGCCAGGTGATCACGCGCGACGCGAGCGCAACTGCTCCTAGAAGGATCGAAACCACCCCCGGTGCGATAGTTAGTGCCGGGCCGCAAACAATGCACTGAATGCCACCGGGTGTGATCATCAGCCCGCCGATGATGATGATCCATGCCCAAGTCAACAGGTAGAACAAGTTCAGGAAGGCATTCCTACCGAGTCGAAGTGTGCCCGGCCAGATTGCCGAAACGACACTGGGTAAGTCCTGAGCCTTAACTGCGCTCCATGGAGCATCCGCGTTAGGAAGCCATACGTCCGAATCAACAACAGAGCGGCCCGGTGCGGCGAACGCGTTCCTCGAGCGTCTCGCCATGCACCAATTCCATCGCGTAAAAGAGTTGGCCTGTCTCCTCACAAATCCCGAATTGGAAAATAGTGGCAATGTTTTCATGCTGCAGAGCGGCTGCTGCCCGCGCTTCGCGCAGAAAGCGTTCACGAGCTTCGACGCTTCGGGTGGCGATGTCGTTCCTGATGATCTTCAATGCGACTTCGCGTTGAAGCGCAGTATCGACGGCGCGGTAGGTCGCGCCCATCGCTCCATGCCCAAGTTCATAAAGACTTCCGTCAGGGCGACGCTCGATCTCATAAATTCCAAAGCGCGCGTTGCCTTCGAGGGTGCCTTCCTCGCGAAATCTTTCGGAGTTCGCCTTGCCTTCATCGGCAGAGATGCTGATACCAACCTCCTCTTCGCCGACGATCCCGACCCGCAACAAGCAAGCCATGCAGCCCAGGCCGCCACCATAGGATTCCTCGAGCGCCCGACCACAGCTGGGACACGTTGAAATTTCCGGAGTGGCCGGTTGCATATAGCTCGCCTAACAAGTGGCTGCTGTAGCTCCGAAAGCTTTCAGGCTTCTCAACCGAACAGCTCTGACTCGCCACCTCGCGCAATCCGATGCGCTGAGGACAGCGCACACTACAGCACCCTCCATCTCTTGAAAACAGGTGTCGAAGAGCACAAGCATGAGTAAGAGATTTAGCTTGCTGCCAGTGCGCGGCACAAATATCGCAGTTCTTCATCCACGTCCTCAGCTTCATGGACTGTGTCTTGAACCTCTTCGCGAAGAATGGCCCGATAACGCGCGCGCAACCGCGGGACGTCGCTGCGTAAAGTCGCAATCGGCCGGTGTAATCGTCGCGCTATCTCTTCGTATGGAATGGCCGACACTTCCGGCGTCGCTAAATACGGTAGTAAGTAGCCGAGAAATTCCGCTTTGCCGGCCAGCGCGCATTCCTGCGTGAGGCGGTTAATCGCCTGCCGCACAAGCGATGCAGCCCACTCGCAATCATAAACTTGATCACTTTGCCATTGCGCTGCTCGGGCAATCTGTCCCTCGGTTTCGGCGATTGCTTTGTCGTCCAACGTCTCAAGAATCATACCCCCGCCGCGTTTCAACGCTCGTCCGCGATCGCGAGCGTCGGCGATGAAATGTTTCAGCGCGCCGAGAAGGAAAGAACGGAACCGCCCTTTCCCCGGGTCGGCGTGCGAATAGGCGCGAGTTTCGATCAGGTCTGCGAAAAAGCTTTGAGTCAAATCCTGCGCGTCCTCTAGTCCATATCCCTGTTTGCGCAGAAACGCGTACAATGGACGCCAATAAATCCGGCACAATTCCGAGAGCGCGCTAAGTGCGTGAGCGGAAGCCGTCGCGGAATCGCCCGCCTCGAGGACGATCGTCCAACGGGTCGAGGCAAATGATTCATCGCGGCGTTCCGCTTCCGGACGCGGCGGAACGGGCGCTGCTTTCACAGACTAACGAGAATAATATAAACGGCACGGTCGTGGCAAGATCGTAAGTAATTGCAGTGACGGAGCAGCCGCCTTCCCCAAGGCTACGGCGCGGCTACGCGAATGAAGAATGGCTTTGCCGGGTTGAATCGTTAAAACGTCAAAGGTGGCGCGAGCCTCCGGGTTGTGCGGTCAAAGATGCAAGCGGGACGCATGCGCTACTCTTTTCGTGCTTTCCCGCTCTCACGATCCGCTTAATTTGTCCTTCGTGCAGAAGATGATGAAGGCGGTCGTGAAAGCGAAGGCCGAGCCGGGATTGTGGCTCGAGGAAGTTCCTGTTCCTGAAGTCCATGGCGATGACGTGCTCATTCGTGTCTTGAAAACATCGATTTGCGGGACGGATGTGCACATTTACAACTGGGACGCTTGGGCACAGAAAACGATTCCAGTCCCGATGACAATCGGCCACGAGTTTGTGGGTGTTGTTCACAATGTAGGCGACCACGTCAAGGGATTTGCGAAGGGCGATCTGGTGGTAGGCGAGGGGCACATCACGTGTGGACATTGTCGCAATTGCCTGGCTGGGCGGCGTCATCTTTGCCCGAACACACGAGGGGTAGGCGTGAATCGCCCCGGCGCTTGGGCGGAATTTGTGGCGATTCCGCAGGACAACTGCTGGCACGCGGATCCGTCCATCTCGCTCGATGTGCTTTCGTGTTTCGATCCATTAGGCAACGCCGTGCATACCGCGCTCTCGTTCGATCTGGTGGGCGAAGATGTGCTGATCACCGGGGCCGGGCCAATCGGTTGCATGGCCATTCCGATCTGCAAACGTGCCGGCGCGCGTCATGTCATGATCACCGATGTGAATCCGTACCGGCTTGATCTCGCCAGAAAAATGGGTGTCGATGTTGCACTCGATATACGCACCGAAAAGGTCTCTGAGGCCATGGACAAACTCGGCATGAAAGAAGGGTTCGATGTTGCGCTGGAAATGTCCGGCAATGCCAAGGCATTCTCAGATATTTTGCCGAACATGTTTCATGGCGGCAAAATCGCGCTCCTTGGCATCATGCCTGGTGGCGCCGCGATTGATTGGAACCTGGTGGTCTTCAATCAGCTCACCATAAAAGGGATTTATGGTCGGGAGATGTATGAAACCTGGTACAAAATGACCGCCATGATTCAGTCTGGTCTCGACATCTCGCCGGTGATCACGCACCGCTTCCCATACACCCAATTCAAAGAAGCCATCGATCTGATGAAATCGGGCAACTCCGGCAAGATCGTTCTCAATTGGGGCGAACGCTGAAACAGCAACTAGGATTACGCGAATATCACGGATTCCCTTTCTGTCAGGGCGAGCCGTTCGAGTTCGCTCAAGACCGGCTCCGTTGAGAAATCTCTGATTCTCGCCGCGCCGATTTTACATTGCGAAAGCGCACTCACGGCTCCGGCAGCGATAACTTTCGACCAGATTTTTTGAACAAGAACGACGCTTAACTCGGTGTGACGTGGAATCGCTTGGATTTCATTCGTCTTCGGGTTGTGCCAGATCGAATGGCTCCCACCTTTCGCGCTTGAGCACGCATCCATGCCGCTGCAAGTGCTGCAGTAGCTTCGTGCGCTTTATTTTTCGACAGTCACCACCTCGCGCAAGGCGTCTGCTGGTGCAGCTTTCAATGCGTCTTCACGGCGATCTTCGAGCACAAGTTCTATCGCCGTTGCCAAGTCGCTCTTTGCTTCTTCGGCCGTCCGGCCCTGACCGTTTGCTTCCGGCACTTCAGGGCATTGCGCGATAAACCAATCTCCATCCCGCTCAATGATTGCCGTGAATTCGTTGTGCATCGTTACGGATGTTACTGCAATGCAGGCGGCGCAACAACCTGCACGTCGCTATCGCAGCGATGCCGCTTCGTCATGGCGGCCTTCGAGCTCAAGCACCATTCGCTTGATGTGCCTGTAATCCTGGTGCCGACGCAGGAACTGCAAACTTTCCTGTGGATCGCCCCATTGCAGAATCTGAATGGTTTCCTGGCGAGCGCCCCACGAATTCATTTCACGTTGATTCGGCATGTATAAATCAATCGTGTTGCGGCCAGCCAGAGCCCAGCCGTAGTCATCAACGCGATAAATTTGCCCCGTGGAAACCAGGCGAAAGGCGGTGCCCGCAGGCCACCGCGACCAGTCAGCGGCGGCGCTGCCGACACGGGGTTTGGAAACTACAACGGTGCGTTTAACGCTGCGCGTTGTTTTCGTCCCACGCTTTGTCGTGCGCGTGACCGTTCGCGTTTCTTTCATCGAGAATGGTTGGAGTTTTGGTGAATAAGAATCGGTTTCGTCCACGGATACAGCACGCGGCGCGGCATCAACGGGAATCGCACGCCGCGCTACTTCCGCTCTATGGATGGGTGGACCAGCCGCCTGCAACTCTCCGCCTAGAGCATTGTGGTTCCCATATTCGCGATGGTCTGACTCGGTGTGCGTGTACGCCGTCGTGCGCACGTGTTGAAAATCAGTCTTTGCCAGTGGCGGTTCGTACGGCGGCAAAGCATGCTGACTTGTCCCGCAGCCGCTGAGCAGAATGATGGCGATAAACGCCGCGAGAATGGCCCAGGCAAGGTTACGACGCTCAGCGTAGGTCAAGGCGAATCACCGGCGAACTTATTAACAGTTATTCACAGCCCGCGCAAGTGCTATTTGAGACGTTTTGCTCCGAGGTTATGACTGCGCGTCAACAAATGGCACCGATAAATGGGAGATAAATCGAAACTCTATTTTCTTGTCATTGCCTGCCTAGCCGTAGCCAAAGCCAAGGTAGGTGATTTGCCACTTACTAATCCGCGCCCGCCACGCCGTAAGTTGCTGTGGCCACTGTAGGCGGTAATGGCGAATTCCCGTTCGCTCGTCCTCCGGGCTTCCCGTCCGTGTCGCTCCCTTACCAGCGGCTCCATTCTCCGGGCGAAGGACTCCTCTATGCTTTGTTTCTTCTTCCTCAATCAAATCTGTGTAACCTGTGCGGATATCTATGGTCTCGGAATTCGAAAATCAGGTGGCTCAAACTTTGGAAGAAATTAAATCGCAAGGTCTTTTCAAAACCGAGCGTGTTATCACGAGTCCGCAGGATGCGCACATTGCGATCACAGGCGGCAAACGCGTGCTCAACATGTGTGCAAACAATTATCTTGGGCTTGCCGATCATCCTGCGTTGATCGCTGCCGCGAAAGAGGCGCTCGAGACCCATGGGTTTGGGATGGCGAGCGTGCGTTTTATTTGCGGCACACAGGATATTCACAAGGAACTCGAAGCCGCGCTCACCAAATTCCTCGGCACAGAAGATACGATCCTTTACCCGTCCTGTTTCGATGCAAACGGGGGCTTGTTCGAGACGCTGCTTACCGACAAAGACGCGGTGATCAGCGATGAATTGAATCACGCCAGCATTATCGATGGCATCCGACTCTGCAAAGCGCAACGCTATCGCTATAAGCACAACGACATGGCCGATCTCGAAGCGCAACTTCGCGCTGCCAAGAATGCGCGCTTCCGATTGATCGCTACGGACGGCTGTTTCTCGATGGACGGGACGATTGCTGATCTCAAGTCGATTGTTGAGCTCGCCGAAAAATACAATGCGCTCGCGATGATGGACGACGCACACGCAACCGGATTTCTGGGCAAGACCGGCCGCGGTACGCACGAATATCGCGGCGTGGTAGGCAAGATCGACATCATTACGGGTACACTGGGCAAAGCGCTCGGTGGCGCCAGCGGCGGTTTCACCAGCGGGCGCAATGAAATTGTCGATCTTTTGAGGCAGCGTTCGCGCCCGTATTTGTTTTCCAACACGATCGCACCGCCGGTGGTTGCCGCTTCGCTGAAAGCACTTGAGCTTCTCACCGCATCAACCGAACTGCGCGACAAGCTTGAAGAGAACACGAAATATTTCCGCGACGCGTTGACCGAACGCGGCCTGACGATCAAGCCCGGAGTTCATCCCATTGTCCCAATCATGATTGGTGACGCGGCCAAGTCACAAAAGTTCGCTGCCCGAATGCTTGAAAAAGGGGTTTACGTCATCGGCTTTTTTTACCCGGTCGTTCCGCATGGCACTGCGCGTGTCCGCACACAAGTCTCGGCAGCGCATTCGCGCGAAGATCTGGAATTTGCCGTCAACGCGTTCGCAGAAACAAACCAGGAACTCAAATAACAGTAGAGGCAGCCGTGCCGGCTGCGAACTAGACATTGCGGGCGACAGGCCCCCCACGACATAAGGGATTCGAATAGAAGTGGCGCGCTGCCCCGCGCGGAGCAGATTATGGTGTGCACAAACTTGCTACCAGTGCTGTCGATTGGGACGCTCTTCGCGAAGATTTCCCAATTCTGCGCGAACATGCGCACGGCCATCCTCTGATTTATTTTGATAGTGCAGCAACCTCCCAGAAACCGCGGGCGGTGATCGAAGCGCTTCAGCATTTTTACGAGCATGAGAATGCAAATGTCCATCGCGGGCTGCACACTCTGAGCTCGCGTGCGACAGAAGCCTATGAGAACGCGCGGCGTCGAGTTGCAGATTACATCGGCGCCGCGAGCGCCGACGAAATCATCTTCACGCGTGGAACCACGGAGAGCATTAATCTGGTCGCCCAGGCATGGGGCGGAAAATTTATTCGCGAAGGGGATGTTATTCTCCTGACGAAAATGGAGCACCACAGCAATCTGGTGCCGTGGCAGTTGTTGGCGGAACGAACGGGAGCGCGGCTGCGGTTTGTGCCAGTTCTCGACGATGGGGCTTTGGATCTCGAACAGCTGCCCGGGTTACTTACACCGGAGGTAAAGCTCTTTGCCTTCACGCATATCTCGAATTCTCTCGGCACAATCAATCCCGTCGCCGAATTGTGTGAGAAAGCGCGCGCCGTCGGTGCGCTCACTCTCGTCGATGCGGCACAAAGCGTCGGACATTTGCCAATCAATGTGCAGGAATTGGGCTGCGATTTCGTGGCCTTCTCCGGACATAAGATGTGTGGACCGACTGGGATCGGCGCGCTTTATGCGCGAAAGGAGATTTTGGACTCCATACCGCCCTGGCACGGCGGCGGCGAAATGATCGTGAGCGTCGCTTTGGAAAAAAGCACTTTTAAGAGAGCGCCGCATCGATTCGAAGCTGGCACGCCAAACATTGCTGGTGCAATCGGCCTCGCTGCGGCAATTGATTATCTTGATCGAATCGGACGCGCAGCAATCTTCGAACACGACTCGCAACTGGCGCGCTACGCATTCGATCGCCTGAACGAATTACCGGGGACACGTGTTTTTGGACCAGCCGAAGAGCGGGGCGCCCTGGTTGGATTTGTGATGGAGGTGGCGCACCCCCACGATCTCACCACGTTCGCCGATCAATACGGATTGGCGTTGCGAGGCGGCCATCATTGCAACCAGCCATTGATGCGACGGTTTGACGTGTCAGGGACGACGCGCGCGAGTTTTTATTTTTACAACACGATGGAGGAAATCGATCGGATGATTGAAATCCTGCACAAAGCTGCGCGTTTCTTTTCATGATTCCGGAAATCGAAGAACTATATCAGGAAGTCATTCTCGATCATTCGCGTCGCCCGCGAAATTTCGGAGAGCTACCGAACGCTGCAGTTCTGGTGCATGGCGATAACCCGGCCTGCGGCGATGAAATTCATCTCGCGGTCAAATTCGACGCTGGCGGTGGTTTGGAAGACATCAAGTTCACGGGGCGCGGATGTGCCATCAGCCAGGCGTCGGCGTCGTTGATGACGATGAAACTCAAGGGGAAGAGTCGCCCGGAAGCGATGGAAATGCTCCGCGCATTCCACGATCTGGTGACGGATGATGGAACTGAGGCGCCCAACGCGCTGGGCGATCTCCGCGTGATGCAGGGTGTGCGAAATTTTCCGCAACGGGTCAAATGCGCGATGCTTCCATGGCGGGCTGTGGAACAGGCGTTTGAGCAGGGAGCGGGTGAGGCAACGGTTTCAACTGAGCCGGCATAATCGTGCGAGAACGTATGCTTTACATGGTCGTCGAACATTTCAAAGACGCGCCTGCCATTTATCGGCGTCTGCGAGAAAAAGGCCGGATGATGCCCGAAGGACTTGAATACGTTTCCAGCTGGATCGATCTCGATCTGAAAACCTGCTGGCAACTGATGCGCAGTGAAGACGAATCGCTTTTCGAACATTGGACCGGCAATTGGAAAGATTTGATGGAATTCAAAATCGTCCCGGTGCGGACATCGGACGAAGTGCGAAAGTTGATGGAAAAGCATCTGTAGGGGAAGCCGTTTGGCTTCCCCATTGGCACGTCTTCCTACAGAGTTGTTGCCATGCCACTCAGATATCTTTAAAAGGCAACCATGAAACTTGCGATAATTCTCACGACCATGCTGGTGTGTACGATTTCGTGGGCGCAAAATGACGCTGACGAGGCGGCGATTCGAGATATTCTCAAGGAGGAAGTCGCTGCCTGGAACAAGGGGGACGCCAACGCTTATTCACGGCATTTCGCCGAAGATGGAACGTTCACGAATCTTCTGGGGATGTTCTTTCAAGGGCGTGAGGCGTTCCGGGAAAGACATGAACAGATTTTCCACGGAGCATATCGTGGAAGCACCAAACAGTCGGATATTGTTTCGCTTAGATTCGTCCGTCCGGATGTAGCAATTGTTGAGTCACTGCAAACGGTCAGCGGCTTCCAGAAACTCCTTCCCGGCACAAGCGCCGATGCGAACGGGCGATTGCGGACGCGGCTCTTACAGGTGCTCGTGAAGAATGGCGGCGAATGGAAGATCGCGGCGTACCACAATGTGGATGTAAAGAGCGGAGTGGAAGTGCCCGAACCGAAATGAACGCTCGGAATTAGCTCTGCTTATCGTCTTCGCTCACGGCTACGTCTCGTGCAGCGCGATGCTGGCGCCGACCCAGGTTTTATCGATGTTGAAATCGACGCCCATCATTTTGCCGTGGCTCATGCGCACAAGGTTGTTGACCAGCGTTGGATCGGGCTCGTTGTCCGGCCAAACAAACATCATGCGGATTTCGGCTTTCGATTTTTGGCCATCAACGGTCAACACAAAGGACGCGTAATCGACTTTTCTCTGCAAAATCCATTCCTGCGGCTTTTCCAACATGGCGATTTTTTCGCGTGTTGGCTCCATATCCACACCGTGCCCGGCAAACGAGTAAAGTGGTTTCAGAACGTAATTATCAATCTGTTCGCTGGCTGGGAATTTGTCGGCAAAAAACGTTGGGGAAGTGTGTTCAGTCTTCAGAAGCGGCAGTGAATGCTTGCTGATCCGAAAATACCAATTGGGATGCCCAACCCAGGTGGTATCGAGATCATCTTGAAACCGGAACGCCAGATTCAAATCCGGCCGCTGAGTTAGCTCATCGAAAATGACCCGATTATAAATGCGCTCGATGCGCACTTCATGTCCATCGCGATCATAGAATAATTGTCGACCGCGTCTCTTGATTTTCGTCACGCAAACGGGGCGAATACCAAGAAGAGTTTCGGTTGCGGCGAAATCGATCCGCGTTTTTTGCTTTTCAGGCTCGATCTCCAGCAGGACGACATTTTCCGGAGCCGAATCGGCGATGATAGTGCGTCGCAAAAGATGGAGATACGCTTCGTCTTTGATTCCGCCGAACGAAGAGGTCCAGTTCCGCGGAATGGCCGGATACGCCTTTCGGATGCAGCCCAGCAACAATAACTGAAACCCGAACAAGCTCGGGAAGGCTTGCAATTCAATCAACCGTGGAACGAGACGGTTGCCCTCGGTACAGATTGCGAAATCGACCACGAGAAAATTCGGATGCGCTGCCTCGTTTGGAACTTCCAGATTTTTCGGGACCGCAGGCGCCGCGTGCTGCGCAAACTCCGGCGTGCGCGTAGCAGCGACAATCTCCTTCGCCGCCCGAGTTACTTCATCGGTGAAATCGCGCGTCAGAAAAACTGGCGTTTCTGATAGCCGAAAATCTGCCGGCCATTTCTCTGTCTCATTTACGCAGCGCACCAGCACCGCGTATTTCTCTGGCGTGAAGTCGGCATTGAATTTCGCGCGCAGCCCGGGATCCATGATCTAATCGATTTTGAAGGCACTCTCGCCGGCGCGCCAGATGGAAATATTTCCGGATTCCGGAGAATATCGGGGTGAAGCTGGTCTTTTGCTGAGGTTGAATAACTGCTAAGCTGCTCGAAAATCGAACACAGAACCCATGAAAAACATCATCTTGTCAGCAGTCATTTGCCTTAGCACGTTCGTATCGATGTCGACGGCGGAAACTCAACAGCAACCGGAAGTCGGAAAGCCTGCGCCGGATTTCAGCCTAACGACTGGAGACGGTTCGCAGGTGAGCCTGAAGGATTATCGCGGTAAATGGGTCGTGCTCTATTTTTACCCGAAAGATTTCACCAGCGGCTGCACGATGGAGGCGCGCAATTTCCAGCGCGACCTGGCGAAGTATGAAGACTCCGGAGCGGTTATTCTCGGTGTGAGCGTGGACACGGCCCAATCGCACAAGGATTTTTGCACGAAGGAAGGCCTCAATTTCAAATTGCTCGCCGATCCGGATGCGAAAGTTTCGACGGAGTATGGATCGGTGATGGATTACAAGGGAAGCAAACTCGCCGCGCGAAACACGTTCATCATTAATCCCAAGGGCGACGTCGCCAAAGTTTATACCGGCGTAAAACCCGCCGACCACAGCGAGCAGGTGCTCAAGGATTTGGCTGACCTAAAGAAAAGTTAATTAACTGGAGGTCACAATGGCAGTTCAAAGAAAATCGATCGATTGCAGGGATTATCCAAGCGAGAAAAATTGCTCACTTAAGATCTCCGGGACCGAAGAAGAAGTGCTCGATGCGGCAGTGCAGCATGCCGTCTCGGCGCATGGACATCAAGACACGCCCGAATTGCGGGAGCAGATCAAATCGATGCTCAAAGACGAGGCCGAGTAGGCCAATTGTCATCAATTCAGTCACTCGGCGAACTTTTGATATCGGCCAAACATGTCGCCGCCGGTCGGGAGAGCTCGCCCGACCAAAGGCCTGGGATCGTTGTCGACGACTGCCATCCAAAAACCGGAAAAGGCGCAAATGTGAGGGTAAGAATTATTCGTAGGCCTGGGCGCTTGCTCACGATTGGGATCGTATATTTCGCCGCAATGTTTTTCGGTCATTTGCCAGATCATTTGATCTTGTTTCCAACGAGGGCGCCGATCAATGCAGGCGGCGCCATTCGCAAAGTAATTCCGTTTCAGAATGGAGAATTGGAAATCTGGACGGCGAAGTCGCGTCGCGCACGGGAACAAGGCAAAGCGGATATTTACGTGTTGCGCTTTTATGGAAATGCTGATCGCGCCGAACGTTGGCCTGCTGAAGAGGCCGAGATGTGGAATGATCGCGCAGTCGAAGTCTGGGGAATGAATTATCCTGGATTTGGAGGAAGCTCGGGACCAGCGCGGCTTTCCAAGATTGGGCCGGCAGCGCTCGCGGCCTTTGATGAATTGAGACGTCAGGCAGTCGATGCGCCAATTATCCCTTTCGGGACGAGCATCGGCGTAACCGCGGCGCTCCACGTAGCGGCGGAGCGCCCGGTTGCCGGATTGATTTTGCACAATCCCGTGCCGCTTCGAGAAATGATTTTGCGACGATTTGGCTGGTGGAATCTGTGGCTGCTAGCGGGTCCTGTGGCATTGCAAGTTCCAAAGGACCTCGACAGCATTACAAACGCAAAAGCGACTCACACGGGCGGGATTTTTTTGCTCGCGGAAAACGATGAAGTGGTTCCAGCTCGTTATCACAAGCTTGTAGTCGACGCCTACGCGGGCGAAAAGCGTGTCATCTCATTGCAAAGCGCTCGTCACAACGATCCGATCGAGGGCGTTGCGCTGGCCGATTTGAGCAACGCTTTTGATTGGTTGTTGGCGAAGTCTAGTTCACCGCGCAAGCAGTAGTAATAGCACCGGACGTTGCATTTGCCGCTCGATTTGTTGAGTCGGCCTGCGTTAACGTCGCGCGCCATGCAGAACGAGTCGAACTTCATGAGTAGTTTCGAGTTCATCGCCGCCCTGATGTCGATCATCATCGGCCTGGGCGTGACCAACCTTTTGGCAGGGGTTGCGCGAGCTCTGTATCGCCGCGTGGAAAATCCGCTCGACGAAGTGCGCACCGTTCTCTCTGTAGCTACGCTGCTGGCGCTGCTAGTGAATTGGTGGGTCACATTCAGGTGGAATAGGGACGTGACCTGGAGTTTTGACAAGTTTTTGGTCCTGATTGCCTGGACCATCGCGCTCTATTTAATGACCGTTTTTCTTTATCCACCGGATTTGTCACAAGAGGAAGAACATCGTGCACGTTTTGAGCACAACCGCGTGGAATACTACACGACCTTCATTGCCTTCTGCCTACTTGACATGCTCCAAACGGCCATGCGTGGCGAATTGTTTCAACCAATCTGGTATTTCCCCTTCGTCAGCCAATATGCCGCGCTCGCGGTCGGCGGTCTGTTGGTGCGACGCCGCGGTTATGATCGTTTCTTTGCGTGGTATTTGTTGATCACAACGCTGGTCTGGGCGTTGATAGTGAGACGGTTTCTCGTGGGAGACGGAATGATGGCCTAGCTAAAGGCGTGTCACAATCAGCGCTTGACCGCCATCCATTCATTCCGGGCCCGAGAATCGGCGACGGCTTGCACGACGCGCATGTAGCGAAGGCCATCTTCGAAGGTGGGATGCGGGCGAACGCGGCCCTTCGATTTCACAGCGGCTAGAAAGTCTTCTTCCACGCGCCATTCGGTCTCCAATTCTGAGGGAAGTTCGACAACATGCAGCCCGCGATCGCCGAGCTTTCCCGCCTGCACCTCGTCGGAATTGAAATCGTAAGTGAGCGTGCCGCTGCTGCCGTAAATTTCCATCCGATCTCCTGGCGCAAGCGCATCGATGCCACTGAACTCGAGCACTCCTTCGGCACCATTATCGAAAGCGCAAAGGACAGTGAGCAAATCGGGGATGATGACTTCGTAGCCCTGGCGGATTGGATGAATGACTTTGCCGCGCGCGAAGACGCCGTTGATGTCGCCAAGCCATCGTTGCAGCACCTCGATGTAAATTCCGAGCGTCATGACGTGGAGCCCGCTAATTTCAATCTTCTGTCGCCAATGCGATGGAGCCCCTGGGTCCAAATAGTTGCTGGTAAAACTTTGCAATCGCACATGGTGCGGCCGGCCGATGTAATCCTCAGCCAGGAGTTTTTTCACAAGCAAATCAGCCCGCATCCCCATCGGGGGCGGACAAAGCATGGTCACCAGTTCGGGATAACGCTTTGATGCGGCTAGCATTTCCTCAGCTTCCGCCAGATCCATCGACATACGCGCCTGACAAAAAACGTGTTTGCCGGCCTCAAGCGCCGAGACAGTTATCGCCGAATGCAACACCGGCGGCGTGCCGATCCAGATAATGTCGATGTCCGGCAGTGCGAGCAGCTCAGGCCAATTCCGCATCGGCGTGGCTGACGGACAATATTCCTGGCAAAATTTTTCTGAACTTTCGTACGTTGAATTCGAGACAGCAACGATCTCTACCTCCGGATGTTTCTTAAGAGCCGGCAAATGACGAGCGCGAACGATATTGCCCGCCCCAACGATCCCAATCCGCAGTTTGTGATTATTCTTGTGCACCAGTTATGCGAAACATTGATCTTGCAGACCTGACTAGCTCTTGTGCGAGCTAAATTTGACCGCCTCCGCCAGTTGCGCGTTCAACCATGAATTTTTTGACGAGAAGGATACGGAATGCATTGGATCAACATCCACTTGACCAGTGAAGTGATGCGCGGCAGCTTACGCGCCTGCTTTTGAGGTTATATCATGTCTAGAGTTTGCAGCATCACAGGATCGAAAGCCATGCGCGGCAGCGTCATTCATCGGCGCGGCCTGGCCAAAAAGAAGGGCGGCGTGGGTCGGCACATCACGAAAAACGTGCCGCGCATTTTCGTGCCGAATCTGCGCCGCCAGCGCATCTGGGTACCGGAGTTGAAAAAGTTTGTGCGCGTTCGCGTTACGGCGCGTGGTCTCAAGACAATCAACAAACACGGTGCCTATAAAGCGCTGAGAAAAGTCGGCGCGATCTAGAATTGTAGGGCGTCCGTATCAGACGCCGTGGCGTCTCACAGAGATGCCCTACAGAGCGAAGAAGATGCAACTCACTCTGCTCAAATCAAAAATTCACCGTGCCACTGTGACTGGGGCGAGCCTGCAGTATGAAGGCAGCCTGACGGTTTCCGCCGATCTGGCTGAACTCGTTGGCCTGATTCCATATGAAAAAATCCTCGTGAGCAATTTGAACAATGGCGAACGATTCGAGACCTATGCGATTTTTGGCGAAGCGCGGCGGGGAATCATCGAACTGAATGGGGCCACGGCGCATCTCGGGGAGGTTGGCGACCGTCTCACCATCATGAGTTTTGCCCGGTACACGCCTGATGAAGCGAGACTATACGTACCGCGTATTGCGCTGTTGGACGAAAAAAACGAAGTCGTTCGTTACGAAGGCGGCGACTCGGCGCCTTCGCTAAGAATCGTTGGCGAGTAGGGTCCACGCCAAATCGCCAACGCGAACGTTTGCTCCGCGGGTTGAGCGGATCTGCGTTCCATCGCATCTGCGGCCACTTCCGGCTCTACACCTTCCCGCGGTTTGGCTTTTCCTCGTGGAAGATCCATCGTGCCATCATTGAACTCGATCACGTAACCTTCGTTGATCAGCCAGCGCAAATCGGACGCAAACGCGAGTTTGCGCGGCTCTGCATCTTCGGTCGCAACATCGCCAATCAACTTCTCGAAAAGCTGCTTGCGATGGATTACTGCTGTCCCTGCCAGCGCTTCGAGAATCGCATTCACGGATGGAGAGACACCGGCTTGTTCGTGAACAAAGGCGCGTGTTCGGATTGGCGAGACAAA
This sequence comes from Verrucomicrobiota bacterium, assembly GCA_046732875.1. Lineage (GTDB taxonomy): Bacteria > Verrucomicrobiota > Verrucomicrobiia > Chthoniobacterales > UBA10450 > Udaeobacter. The sequence goes on along the minus strand of JBKPOB010000070.1, from coordinate 23,047 downwards.
CAACATCCCGCGGCGGTGGCGAAAAATGTGGAGCCCATTCTGTCGAAATCTTCCAGCCAACTCCTGCATCATCCCTGAGGGCGAGCGCGTTTCCCGCACCCAAGCGTCCTCGACCGCCCGATTGAGTATCCTGTCCGGCAAACGCCGACTCAAGGCTCCGCCGATGGTCGCTTCCTCCAGTTCCTTGATTAATCCCTCCAAATAATGCGACCGAAAATGCCGCTCTGCTTCGGTCGGGGAAGAGAACGTTAAAGGAACTTCCTCGCGGCTCGTGGTGTAGGTCGTCACCTTCCGAGCCTCTTCTTTCCAGCGTTGAATCAACTCCGCATCGTTCACAATCTCGATCTGTCGCTGGTAATCGGCGAAGCTCATCCGACGGCTAAAGCGTTGCTCGTAAACACTACGCAGTTGCAACTGATAATTGTGATGGTTGGTCGGCCCAAGAAGTGTCCCGCTCAACCGGCACCGCGCGATATTTGAGAAATTTCCCTTGACCGGTTCGGATTCCGTAACATCGACCCGATAGAAATCCGACTGAGCCAGGCGGAACGCATTTCGCTCGAGGAATTCTCGATTCAGAGACAAGGCCCCATTATCGCCAAACCGATAAAGCGGCAATTCCGCTTTTGCCGTGAGCCGCACATCATAGCGTTCAGGTTTTTCAAGAAACAAACGCGCCAGGGCATACAGTGAATATGCCACCGAATCGGACTTGATTTGCGCGACGACATTTTCAAACGCCGAGGCGTATGGCAGAAAACGGATTGTGATCTGCAGCGGCACTCGTGCTTCGGAACGATGCTCCTCTCGCCTTGGGCGATCTTCCATCCTGCCGTGTCGTGCCGAATGCCGGCCCGGCTCGAACCGACGACGCCTTGCGTCGTGCTTGCCCGTTTTCATTATAGCCCGTTGCACGCTTGCTCGCGATCTGTCAGAGCCGTGTGCCGACCGTCTTCCCCTGTGCGTCGGTGCCCGCCGACGGTGTCGCCCTGGGCGCTCGCGATCCTCCTCGCCTTCCACATCTGCGTAGCGTTTTGCCGCGACTGGTTCTTTGACCCAGGCAGGCAGCAGTTTTAGGTCGAGCAGATCGGCAGCCTCGACAGGAGAAGATGTCATCGGCTTCATCTACTCGAATGACAAACGGAAGCAAACACGAAGGTGCAACAGCTCATCCATTGTCATGTCGAGCGGAGTCGAGACATCCCTAGCTCTTAGGTCGGACGCAAGCAACCAGGAGAAGATCCAGAGATTCCTCGACGTCGCTGGGACTGACAACGACGTGTATCCGGGCACGCGCACGGCAAACCCCGAAAATGATTGACAACCTCTTTAATTCATTTACTTGCCATGCTGTGCCCGGGACGGCTTTAGCCTTTTCCACGCGCTATTAACATAAACCGAACAAATTTTATGGCGGAAAAATCGATCGAAGAGAAAGTTAAGGACATCATAGTCGAGCAACTTGGCGTCAATCCGGAGCAGGTCACCCCACAGGCCTCGTTCATTGAGGATTTGGGCGCGGACTCCCTGGATATCGTCGAACTGGTGATGGCATTTGAAGAGGAATTTTCCGTCGAAGTACCGGATGAAGACGCCGAAAAGCTCCAGACAGTCGGCGATGTGATTAAGTATATCGAAGAGCGCGCCAAGCAGCAGTAACATTCGCTGTAGCCGCGTCTCTGCGAGACGCGCCACGCGCGGTTTCCCAACTACATCAGCACCGCGTATCCCGCAAGGAAGCGGCTATAACGCAAGAGCTTTCCTCGCTTCGTTGTTGCCAAGCTTTGTAACGCGTTCACACTAGAGAGCGTGGAGATTCCGCTTCTCGAGCGCCCGCTCTTTTACATAAGCGGCCACTACGTCACGTTTCTCGGCCTGATCGGCTTCGCAGCCTTTTTTGCCGCAGGACTCGCTATCGCGCGATTCTTACAAAGTCAGATTGTCCGCCGCTTTTTCAGCCGTTTCAAGATCGACACGAATTTCATCGCAATCGTCACGACCATCTTAAGTCTGGCGGCGCTCATCTTTTTTACTATCAGCGCGATCAACGCCGCAGGAATTCCGCTGGCCTGGAATGCGCCTCTGCCGGCGATCAAGCTAAGTCTCCTTCAGATTTTTCTGCTGGTCGGCCTTCTGATTGCCGTTTTCTGGATTTCTTCGAGGACAAAGCGTTTTCTCTTTACCCGACTGCTTGCAGAAAGCGGGCTTGATCGTTCGCTCCAATACGCCATTGCGCAAATCGTCGGCTATGTCGTGCTGGTTATCGGGATTGTCATCGTTCTGGACAATGCAGGCATCCAACTCGGAGCGCTGACGGTATTCGCCGGCGCGGTCGGCGTGGGTCTGGGGTTCGGTTTAAAAAACATTGCGAGTAACTTCATCAGCGGTCTGCTCATTCTTGCGGAACGGCCAATCGCCATCGGTGACCGCATTGAGGTCGCGGGCATCACCGGTCAAGTGCGGGAAATCCGCGCGCGCAGCACAGTCATTCTTACTAACGACAACATTGCCATGATCGTCCCAAACGAGAAATTCATTGATTCGCCGGTAACGAACTGGACTTACACCGACCGGCGAGTGCGTTTTCGATTGCCGGTGGGAGTGGCTTACGGGAGCGACGTGAATAAAGTGCGTGAGGCGCTCATCGCGGCTGCGCGTGAGCATCCTGCCACGCTAAAGGAGCCGGAGCCAAATGCCTTCCTTGAGAAATTTGGGGATAGCACAATCGACTTCCAGCTCGTCGTTTGGAGCGATGAGATGAGCCGTCGGCCGAGCCGGTTTAAAAGCGACCTAAATTATCTGATCTACAAACATCTGACCGAGGTTGGGATTGAAATCCCAAATCCACAGCGCGATCTGCATATCCGCGACGGTGTGATCAAGGTGGAAAAAGTGGAAGAGAAACGATCAGAGAGCCGGTCCTCCTGACGCTTCCATTCGCCGGATTGGCTTTCCCGATGGAGCATGGTGACGCAATCCCTTGGGGCACGGTGAAGGCCGTCACGCGCGCCGAGCTGGAAAACTGCCACGCGTGGAAACAAGCGTTTCAGAACAAGTGCAAAGATCATCGCTACTACGAGATCATCGAAGGAACTCTGCAGGGCGGTTTCGAATACCGTTATTTGGTGCTCGAGGGTGAATCCGGTGACGTGCGGGCAATCCAGCCGGTATTCTTTGTTCGACAAAACCTCGTCGAAGGCATTCCCGGCACGATTAGCTCAATTGTTGATCGTGTTCGCAAAATTTTCCCACGCTTTTTAACGATGCGTGTTTTGATGGTCGGCTGCGCGGCTGGTACAGGCGACTTGGCAGCGTGCGATGAGAGAGACGAAACGTGGGTGGCAAACACTTTGCAAGCGAGCCTTTCGACCTATGCAAGACAAAACAAGGCTTCGCTGGTCGTGTTAAAAGATTTTCCTGCGACTTATCGCCGGGAGCTGGAAACGTTCCCCCGAAATGGTTACGCGCGGATTCCCAGCATGCCAATGACGCGCCTTCTGCTCCCTTACCAAAACTGGGACGAATATTTTTGCACGCTCAGCAAAGCCACTCGAAAAGATCTGCGCCGAAAATTCCGCAAGGCAGAGCACGCGCCCAAGCTCGAGATGGAGATCGTCAGCGACATTGCAGCTCTTATCGATGAAATCTACCCCCTTTATCTTGCTGTCCACGAGCGTTCGCCGTTTAAGTTCGAGACACTGACGAAAGATTATTTTTGCACAATCGCACAACGAATGCCGGAACGCGCGCGGTTCTTTGTCTGGCGTCAGCTAGGCAAGATCGTTGCTTTTAGCTTTTGCCTCGTCTGCGACGACAAAATTTATGACGAATGCATTGGACTGGACTACAGCGTCGCGCTCGACCTGCATCTTTATTTTTACACGCTGCGCGACATCATTTCCTGGGCGCTGGAACAAGGTTTGAAGTACTACTACAGCAACCCGCTCAACTACGAGCCGAAGCTGCATCTGGATTGTGAGCTTGTGCCGCTCGATCTCTACGTCATGCACACAAATCCGCTGCTCAACCCGATTTTTCGCCGTCTCATTAAATATCTCGGCCCGACGCGTCACGATCCAGTTTTGCAGCAGTTTCCTAACGCCGATCAGCTCTGATCGCCCGGCTGTAGCCACGGCCCTGTGGGCCGTCCGTGAGATCCCGCTGCTATCTAACCGGCCACAGGCCGGTGGCTACAGACCCAACGTCCGGAATTCGAAAATCGGGTTGCTACGATTTGATCGCGCGCTAGAAAAGCGGATGCAAAATCGACCTTCCGGTTTTGGTAACCCTTGGCTGCAACTTGTTGTCAGTGTTGCCTGCGTGCTGGTGTCCGAATTTCTTTTGAAGCTAGGCGCGAGCGAGGTCGCGGATGCTGACAGCGCGTGGTCCTGGACCGGTATTAACGGTTTGGCTTCGCCGCTGGTGTGGTGGGCGATTCTTTTCATTATCGCCAGCTTCATCAGTTGGCTTTACGTGCTGAGATACATTCCAATTACCATCGCCTTTCCTCTGTCGCGTGTGGTGGATATCCTCGTTCCGCTTGGCTGTTGGATTTTTCTTGGCGAATTGATTTCGCCACTGCGGTGGTGCGGGATTGCGCTAGTGGTTATTGGATTAGCGTTGGTCGCGAAGCCGATCGCACAAATCGAGGAACGCCTGTGAGTGTTCTCGCCTTTTTTTTCATTGTTGTTTCTCTGGTAAGCTTCGTCGCGGCCCAGCTCATTTTAAAGCGAGCGATGGCGGCTACGACAATGAGCGGCTTTCGAAACGCTCAGTTTATCTCGAAGGTTACCGGTGGCGTTATTCTGATGACGATCTCGTTCTTTCTCACGCTCGGATTGCTGCAACGATTCGACCTGAGTTATCTTTATCCATTCCAAGGTTTGAGCGTGATCTTCATCACGCTGATGGCAGCGCTGGTCCTGAAGGAGAAGCTAAACACACGCCTGGCGGTTGGCGCGTTGCTGATCAGCGTCGGGATCGTGCTGGTTTCACTCAGCTAGCCACCTTCTCTTATGGAGGGCGGAGCTTTGCGACGCCTGACTCGCGGACCTCGCCCCTCCAAAATTCAGGCGCCAGACAGCAACGGCCACAACCTTTCCAAGGCTGCCAAATTGATCTCGTGGATGCGGTCGGCAATCGGCAACTGGATTTTTGGGTGATCGAATTTCGCGGCGAGACGCTGTTTGAAGCGCGCGTAACTTGGCGGTGAATAGGCGCCACAAATATCTCCTCCAATAATCTGCGACGACTCGCGCAATTTCCCAAGCGCCCATTCAAGATCTGCAACTGTGAAACGGCCGGCCTCCCAGTTCGTCACTGCCTCGCTCGCATCGAGAGAGTCAAGATCGAGCGTGATGTAAACACTCTCATTGTTCACAGTTTTCAAAAATTGGTTAAAGTGATCACGCCAATTATCGCGCAAGATCGCACCGCGGCGTTGGCGATCTTTGGCAGGGCGATCGTCCGCCCAGGGATGAACCTCCAGGTTGCCGTCACGTTCAGCCCGACGGTTACCGAGAATTTGGTGGGGCCACCAACACTCGAAATTTCCGCAACCCCAGACACTCACTCGTTTGACGTTTGACAGCTCCAACGCGCGATTGACCCAACCGCCGCATCCCCATTTTACCGGACCCACTGCCCAATCCGGATGATTGTCGAAGGAGACGAGGACGATTGGTCGGGCAATGCGGCGCGGTCGCAGGGCGGTCAAATGGTGGAAGTCACCGGATCCGTAGAGCAAGAATGGCGACGCGAGATTTGTTTCGTGCGCGCGATAGAACTCGGCGATCAAACGTCCCGGCGCGGAGAAACGCAGTCGTGGTCCCCACGTGCGCGCATCAATCACAGGAAGACCCAACGGTTCGTCCTGCCACGCGTCATCTAGATTAAGATGAAGAGCGCGGCCAACCAAAAAATCAATTATGCGTTTGCCGAAGAAATTGAGCGTCGCTTGCCTTGGCAACGCGCAGATTTTCCTCGGCCTCTTTGTAATCGGGATTCAGACGCAACGCTTCACCGAATTGAACAATAGCCTGAGAGATTTGCCCCTGAGTCAGGTAAAGCCTACCCAAACTATTGTGAGCGACTGCAAGCTTGGGATCCGCACCAAGCACCGTGGTATAATGCATTTTGGCCTGTTCAAGATCACCTTTTGCAAATAGCGCGTCGGCCAATTTTAGTTGAGCGTCTAGGTAATCGGGTTTCAGCTGAACAGCCCTTTGCAATTCCATCAGGGCATCATTTCCTTTGCCTGCCGAGGCAAGGCTCAATGCATAATCGTAATGCGCTTCCGGTGAATCCGGCATGAGGCGGGCGGCTGCTTCATAGTGAGGGCCGGCTTCTTCTTGGCGTCCAAGTCGTTGGAGCAAGTTGGCATAACCAAAATGAGATTCGCCGTTGTCGGGTTGAAGACGCAACGCCTCTTCCATGTGTGGCACAGCTGCATCGTACTTGGCCTGGGCCATCAAGACAGTGGCAAGGTTCATGCGCGATTTGGCGTCAGCTGGCTTATAGCTGAGCGCGATTTTATATTGTTGTTCTGCCTGCTCCCATTGGCCTTCTTTTTGCAAAGCGAGGCCGTAATCGAAATGCTGTTTTGCACCGACCGGCACGTCCGCTACAAGCCATGCGCGCCGTTGCACCTCTGGCACATTAACATGCGTCTGCCAAAACCAGAGAGCGCTTAATGGTAGCACAAATACCGCCGCCCATTTAAGCCCGTGCACGGCCCAACTAGGGAGAAAACCGCTCAGCGACACATCAGCCGTTCCACCTGCAAGCCCTAGCGATTGGCGCGTAGAGCGCTCCCGCACTTTCCAGATAAAGCCATCGTAATAAAAATGGAGCAGCGTGGAAGCGGTGACCACACCGGTAAGGATGCGTTTAACCGTCTCTATCCCGAGATGCGCATTGAAATAGCTCAGCGAGCCATAGGCAAAGACGAGCCCTACATAAAGCCCGATGAGTGAACCGCTCCGTCGAAAGACGAAGCGCATGAATCCACCAATATTACTGTCTTTTTCCACTCGATTGCGGTTGTAGATCCAAACTAGCGAGAGGTATTGCACATCGTGGAAGACTTCGAACAGGGCAATACCTACGAGAATGTTCGCGACAAGATTATTGCAGTACCACCAAAATGCGATGCTCGTAACAAGCAATGCAACCTTCACAGGGTTCGGCCGTTTCCCGATGATCCACAGCCGGCCGAAATGGAGGAGAAAAAGAATCGAAACCCCAATGGCCGCAAAAAGAATCAGTTGTTGGCCGTGATGAACTACCGACGGTGGGATAAACGGTCCCCCACACATGTAGTAAGTATCGAGCGTATCACTCAGCCGATACGGCGAAAGCGCCACCGCCGTAGCAAACCAGATCACGCACATCGCGAAATCGAGCCGGCGCGTTATGGCATCGAAGGTTCCCGTCTTCGCGTCGTAGATGCGACAGAAGCCGTAGGTCTGCATCAATCCGTGCCAAACGCCCCAGAAGAAAACGACAAGCAAAATTCCTTTCAGATCCCACCAAAAAAACGCTGTGCAGACTGCAAGCAAAAAGAGAGGCGCGAAAATAAACCGCCATTTGAAGCGTTCGAACAAGGCGCGATCGCCGTACGCGCGGATCATCCCCGGCAGATGATGCCCCATTGCGCCAAACGCCGCGACAAAGAGGTAAATATCCTGGGGACTCCAGCGCGCCTGGGCTAATGCAAAAGCCGGCAGCAAAACGAGCGGCGTACCAACATAGAGAATCAGATCACGCCACGAATCTAAAATCCACAGGCTCTTCCTCGGTGCGGTCGCCGGGGCATCGGGGACGGTTTGGGGACGTGAAAACGCGCTGAGAAGCTGCATGAATTCGGCAGCTAGTTTTCCCTATCCTTCAGGGAAAATCAATCCCGGTTGTACGCAAGCTACTGACCGAGGGACATGTTTGGTGCGCGCATTCTGGGACTCGGGCGCGAAAACTAAAGTAGCCTTGAACAAAAACCAGACCGAAAAACCAAAGAAAGACGAAGAGGAACGAGATTTCTTTTGCCGCGTCAGCGACGCGTTCCGTGTTTTCGCCCGCCATTCCTCCGTGATTCTCGGCAGCGCCTGGGCATTTACTGGGGCTGTGCTTGTGATCGGCGTCTGGCTCCTCACCGGCCCCACTTTTCATTTTTCCGACACTTGGCAACTGATCATCAACACCGCCACGACCATTATCACCTTCCTCATGGTGTTCTTGATTCAGAACACCCAAAATCGGGATGCCAAAGCGGTGCATCTCAAATTGGACGAGATGATCCGCGCGCTGAAAGGCGCGCGAAACCAACTCGTCGATCTTGAAGATCTCTCCGACGAAGAGCTCAAGAAACTCGAAGAACAATTTCAGCGGCTGCGAAAAAAAGCGGAACATAACGGAACACGCTCTCATAAGGCCGACTCGGCTAAGTCTCGCTGAAACAACGCTTCAATTCGCGGCCGGTTTCTGTGCCTGACCAGTCCGCAGGAAAACTTTGCCGCTTGGACATAACCGAAAAACCTCGCACCGGCTGCAATCTGGCTTGCGCGCGTAACAACGACGGCGGCCGTGCCAGATGAGCCAGTGACTCCAGTCCGTCCAATGCTCGCGTGGCACCAGCTTCATCAAATCGCGTTCGATCTTTTCCGCATCTTTGTGTTTCGTCAGGCCAAGCCGCTGTGACAGCCGAATCACGTGGGTGTCCACTACGATGCCTTCGTTTTTATGGAATGCATTGCCAAGCACCACGTTCGCCGTCTTTCGTCCAACACCCGGAAGAGCGTTTAATTCCTCCATCGTATCCGGAACATTTCCACTGTGTTCCTCCGCGATTGCGCGCATTGCGCCGCAAATGCTTTTCGTCTTGCTGCGATAAAACCCTGTCGACTTAATTGCATTTTCGAACTCAGCCTGCGGCGCATTCGCATAATCCTTCGCCGTGCGATATTTCTTGAACAGAGCGGGAGTAACCATGTTGACACGCTTGTCTGTGCACTGCGCGGAAAGGATCGTTGCCACCAGTAGCTCGAGCGGGTTGCGAAAATTTAGTTCAGTATGCGCGTCGGGATAGACCTTCGGCCACGCCTTGATCAATTGCTTCACTCGCTCGCGCGCAGTCATATGCTTAGGACTATCAGCATTCTTCGCGTTGTCATCCTGAACGAAGTGAAGGACCTCTCATAACCGATGATCGATAGCGCAAGCAAATTTGTGTATTCAAACTTCGATTGTGAGGTCCCTCGCTCTGCTCGGGATGACTGGCTATCAGCCGGTGATTAAGGGCATGAACGTCCCCAAGGTTTTCGTCTGGGTATTGGTCACTAGGCCTGCTATGGATTTCAATTCAACCGATGGATCAACCAGTCACCGAACAAATTGATCGCCGTCCAATCGCGACGCGTAATCGAAAGTGGGCTCAGGATGCGACCGCGTGGTTGGCATCACGAAATGTTTCGCCGGATGCAATTTCAATTGCCGGCATGTGCGCTTGCATTGTCGCGGGCATTGCGCTCGGCATGACTTCAATTGCCGATTACCGAATCCTATGGCTGATCGCAGCCCTTGGCGCGCAATTACGTCTGACTGCGAACATGCTCGATGGAATGGTAGCCATCGCGTCCAATCGCACATCGAAGACCGGTGAGCTGTACAACGAAGTTCCCGATCGCATTTCCGACGCTGCGGTTTTCATCGGAGCCGGCTTCGCGTGGGGCGGAAATGTTACCCTCGGTTACATCGCAACGATCCTGGCCATCTTCACTGCTTACATTCGGGCGGCGGGAAAAATTGCCGGAGCACCTAACGAGTTCTGCGGACCAATGGCGAAACAACACCGTATGCTCATCATCACGCTTGTCTGTGTTTATGCGGCAATCACGCCACGGTCGTGGCAGATGATCACGTTCAACAACTCGCAAATCGGCGTGATGACTCTGGGGCTTGTGGTGATCATCCTGGGCTGTGTTATCACGGTTGTTCGTCGCGTAGCACGAATCGCAGATGCGCTAAGAGCCCGATGAGCGAGGCCACCCGCGAACGACTCTTTGGATTTCGTCATGCGTTTGACGATCGCGTGACTGTCGTTCTGACGCTGACCGCTCTCACTTTGTTCCTCTTAGCACCAGTGCTCATTTTTGTGGTGACCCGGGCAGCCAATAGCTCCAGCGATAAGAGAAAGGAGTTATGGGACCGTTATCGGTCCTGGATTTGGCTGGCGCTGTTCATCCTGGTTCCCATTCTGGCAGGCGCTTTTTGGACGATCCTTGCCGTGGCGACGCTAAGTTTTCTTTGTTATCGGGAATATGCCCGCATCACCGGCCTCTTTCGAGAACGAACCATCAGTCTCATCGTGGTAATCGGTATTCTGTTTCTAACTTTTGCCGCACTGGATAATTGGTACCGCCTCTATGTTGCCTTGTTTCCGCTGACAGTCGCGCTGATCGCGATCGGCGGCTTGATTCCCGATCAACCCAAGGGATACATCCAGCGCGTCGGCCTGGGTGTGCTCGGGTTCGCGCTTTTCGGGAGCGCACTGGGCAACCTTGGTAACATGGCGAACGATTGGAACTACCGGCCGATTCTTTTGCTAGTGATCTTCGCCGTGGAGCTCAACGACATCTTTGCCTACATCTGTGGGCATTTGTTTGGACATCGAAAATTTGTGCCCAACACCAGTCCAAACAAAACAGTGGGAGGCGCGCTCGGAGCAATCGCACTAACTACACCACTTGTGGGGATTGGCGCTCATTATATCTGGTCCGGTACGGCACTCGATACGTCGGTTCGCTTGGTGGGCCTCGGCATCATCGTAAGCATCGTGGGCCAATTCGGCGATCTGATGCTGTCATCTATCAAACGTGATCTCGGCCTGAAGGACACGGCAAAACTCATTCCCGGGCACGGCGGCATTCTCGACCGGTTCGATAGCCTGATCCTTGTTGCGCCGGCCGTATTTCATTACGTCAATTACTTTGTCGGCTTCGCTGTCGGCCAGCAGCAACGAATTTTTACTGGCTGAGAAATGTGATGGAACCCTGGAACCTCCAGCCGGCTCACGACACGGGCCTGACTCCAACCGAACGGTTTCGAAGCGTGCGACGCGAAAGTGGCCTTCTCGAAAGCCTTGCGCATCACGCTTGTTTTTCGCTGATTCGAAGTTATTTCGCGATTGCACATCGCCTGACGATTGTCGGCCGCGAGAAACTGCCAGCGCACGGACCATTTGTGCTTGCGGCGAATCATTGCAGTCATCTCGACGCACTCGCTCTTGGAGCGGCGCTCACTCCCCGCCATCGCGAACGCGCCTTCCCTATCGCCGCGGGCGACGTGTTCTTTCAAACGAAAATGACCAGCACGTTTTCGGCAATTATGCTTAATGCTTTGCCAATGTGGCGAAAAAATTGCGGGCCACACGCGATGACCGATTTGCGTCGGAAATTACAAGAAGAAAAAGCCATCTTCATCATCTTTCCGGAAGGTGGACGAAGTCGCGATGGTTCGATGATGCCTTTCAAGCTCGGACTAGGCATGTTGGTCGCAGAAACAAACGTACCGGTCGTGCCTTGCGGGCTAGTTGGAACTTTTGAGGCTCTACCGCCACATCGAAAATTTCCGCGACCTGTGGCGCTCAAGTTGGTTATCGGAGATACGCTCCAGTTTGCATCAACGGCCAACGATCGTACTGGGTGGTCGCAGATCGCGGCCAGCCTCGAATCCCGTGTCCGCGCTTTAGCTGGTCAGGCCCGAACCGCGTAATCAGCCAGCTTCTGTTCCAAATGCGGTGGAACGTGGGCGACAATCTTGGCATCGCTGCCCTCATAGCGCAGTTCCAGCACGTGGCCAACACGGTGGATCTCGGCGATTAGGGCAGATTCATTCGATGGAATGCGAAACCGCGACCGCAACCGCCACGAGCTGAGCGCTTCTTCAAGTGCTTGCACCAGTTTGTTAACGCCTTCTCCTGTTCGCGCAGAGATCGCGACGCTTCCGGGAAAGCGTTTCAAGTAAGAGTCGGCCAATTCGCGATTGGGCAGGTTATCAATCTTATTGAACACGATTAGCGTTTGCTTGCCGTAGGCATCCAATTCTTTGATCACGCCATCGACTGCTTCCATCTGCTCGTCCACGCGAGGATGACTAAGATCGGCGATATGAATGAGCAGATCGGCTTCGCTTACTTCTTCGAGCGTAGCCTTGAACGACTCGATCAATGTGTGGGGAAGTTTTCGCAAGAACCCCACCGTATCGGTGAGAAGGACGCGCTGTTTGTTAGGCAAAACGAAGCTGCGCGTGGTCGGATCAAGCGTCGCAAAAAGTTTGTTCGCAGCCACGACATCTGCGCCGGTCAGGAGATTCAGTAACGTCGATTTGCCAGCATTTGTATAACCAACCACTGCGGCGACAGGCCATTGATGTCTCTTGCGGCCTTCGCGTTGTATCGCCCGCGTCTTGCGCACTGCTTCGAGCTCTCGCTCGAGCCGCGCTATTCGTTCCTGCACGCGACGACGGTCAACTTCCAATTGTGTTTCGCCCGGGCCGCGCGTGCCGATCCCTCCAGTCTGCCGGGACAAGTGATGCCACATCCGGGTCAGACGCGGCAAAAGATACTGCAACTGAGCCAGCTCAATTTGCAAGCGACCTTCCCGGCTGCGCGCGCGCTGCGCAAAGATATCAAGAATTAATTGCGTTCGATCGAGAACCTTGCGCGCGAATAAATTTTCCAGGTTACGACCCTGTGCAGGTGACAATTCATCGTCAAAGATGACTGACGTCACCTGTTGGTCCTGACATGAATCTTTGATCGATTCCGCCTTGCCGCGACCGATGTAATATGGCGCAGTCGGTCTCGGCAACTTTTGTGTAACTGTATCGACGACTTGCGCGCCCGCAGAACTCGCCAACTCGCGGAGTTCCTCGAGTGAATCCTGCAGATCCCATTTCGAGACCCCTTCCTTTTCTAGGCCAATCAGAAGCGCGCGCTCCTGTGTTCTTTTCGGACGCGTTTCAATCATCCCTTTGCGCGGACCCCCGAAACCTCTAGGCGCTCCGAAAGCATGCGGAGTCGGATGATTGCTTCGTTGTGAGTAAGAAGCGACAAGTTCAGCGGTGAAAAATTAGTTTGCCGCCGAAACCAGGTCAACTGTCTTTTGGCGAATCGCCGCGTTGCCTGCTGAATTGCGGCGATACATTGCGGGATCGACATTTCACCTTTGAGCAATTGGCGGATTTCGCGAAAACCGATCATCTGCGATGCAGTCGAACTGACCTCTCCGACTGCGCGCACCTCCTCGATGACCCCGTCTTCGAACATTTTTTCGACTCGTCGATTGATTCGGGAATAAAGCTCCTCTCGATCGCGAAAGACGAAGACACCTGTAGCTGCGGGCGCTGACCGCGGCTGGACTGCTCCATGATTGCCGAGGTCAACGCCCTCGGCTACAGCCCATTGTTCGCGCTGTAGTGACGCAGGTTTCTCAGTGAGCAAACAAATTTCCACGGCCCGGACCACACGACGACGATTCTTGACGTCGATCGTTCGCGCTGCCTCGGGATCAAGTTCAATGAGTTGGGCGTGCAGTTCATCCAAGGTCATTGCATTCAATTTTCCACGGAGCTTTGGATCGGATTGGGGCACTGTGGTTAGTCCGTGGGTAAGCGCTTTGATATAAAGGCCGCTGCCCCCGACAACGATTGCGGGCTTGCCGCCTGAATCAATTTTATGGATGGCACGTGAGGCAGCACGCCGAAATTTTTCTGCGTTCATCTCTTCGTTAAGAGGAATTGTACCAATCAAATGATGCGGGGCCTTCGCTAATGTTGAAGCGTCCGGTTTCGCTGTCAGCAAATCGAGCCCGCGATAAAGTTGAAACGCATCCGCGCTGACAATTTCTGCGCCTGTTTCAAGTGCGACGTCTGCTGCGAGTTCGGACTTCCCAATCGCAGTTGGGCCAACGATAAAAAACGTGCGCCTCATCCGATCAGCAGATCGGCATGCTATTTATCGCGCGCGGCCTTGACGATCTGAACGAAGCTGCGCGGGTCAAGGCTGGCGCCGCCGACAAGTGCGCCGTCGATGTCGTGCTGGGCCATCAGCTCGGCGGCATTTTCCGGCTTTACGCTGCCGCCGTACTGGATACGCACTCGCTCGGCGGTGGTGTCGTCAGCCATGTCATGCAAAGTGTGGCGAATGAACGCGTGGGCTTCCTGCGCTTGGGCGGGCGTCGCATTGCGGCCGGTGCCGATGGCCCAGACCGGTTCATAGGCAACCACTGTTTCCTGCAATTCCTTTGGACTCAAACCAGTGAGACTGCCACGCAGCTGGATCGATAGGATTTTTTCAACATTACCTCTGTCTCGTTGCTGGAGAGTTTCACCGACGCAAACAATGGGACGCAACGTCGCCTCATGTGCGGCGCGCACCTTGCGATTCACGATTTCGTCCGTCTCGCCAAACAAGGTGCGGCGTTCGCTATGCCCGAGGACCACGTAATGCACAAACAAGTCACGCAGCAGTGCAGCGCTGACCTCGCCCGTAAATGCGCCCCGCTTTTCCCAGTACATATTTTGCGCGCCCACTTTGATGTTCTGTGCTTTGCCGAGTGATTCCATCACTTTTGCGATCGCAGTGAACGGCGGTACGATGACCACTTCCACATCGGTGATGTCCTCCAGATCCAGCAGCATCGACTCGACAAATCGCGCCGACTCCGCCTGCGTCATGTTCATCTTCCAATTGGCGGCGACGATTTTCTTTCTCATGTGATTTGGTTCCTGGCTGCGGGCTCAGAACTGAAAATAAATGAACGGGGTGTAGTGCGGCGGAACAAATAAGAGGACGACTGCAAAAGTGCAACCATAAGCGGCTGCGAACACTGGGGCAGGCCACCGTCGCCAAGGTTCGGTCAACCATCGGCGAGAATTGAGCCAATGGACAAAGAGCAGTGCTGCGATCACCAAAAGAAACCATCGATGGAAATGTTCGCCGCCACTGCCCTGAAATAGAGCAAACTGCTTCAATATTGTTCCTGCACTGCTCAAGTCATGTGCGCGGAAAAAGATCCAGGCAACGCATACCGCATAAATCGTAATCGGCCATGCAAGCCAGCGCATGGCATGCGCAGCCCACTTGAGACCCTCTGTTAAGCGCATCCACTCGCGATGAATGAGGAGCGCGAATCCATGCAATGCACCCCAGATGACGAAAGTCCAGGCAGCTCCGTGCCACAGGCCGCCGAGCAGCATCGTGATCATGACGTTGCGATAAGCAAACCCACGCGATCCGCGATTTCCGCCGAGCGGAATGTAGAGATAATCGCGCAGCCAACTTGAGAGACTGATGTGCCAGCGCCGCCAGAAATCAGAGACGTTCCGAGCAAAGTAGGGAAACTGAAAGTTATTCGGTAGTTGGTACCCAAGCAACCGGGCAGCCGCGATGGCCATGTCCGTGTAGCCCGAAAAATCGCAGTAAATCTGGATTGCGTAGAACAGCACGCCAATCCACGCGCTTGTTGCCGTGAAGTTCGCCGGATGAGCGAAGTAGCGATCGACGGTCGGCGCGACTCCATCGGCGATACAGGCCTTTTTAATGAATCCCGCCAGGAATAACATCACCGCGCCGCGCACATCGACCTTAGAAAACTTCTTGAGCGAAACCAGCTGCGGCAGGAAGTACACTGCGCGGACAATCGGTCCTGCGACAAGTGGTGGGAAAAAACTGACGAACAGCGCAAGATCGACAAAATTTGAGATAGGTGGCTGCTTTCCACGGTACACGTCGATCGTGTAACTCATCGAGTGAAACGTGTAGAAGCTGATCCCGACCGGTAGAATGATGTTGAGCGAACTTACGCTCGTCGGTAAACCGAGCCATGCCAGGAATCCGGACGCCGAGAAGATAAAAAAGTTAAAGTATTTAAAAAAGCCTAGGACGCCGAGATTGACGCACACGCTGGTGGCGATCCAGAAGCGCCGCGATGCGGGTTTCTCACAGCGCCCGAGCATCAGGCCAACAACGTAATCCACGAGTGTGGACCCCAGGATTAGGAACGTAAATTTCCAATTCCAAGCTGCGTAAAAAGCATAGCTGCAGAAGAGAAGCCACACCTTGCGCGCTGCGTTGTTGCGCATCATCCAGTAGACGATGAACACAAGCAGAAAAAACCAGAGGAAGCGAAATTCAACGAAAGACATTCGAACTGAGAATGGGATGAAACGCTAAATTGCCAGCTCTTTGTTTTTGATCATTTGATTTCGCCTGCTCGCGCAAGCTCGACGAAATTCGCTGCGACAATACGCGTGAATTCTTCCGCTCCCGACTTAGTAAGATGTTGTCCATCGCGACGTGCGCTGCTTCGATAGAGGTCCGGGTAAGCTCGAGGATTATTGAAAGCCATCACGACGCCTGTTGGCTCGGTAGTTTCGGCGGCGACGTTAATTTGCGTCGTACTTGGCGTGATCAAAAAGATTGGCGCGGCCCCAATATTTCTGACTTCTTGCGCGCACTGACGGTAGGCTTCCACCGCATAAGGTGAAAGAGAACGTGTGCCAGTTTGTGCTATTGCAGCCGCAAGCGCGCGCTCATAAGCTGCGGCCTGGCTGTGAGACATTCGGTTGGGTCTGGTCACGTATCCATCGGTAGCTGCGCCGAGGTAGCTTGCGCGACGTTGCTTTGTGTCGCGACCCAAGAGATAGTCCAGAACATCGGCTGCTCTTGCGACGTTAGTATAATTTTTTTCAAACTGCCCCGCATAAAATGTCACCAGGCTGTGAGTGTTTTTGTCGTCGTTTTGACGCAGAACAATGTCCCGAAGTTTTGCAGGATTTAGCAGCCCAAACGGAGCCGTGCCGGCATCGGTAAGTTTCCGCAAAAGGAGCGATACTCGTTTCCAGTCGGCCCAATACAGCGCGCGACGGCTCGTCTGGTTTTCGGGGGACCATTTCGTTTGAAGTTCATCGTACTCAATAAACACCCATCTCAAGTTGCGCGGCTTGAGGTTTAAGATCTGCTCAAGAAGGTAAGATGTTTCAGGCAAATACATGCCGCCAATGCCAAAGTTAAAGCTGTGCGTCGGCAGCCCGCGCTCGCTCGTGACGCTATCAAAAATAGCGGGTGATATCTGAAAGTACACACGGCTCGATCCAATAAAGAGCGTGTCAAATTCATCCTTGTGTGCGGCGAAAAACCGAAATTTCCGCGAGACCCCACCATCGATTTCTGGAAAAGGTAGGATCGCGCGCAGAGCGATACACGTTATGAGGAATGTCGTTACACCAATGATCGAATTGGTCACTCCACGAATGAGAGTTTTGCGCCCCCTCGCTTGATGAGGCTGTGGAGGCTCAACAGGAACCTTCGAAGCGAGCTCGCGAACTGGCACAGCTTATTTCTTGTCGCTTAAAGCAGCCACACCAGGCAATTCCTTGCCCTCCAGTAATTCAAGCGACGCGCCACCGCCGGTAGAGATGAACGTCATCTTGCCGGCCAGCCCGGCCTGTTTCACCGCGGTCACTGAGTCACCACCGCCGATGATTGTTGTTGCGCCGGATTGTGCAAGCGCCTCGGCGATCGCCATCGTCCCCTCGCCGAACTCGGGAATCTCAAAAACGCCGAGCGGCCCGTTCCACAGAATCGTTTCGGCCTTGGCGATTTCCTCCTGGTAGAGCGCGATCGTCGCTGCGCCAATATCGACTGCCTGCCATCCATCACTGATCCCGTGTTGTTGCGAGAGCCGGCTGGTATTTCGCATGTCTGCGCCGGGGCGAATTTCGTCTGTTTCGACGGCATCAATCGGAAGTAAGAATTTCACGCCGCGTTTTTTCGCCATCTCGAGAAGCTCCCGCGCAAGATCCAGTTTGTCCGATTCGACCTTGCTTGCGCCAACCGGAATGCCCTCCGCCTTTAGAAACGTGTTCGCCATTGCGCCGCCAATTAGAATGACGTCCGCCTTTTCCATTAGCGCCTTTAAAACCTCGATTTTATCGGAGACCTTGGAACCACCCAAGATGACAATGAAGGGCCTGGCCGGGTTCTCAAGGCCGTCGCGCAAATGTTTCAACTCTTTCTCCATCAAGAACCCCATCGCCGATTTTTCGACAAATTTTGTGATCCCTGCTGTGGACGCATGCGCACGATGAGCGGCGCCAAAAGCATCGTTGACGTAAAGATCGCCAATACTCGCGAGCGCTTTGGCAAAGTTCGGATCGTTCGCTTCTTCCCCGGCTTGGAACCTCAAGTTCTCGAGGAGCGCGACATCGCCATTCTGCATATGTTCGACGATCTTCTCCGGTACCTCGCCAATAGTGTCGTGACTGAAAATGACCGGCTGATGAATTAGCGAGTGCAAATAATCGCCGATCGGACGAAGCGAATATTTTTCAACGGGCTTGCCCTTGGGCCGGCCAAAGTGCGACATCAAAATCGTTTTCGCGTCGTGCTCTCGCAGGTAGTTGATCGTCGGCAGACTTTCGCGAATCCGTGTGTCGTCGGTGATCCGGAGT
Organism: Verrucomicrobiota bacterium; assembly: GCA_046732875.1. Classification (GTDB taxonomy): domain Bacteria; phylum Verrucomicrobiota; class Verrucomicrobiia; order Chthoniobacterales; family UBA10450; genus Udaeobacter. The sequence goes on along the minus strand of JBKPOB010000070.1, from coordinate 4,540 downwards.
TTGCCGCCCCGTACTTCGGTCGGCACGTTAAAGTCCACTCGCACTAGCACGCGTTTTCCGCGCACGTCAAGATCACGAAGTGAAAGCTTCGTCATTTCCTAATTGAAAACGATTACGAGTAGGAGCACGAGCACGATCACGAGGCCCTATTTTCCCAGCATTTCCATCAATTCCACGCAGCGATTGCTATAGCCCCATTCATTATCGTACCAGCCGACCACTTTTACGAATCGGTTTCCAAGGGTGAGGGTCAATTGGCTGTCGAAAATGCAGGAGTGTGGGTTACCCACGATATCTTGCGAAACGAGCGCTTCATCGCTGTATTCGACGACCCCTTTGTAGCTTTTAGCCGACGCAGCTTCTTTGAACGCCGCATTGACCGCATCCACCGTTGCGTCCTTCTCCAGCACCGCGGTGAAATCGGTCACCGAGCCGTCTGGGGTCGGCACACGAAACGCGCCGCCATTCAACTTCCCTTTCAATTCCGGAACGACTTCGCCAATTGCTTTGGCTGCGCCCGTGGTAGACGGGATGATATTGATCGCTGCTGCTCGCGCCCGTCTCAAATCCTTATGCGGGAAATCGAGGATGCGCTGATCATTCGTGTAACTGTGTATGGTGCTCATGAACCCGTGCGCGATTCCGAATTTGTCGTGCAAAACCTTCGCCATCGGCGCGAGGCAATTCGTGGTGCAGCTCGCGTTGGAAACAATCTTGTCTTTCGCAGGATCGAAAACATCGTCGTTCACACCGATACAAATGGTTACGTCGGGGTCTTTTGCCGGCGCGCTGATCAGCACTCGTTTGGCGCCTGCTTTTAAATGCAGTTCGGCCTTGTCGCGGCTGGTGAAGAACCCGGTCGACTCGAGCACAACATCAATGTCCAGTTTTTTCCAAGGCAGGTTCGCCGGATCGCGGTCCTTCAGAATTCTAATTTTGTGTCCGCGTACGACGATATTTTCGTCGTCATAACCGATTTCGCCGTCGAATTTGCCGTGCACGGAGTCCCATTTGAGCAAATGGGCGAGGGTATGCGTATCGGTCAGATCGTTGATGGCTAGGATTTGCTGGACTTGTTTTTGCGTCATGGCGCGAAGGACGTTGCGTCCGATGCGCCCGAAACCGTTGATTGCGTAGTTGGCCATAAAGGAAAATTTAAGGTTGAAGGCTTAAACCGTTACGCGGAAAACCTTAAACGTCCAACTCCGAAGGTGCCACGGCCAGAGTTGAGAGCTGGACATTAATCGTTCAGCGTTTGGTTGTGAGATCTTGCATCGCATTCCTTGGTGTCATTTGGTTGACCTTATTTGTTGAAACCGTCCACGCCGTCCCGAGGAAAACGATTCTCGTGCTGGGGGACAGTCTTTCTCAGGGCTTCGGACTCGCGCCAAACGAAGCCTACCCGAGGTTGCTCGCGAAGAAGTTACGGGCTGCAGGTCTGAATTTTCAGGTCACCAATGCCAGCGCGGCCGGCGGCACTACGGAAGGCGGTCTGGAGCGGCTTCCACCTCACCTAAAGCGCAAGATCGACATCTTCATTGTTGAGCTTGGGATCAACGATGCTTTTCGAGGAGTACCGGTTGACCAAATCCAAAACAATCTTCAGCAGATCATTGATAAGGTAAGAGCGCGAAATCCAAGTGTGCGCATCTTGATCGCGGGAATGCAACTGCCCAACTATGCAGCCGACGACTATGTTTCCGCGTTCGGCAAGATGTTTGCCGATCTCGCTGCCAAAAACGGCGCGGCGCTTGTACCGTACCTGCTGCAGAGCGTGGCGGGTGATTCATCACGGAACTTGTCCGATGGAATTCATCCAAACGCAGCGGGCCAGAAGGTTCTTGCCGAAACTGTCTGGCAGGTGCTCGAGCCCATAGCGCGTGAGGTCGCGGTCATCCCGAGCGAAGCGAGGAACCTCGTCCACGATCGCGGTTCACACAAATGAGCTTGTGTCATCCATGACCGAGCGTGAGATCCTTCTCCCCCGGCTGCGGGATCAGGATGACAGCCTGCACAAGACGACCGTTGTGCGGGTGTCGCACGTTAGTAAGAGAAAAAGTAAAGCGATGGACCCTGCACGACCAAACGATCCTGATCCAGCGGATCCGTTTTTCCCGGAGCGCGCCGATCACGCCATCCTGGAAACCATCGAGATCGCGACTGAAGGCGAAGACTGCGATGAATGCGTGCGTAAACTCAGACCGGTACTGAAGAAAATTACCGGAGTGAAAGATGTAAAGGCCGATCTCGAGCATCAGCGCGTCATCATCACGTTTGACGCGCGCAAGACGCACCCGCCCGATCTTCACGATGCAATCTTAACCAGCGGCTACAAACCGGGACCGACAGTTGATTGACGGTAGGGGGCGGTTCACCGAACCGCCCGAAGGCGATTGAGGTCAATCGCCCCTACTCATACCGCTGGTTGCTGTTGGGTGAGGCAATGAAACGCGCCGAGTCCCCAAATCAGTTCGCGACAATCGATCCCGATGACGCGGCGACCAGGAAAACATTCACGTAGGACCGACAACGCAGCTTCATCAGCGGGATCAGCGAATGTTGGTGCCAAAACGCAACTGTTTGCGATGTAGAAATTCGCATATGTAGCCGGCAGCCGTAATCCTTCGCGCATGATCTTCTTCGGCATCGGAAGCGTAACAATGTCGAGGGTGCGGCCGCGAATTTTCATCGTCTGCAGGCGCGCGAGGTTTTTTCGGAGCGGCTGGTAATTTTCGTCGTCGCGATTTTCTTCTACAACGGTCACAACGGTCGATTCAGCGACAAACCGGGTGAGATCGTCAATGTGACCGTCCGTATCATCGCCGGCGATGCCGTTGCCGAGCCATAGAATATCGCTAACCCCAAGGTAATCCCGCAGTTGTTGTTCAATCTCATCGCGGGAAAGATTCGGATTTCGATTTTTATTTAGCAAACATGACTCCGTGGTGAGCAGAGCGCCCGCACCATTCACATCAATCGCGCCGCCTTCCAAAATCATGCCCGGATAAAACACAGGCACACCGAGAATCTCCGCGACTCGCGTTGGGGCCACTTCATCCAAATCAAATGGCGGATATTTGTTCCCCCAGGCGTTGTAATCCCAATCAACTACCGCGAGTGGAGCCGGCGCGCCCTCGCGCCGCCCGGTCTGCCCCGGCTCGGGGACGAGCCGGCTCCAACGCTCATCGCGCGTAAGAAATATTGGTCCGTGATCGCGACACCAGGGCTCGTTTGTGGGAACCAGGTGAAACGAGATTCGTTCCATCGGCAAGTCGCGTAAGACCTCACGCGCTTCGGCTTCGTGCGCGCCATTGAAGATATTGATGCAAACCTGCTCCGATTCGATGAGCGCCTCGACCATTGCTCGCAGGGTGGGCATGACACGATAAAATGAGTCCGGGAAACTGATCCCTTCGCGCCGCGGCCATGAAAGCCAGGTCGCGGTGTGGGCCTCCCATTCCGCCGGCATGCGATAGCCGAGGGCCGCCGGAGTTTGCGAAGGTTTTTCCATGGGCACTGACGTTATCGCAGATTCAGCGGAGCGCACGCGCCCTCGCGTTCTAATGCGAGTCCGGCTCGGACGGATGACGCCTCGTCATCGCGAACTTTTCCTAAGACGCCGGTAGTTGCGCTTTTCACACGCAGAGCATTTCGGCGAGGGCGCCGAAATCAGCACGCGAGGCACGTGCGCTCCCCGGAAGCAGCTCGCTGCAACCGATTGAGTCGCTAACTGCCTCGCGCAGTTATGGGCTTGTAAATCGCTCCGACGATGACTCCGGTTACGATCATCTCGATAAACCCGCCGATACTGATCAGCACGAGAAGCTTCGCTGGGAAAGGTTGCGTTGCGTAAATCGCGCAGCGCGCCCCGATCGCCAGAATTTCCAGCATGATTCCGAGTCGAACACCGGCTGCGATTCCGCCTCCGGCGAAACCGCTGGAGTAAATCATGACGAATGCGAGCGCCAAACCAGCCTGGCCGATAATGATCCAATGAAACAAGCTCATCATCTCTTCGCGCGGCCGGAAAAGACTTTGCGCTTCAGCAAAAACATCCTTCAGCAGGACGCCGTTATAGAACCATCCCCACAAGAAGATGAAAATAAATGCAGCAATGAAAGCGATGAGAAATCGCTTCATGAATTTAACCTCTAATTAGACCCTAGATCGTCGCAGACGGACTCGGCTTGTAGATAGCGCCGATGATTGCGCCGGCGATCGAGTATTCGATCAAGCTGCCGACAATCCAGCCGCCCAGAATTTTGGTTGTCAGCGGCATTACCCCGAAGTCGATCAGGTGTACACCGGTATAAACCAGCGCTACGAGGAGTCCCAGCATCGCCCCGCCTCCTGCGCCGCTCGCCGGAACGAAACGGGCACAGAGCACTGTGAGAAAGAATGCCATGACGATATCGCCAAAGATTAGCCACGGGAAATGCTCTTTGAATTCTGCTTCAGGTCGGAAGAGCGCAGGCACTTCTCGATGCGCGCCGTGCATCAGCATTCCGTACCAAAGAAAGCCAAACACGAAGAGGAAAAC
>JBKPOB010000069.1:0-31845 GCA_046732875.1 Verrucomicrobiota bacterium | reverse complement strand
CGGCAGCGATCACAGGAATCTTATCTGGGAAAACGGTTGAATCGCTCCATCGACCAGTCTTCACCAGGAGGCGAGACGTCGTTGCGATTTGCTCAGCGGACAGCCGGAGATCTTCAATGGTGATCAGGTGTTTCTCCTTGGCGTCTAAGAAAGCTTGCACAAGATCGACCACGGTCGCGCGTCCCAAATATGTTTCGAGCGGCGCTTTCTCAATTGTTTCACCACTCGTGTCAAAATGAAACGCGGCGTCCGCGTGCGTACCATTGTGCACGCTCATGCTAAGCGCACCCAGGTTAACGCTTGCGCCTTTCGCCTTCTCTCTCATCAATCGAAAACGACACGGCTCGTCACCGGGCCATTCTGCCAAATCATCCGAGAGCGTTCGTGAAATATCCCAAATTTTCATCGCGTGATTAGTTAAGTCGCGCTCCTAATCTCTTCAATAATCGCTCGCGCGGCTCTTTCGCTCGCTCCCGTTTCGCCCAGCTTAGGAATAATCGCATCGAACTGAGAAATCATCCGCTCGCGCGCGTTTGCATTTTCAATTAGCGGCTGCAAGACTTTGACGAGAGTGTTTGGTTTTGCGCGGTACTGAATGAACTCTGGAACCACTTCTTTGTCTGCGAGCAGGTTAGGCATACCAAGATATTTCACACTCACTACGAACCTCGCTGCCAGGTAAGTCGGCCACGCCACCTTATAAATCAGCACAAATGGCAACCGAAAATACGCAGCTTCCAGCGTCGCGCTCCCCGAGGCAACGATCCCGGCCCATGCGCGCTGCATGATTACCGCCGTCTCGTCGAGTTTGATTTGGATTGCCTCTCGATCCTGTGGTTGATCCAGTCCGGCGACGGCCGGCTTCATTTCCTGAGCCAGTTGCTCGGATGCAGCCGCGACTTCAAAACGCAGGTTCCGGTTGTGCTTCCGAAGCTGACGCGCCGTATCCAGCATCACCGGAAAAATCTTTCGAATCTCGCGAGAGCGACTACCGGGAAAGAGCCCGATTAAATTTCCATCACGTTGTGTTTTGATCTTTCGGACACGTAATCTTTCGATCGAGGGATGACCGACAAACAGTGCGCGCAAGCCAGCCTGGCTGTAGAAATCGACTTCAAACGGAAAAATGCAGAGCACCAGATTGATCGATTGCGCCATTCTCTTGATACGTCCGCGATTCCAAGCCCATACCTGGGGACTGATATAGTAAATTATCTTTTGTTGTGGCGCCTGCCGTCGCAGAGCGCGCGCAAGGCGCAGATTGAAACCTGGATAATCAATGAGCACGACCGCGTTGGGTTCATTCTCGAGAATTTCGTGAAGCGTTTCGTTGAACTGTTGCCGAAAATAACCATATTTTCTGAGCACTTCCCATAAACCGAGGACCGCCGCCTCGCCGATCCAATCTTTGAATTGCTCGCCAGCAACCTCTCGCATTAGGGGTCCGCCGCGCCCCGCAAACTTGAGTTCGCCGTCCAGCTCGCGCAAGCTACGCATTAATGCTGCGCCGTGATTGTCGGCGCTGACTTCGCCAGCGACGAAATAGATTGTCATTTTTGTAGTGGCAGCCGTGTCGGCTGCAAAACCCACCGCCACGCAGGCGACACGCCTGCCTCTACAGTTGAACTGGAACCCGATCGTCTACCCACTCGGCGCGATTCGCTTTGTTATTTCGACTGCTAGCTTCAATGCTGCAGTCGCTTGAGAACCCGAAACAAGCGGCTCGCGTCCCGTGCTCGCGCATTCGATAAACGAAGCGAGCTGAACCTTAAGCGGTTCCTCGCGTTCAATATCGACTCTGTCGCGCGTGATATGTCCCCCAACCCGTCGATAGATTTCGCCGCTTTGATTTTGGTAATCGAGCGAGAGATAAGCGTCCTCTTGAAAGATGCGAATCTTGCGGAGGCGCTCGGGACTGATACGGCTGGAGGTGACATTTGCGACGCAACCATCTTCAAAATGCAGTCGCGCGTTGGCGATGTCTTCGCTCCGGCTAAGGACCGGCACGCCCACTGCGTCGATGCTCCAAAGCGGCGAGCGCACAAAATGCAAAATGACTTCCAAGTCATGGATCATTAAATCGAGAACGACACCGATATCTGTGCTTCGTTCCGAATACGGCGAGAGCCGATGCGCTTCGATAAACCGGGGATGCGTCAGATGGGCTTCCAGCGCACCCAGAACCGGATTGAACCGTTCCACGTGGCCGACTTGCAAAATGAGACCACTACGCGTGGCTAACTCTGCCAACTCGGTAGCGTGGGCAGTATTGTCGGTGATGGGCTTTTCGACGAGCACATGTTTGCCCTTTGTCAGCAAAGAGCGAGCAATCGCATAGTGCGCGTTAGTCGGCGTCGCTACTGAAGCGGCATCTACCATTTCGATAAATTCGTCGAGCGATTTGGCAGGTGTCGCACCGAATTTTCCGCCAATGGTTCGACTTCTGAAAGGATCCACATCGTACACTGCGGTGAACTGGGCCGACGGAATCTCCGCATACAGCCGCGCATGGTTGCTCCCGATATGACCAACCCCAACAACTCCGATGCGCAAAGGTTTCATTTGCCGCAGTCAACCCCGAATACTTTCGGGGTCAACTGTGCGTAGGCGTTGCATCAGCTGGCGCGCCCCCCTCGGCACTCACTCCTTCAATAAGCGGATGAGCTCATGCTCGTCCTTTCCCAGCAGATAGCACGCGGAGAAATGCGCGGGAGTATCGCCTTCATTGTTCACAGGCCGCGTTACCGCTTTTGCGAGGATCATCTGATGTAGTTCGCGAGGAACCATTCATACGTTCGGGTGATACCGCTCCGCAGCGGGATCGACGGCTTCCAACGAAGAGCGTGAAGCTTGGTAACGTCTAAAAGTTTTCGCGGCGTGCCATCTGGCTTGGTTGCGTCCCAAGTGAGATCGCCATCGAAACCAACCACGTCGCAGATTAACTCAGCCAGGTCGTGAATCGAAATGTCTTCGCCGCATCCGACATTGATGATTTCCGGAGAATCGTATTTTTCCAGCAGCAAGAGACACGCGGAAGCAAGATCGTCCACGTGCAAGAATTCACGACGTGGCTTTCCGGAGCCCCACACGATCATCTCTCGATCCTTCCGCATCTTAGCTTCGTGCGCTTTGCGCAAGAGCGCGGCCAGGACGTGTGATGTTTCCAAATCGAAATTGTCGTTGGGGCCATAAAGGTTCGTCGGCATCACTGAGATGAAATTAGCGCCGTACTCGCGAGCATATGCCTGGCAAAGCTTGATGCCGGCAATCTTCGCAATTGCGTAAGCTTCGTTGGTTGGCTCGAGCGGCCCGCTCAACAAAGCAGTTTCAGGGATCGGTTGCGGCGCGAATTTCGGGTAAATGCACGAGCTTCCAAGAAAGAGAAGTTTACGCGCGCCGGTTTCGTAGGCCGAACGGATGACGTTGTTCTGAATCCGCAAATTCTCAAGAAGGAACTGCACTGGTTGATCGTTGTTTGCCTTGATGCCGCCGACTTTCGCGGCCGCGAGAATCACGACATCTGGCTTTTCCTCTCCGAAAAATTTCGAAACGGCACTGTCATCTCGGAGATCCAGCTTTGATCTGTCGCGAACGAGCAACTTTGCGAAGCCATCGGCCTCAAGCTGCCGAATTAGTGCGCTGCCGACCATGCCGCGATGACCGGCGATAAAAATTTTGTCAGACTTATCCATTACGAGCTGCCTGGCTGCGGTAGCATTTTCTTTTTTCATCCGTTACGCAATTCCAGCCTTTGGTTCCCTGCTCAGGCCGGGATTAGCGATCCTATACACGACGCAGCTTGATTGCTTTGCTCTTGTTTGATCGCAAGCACGGATTTTGAATCGGCGAATGCTTCCCGCATTGATTGTTTTCTTCGCTATTGTAGCCTGTAGCGCGACCGCCCCGCTCGCGTCTATATGTTTGGCTGGCGAAGCGCTTGCCCTGCAAGAATCGGACGTAGATGCTCCGGTAGATCAATTAATCCCGTGGTTGCTTGATGAAGTTCGACAGTTGCGCGGAGTTCCGTTTGCCCAAGTGATTTTTGACGCGACGGGCAAGCGCGTATTGCCAGAAAGACGAAATCGATCAGCGAGTGATTAAACAGATCAGCGCGGCGTGCGCTGAGACAATCAAACGCTTCAATATCCGTGACAGCGCGATCCAAAACGTCGCCCGCATCAATGAAGGAAGCAGTCACTTCGAAGATACTCTGCGCCAGCTGTTGAGCGTCGTGCCGGGACTGAATTGCGACTTCCCGCGCACGGCGGAAGGTCGCCTGCGACGTTCCGGTTATCCCGATCTGCGCATTGTCGATCTGGCGAGCGAACGGGTATTCTATCTCGATCCAAAGCTTTATGTTGCCGGGAGTCGTGAGAGCAATTTCCGCGCATTCTATTTCGAACCAAAAGTCGCTACCAACAAAGTTCGCGACGAAGCTGTGCATTTGGTCGTTGGATTCGAACATGAGCCACGGGAGAAAAACGGCAGATGGAAATTCACGCGCTGGGACTTGGTCGACCTCGCCAATTTCAAAGTGAAACTGAAAGCTGAATTTCAAGGAAGCAACCGCGACATGTACCGACCCGAGGCGATTGTGGCATCAGGTAGGGGCGATTGACCTCAATCGCCTGGCCCGGCGTCGATAACGCGTGTGGAAGGCAGTTCGGGTGAACTGCCCCTACCTGCTTCAATTACGATTACGAGCATGAGCAAGAGTTAGGGTTGCTCAGGCCCGTAGGGGAAGTAATGGTATTAATTCCGATGATCGCCAAGACGAAGGAGACACTTCAGTTTGATGCTATTGACGATGTCATAAGCGACATCGCCAAGGGCCGCATTGTCATTGTGACGGACGACGCCGATCGCGAAAACGAAGGCGATCTGGTGATGGCCGCCGAAAAAGTAACCCCTGAAGCGATTAACTTCATGGCTACGTACGGGCGCGGCTTGATCTGCGCGCCTATTTCAAACGAACGCGCGGAACAACTCGGCTTGCAGCGCATGGTGGCGCAGAATCGCGAGAAACATAAGACAGATTTTACCGTCTCGGTTGATGCCGCGCGTGGCGTGACCACGGGCATTAGCGCTTACGATCGCGCGACCACGATTCTGGCAATCGCGAATCCGAAATCGGCTCCTGAAGATCTCAACCAACCGGGGCATGTCTTTCCGTTGCGAGCGAAGGATGGCGGGGTATTGCGACGAGCCGGTCACACGGAGGCGGCTGTCGATCTGGCAAGATTGGCCGGACTACAACCGGCGGGTGTACTCTGCGAAATTTTGCACGACGACGGAACCATGGCGCGGTTACCGGAGTTGATGGAATTCCGCAAGAAACATAGCCTGCGCATTTGCACGATCCAGAGTTTGATCGCGCATCGGCGCGTTCGCGAGAAACTAGTCGAGTTGGAGCAAATAGTGAAAATGCCGACTGACTATGGCGATTTCGATTTACATTTGTATCGCTCGAAACTCGACGGCCGGCATCATCTCGCCCTGGTCAAAGGCAAGATCGATAAGAACAAGCCGACGCTGGTGCGTGTACACAGCCAATGCCTCACCGGGGACGTGTTCAGTTCACGACGATGCGACTGCGGAAATCAATTGCACGCGGCGCTTCGTCAAATTCAGGAGGAAGGCAGCGGTGTGCTGATTTATATGCGTCAGGAGGGACGTGGCATCGGGCTCGCGGCAAAAATTCACGCTTACAAGTTGCAGGAGGAAGGACTCGACACAGTCGAAGCAAACGCGAGGCTTGGATATCCCAGTGATTTGCGAGATTACGGGCTCGGCGCGCAGATCCTTTTCGATCTAGGAGTGCGTCAGTTCCGTTTTCTGACCAACAACCCGAAGAAGGTCGTCGGACTCGAAGGCTACGGCCTGGAGATGGTGGAGCAGGTTCCAATCCGTAGCGAAGCCAATCCGCACAACGCGAAGTATCTCGAGACCAAAAAGACGAAGCTGGGACATCTCTTGTGATTGCGGATTGCGGATTTGCGATTGCGGATCGCAGCGAGGTCAAATCGTAATTCTTAGAGAATGTCGACCAACGCGACGCGACGCCCGCGAGTTGAAAAGGGCAAGCGCACATTCCAGATCGTAGCCAGCCAATTTAACACGCCGTACGTCCAGGGGTTGATTGATCATACCACCAAAGAGCTGCATGAGCTTGCGCCGAACGCGGCAATTTCGATTCACCGCGTGCCGGGTTCGTTCGAAATCCCAATAGTTGTTCGGGAGTTAGCACGAAAGAAAAAAGCCGACACAATTATCGCGTGCGGTGTGATCATGCGTGGAAAAACAAACCACGCCAAAAATCTCAGCCGCTCCGTGACTGATGCCCTCCAGCGAATTGCCATTGATCACGGCGTGCCAGTGATCAACGTCGTGCTCAGCTTCGACAACGAAGATCAGGCACGCGAGCGTTGTCTGGAAAATGCAATTAACCGCGGCACCGAGGCGGCGCGGGCAGCAGTGGAAATTGCAGGTGTCATGTCGAAACTTCGCAGAGGGTAGTTTATGGGGAAAAGACGGCGAGCACGTGAGGCGGCGATTCAGTATCATTTCTGGCGCGATCTTCAGCGCGGGGAAGGACCGGACAAGATTGACGATTTTTGGGAATTCTGCCCCGCCACAACAAGGGTTCGCGAGTTTGCGCAGCCTCTTATCGAGGGAATGGTCGCGCACCTGCCGGAAATCGATGAACGGATTCGCCGCTACTGTGAGAACTACGAATTTCGCCGTATCTCAGTGGTTGATCGCAATGTCCTCCGCCTGGCGATTTACGAAATGCTTTATCGCGACGATATACCGCCGGTGGTCTCGATTAATGAAGCGATTGAGTTGGCAAAAACTTTTGGTGGTGGCGAGTCAGGTCGTTTCGTCAACGGTATTCTCGATCGGGTACGAAAAGATTTGGACCGGCCCGCGCGGGAACCAGTGAAGAAAACGTTGTAGCCGTCGAACCTCTGCGCGACGCGACGTGTGATGTGTTAAAGAGCCGAGTGCGGCGCTTCGCAGAGCGAAGCGGCTACATAATCTATGAAATTCCTTAAGACTCTCGCCGAACATTTCGCCGGTAAACCCATCGACTGGGATGAGCTCGAGGAATCGCTTATTCGCGCGGACCTCGGGGTGCCGATGACCACTCGCATCATTAAAACACTCCAGGAACGGGAAGCCTGGTCTCTGATGGGAATAAATGACGTTGTGAAAGTTGTACGCCAGGAAATTTCGCAGGTTTTACCTGCAAACACTGCCGCCATCCGGCCTCTAGCCGGTAAACCAAACGTGATCCTGCTCCTGGGTGTCAACGGCACTGGCAAGACCACATCGACTGCGAAGCTGGCTCATTATCTTCAGAAAGATGGACACAGCGTCTTGCTGGCAGCAGCAGATACTTTTCGGGCAGCGGCGATCGAGCAACTTGCAATTTGGGCAACAAGGCTCGGCGTCGAAATGATCAAAGGACAATACAACGCCGATCCAGCCGCGCTTTGTTACGAAGCCTATCAGGCTGCCGCAAAACGTCAGGCTGACTTTCTCCTTTGCGATACGGCCGGTCGGCTGCACACAAAAAAGAATCTGATGGCCGAGCTTGAAAAAGTGAAACGCACTCTCGCCAAGCAAGACGCAGATGCGCCGCATGAAACGCTGCTGGTGGTTGATGCGACGACTGGCGGTAACGCGCTCAGCCAGGCGCGCGAATTCCAAACCGCCATTGGGCTGACCGGTCTGATTGTCACCAAGCTCGATGGCAGCGGCAAGGGGGGCATCGTTGTCGCAATCCAGGACGAGCTGGGAATCCCAACACGTTTCGTAGGCACCGGCGAACAGCTGGATGATTTTGCACCATTCGACGCGCGCGAATTTGTGGCAAACATGGTGTAACTGAACGCCATGGGAGAAGCAGCGAAAGAAACATTCGTGCCGGAAGACGGTGTTGCTCCGGTCGTGCTGACAGGACTGCGCGGTTTTATCGCGAAATTCACTGTGCTCAAGGGAGCGCAGCGCGAGTTGTGGCTGACGTTCCTGATCAAGTTCTTCATCTACACCGCTTACTCGGTCACGAACAAAACAATGGTGCTATGGCTGTCGAAGGATCTTGGCTTTAGCGATCAAGCGGCAGGAGCCTTGGTCGGCTGGGTCTGGGCGCCAGCTATGACCATCTTTACGTTGCTTGCTGGCTCGGTCACGGATGCGATCGGGCTGCGCCGCACTTTCTTCCTCGGCGTCGCCATCTGCACCGTGGCTCGCAGCGTAATGGTCGTTACCACGGTCCCACCATTAGCTCTCGCCTGCGGGGTTCTCCCGTTGGCAATCGGTGAAGCGCTCGGGACGCCGGTACTCCTGGCGGCTACGCGACGCTATTCCACAACAGCCCAACGATCGATTTCATTCTCGATCATCTACTCAATAATGAACGTCGGGTATGTGGCCGCCGGGTTCCTATTCGATTACGTCCGCCAGCTAAATTTACATGTCAGTCTCTTCGGGTTTGAACCGACCACGTATCAGCAACTGTTTATTGTGAGCCTGATCTTCGAGATCGTGCTGTTTCCCGTCATCTATTTTATTCGCCGAGGAGCGGAAGCAACCAACGGAGGACCCGTAATTGATGAATCGTCGCGCAATCGCGGGACTGCGCGCTCTTTTTGGAGCGGTATCGGAGCGACAGTACGGAAAAGCGCGATGGACGCAGCGCATCTTTTCCGGCGGCTGATTAGCCAGTCCGCCTTCTACCGGTTGCTCGGTTTTTTTCTCTTCATCGGATTTCTCAAAGCGATTTTTTTGCAGTTGGATTATGTGTTTCCGAAGTGGGGCATCCGCGAACTTGGCTTCGACGCTCCTGTTGGGAAGCTTGCCGCAATCAACGCGATCATCATTATTTTCCTGGTGCCGGTCGTAGGCGCGCTCACGCAAAAGTTTGCGGCTTATCGGATGGTGGTGATCGGTGGAGCAATATGTGCCGCTGGAGTATTCATCATGGCACTGCCGACGGAATGGTTCCAATCTGCCGCTAACAGCGGCATCGGACAATGGCTTGGGCACGGCTACCTGGGGGTGCACGGAAGTGTTCATCCTTACTACACCATGGCTGCGCTATATCTTACGGTCTTCTCGATCGGCGAAGCGTTCTACTCGCCGAGAGTCTATGAATATGCCGCAGCGATTGCACCGAAAGGACAGGAAGCGTCGTACGGCTCGCTGGCGTACCTTCCATTTCTCGTCGGCAAGATCCTTGTCGGAACCGGTGGCTGGTTGCTGGCCGCGTTCTGTCCCGAGCACGGTCCACGACACTCCGGAACAATGTGGCTAATCTTTGCTTTGGCGGCATCGATCGCGCCGATCGGATTGGTAGCGCTGCGTCGCTACATTCGCGTCCCGGAAGCCGGGCGGCACGATTGATCGGAAAAATGGCCTACACAAAAGTCGGAAGCCCGACCATTTTCTAGCTTGTTTGCGAATTCAATTAGAGAAGATCGATCTTGCGGCTGCACCATTTGCCAGAGAAAACAATCCTATGTAGATTGTTTGGCACTCTCGGGGAAGTCAGGGAACGCTAAGGGGATCGATCACAACTTCAGGTTCAGGGTATGAAAAGTGCACATTTATTACGCCCCCATCATGGGTCGCATAAGACGTTGTGGTTTGGCTTGCTTGGCGCAATCGTTGTAATTGTCGGCTCGATTTTCCTTGCTTATGCTCAAACGCAAAAAAAGGAAGCTGAGAAAATGAATCCAACCAAGCCAGTCCCCAGCAATGTTGAATTACAAAGACAACTGACCAAGGACCAGTATCACGTGACGCGCGAATGCGGGACGGAAACTCCATTTCAGAATGCTTACTGGGACAATCATAGGGCAGGAATCTACGTCGATATTATTACCGGCGAAGCGTTGTTCAGTTCGCTGGATAAATTCGATAGCGGCACCGGGTGGCCGAGCTTCACCAAGCCGATATCGTCTGACAGCGTAGTGGAGAAGCGGGATACATCCCACGGAATGGAACGCACTGAGGTCCGAGGAAAAACAAGCGATTCGCACCTCGGTCATGTCTTCGATGATGGTCCCGCACCAACCGGGGAACGTTATTGTGTGAACTCCGCGGCGCTGCGTTTTATTCCAGTAGAGAAGCTGAAGGAAGAAGGTTACGGTCAATATCTCTCACTGTTCCAATCGCCGGAGGGTCAGCAACAGCAAGCACAACGCGATTAGCCAGGAACGGCAAATGCCTTCGCCACCTTAAATCGTTAAATCGCACCTGCTATACGAAATCACGCTGGCAACGCAGATTTCGCTGTTCATTCTTTTGTCTTTCACTTGTCACGCCGTAGATGGCGAAGGCGGATCATTCGGATTTCGTTATTTAATCCGTCTGTTAATTACCCCCGGACTCTTTTGAAACGGTCGTGTGACGCGCTAGCTTATCTTGATCCACCATGACCCGGGACGATTTCGATTACGCCATTGAAAACACGCATGTGATTGTTGCTCCTGAGCGACAGATTGCGACCTTCGGCGGTACTAGCTTCAATTTTTATCTTATCTCGGAGCTGATGGATCGAGTCGATCAGGTCCGGATTCGCAATGGAAAAATTCACGCGGAGCGGCCGCAAATCGTTACGCCGGAACATTACTGCCGACTGTTGTTGGAAGGCTTCGGAGACAAGGCGGAGCGCTACGTAGATCAGCTCCGTGAGCAAGCCCGGAATATTGCGGTGCTCCGTTACGGTTTTCAGTTTCGCAAAACCGATCTGAGCGAGCAAACACTGCGCGATTCAATTGATTCAGTGATCAATCGCACCAGACGTCGTGTCGAGAGCGCAAATGAGCCGCTCAGCGCGGTGATCCAGGGTGTCGATGACGCCTGGGAGGTGTGCCTCCTGAAATTCACCATCGATCTGGTCGAACGTTCTTCTGGCGGCAATCTGGGCGATTTTCGCAAGCGCGGGTTGCTTTAGCACCTACCTAACCAGCTTGTCATGCTGAGCGAAGTCGAAGCATCTCAGTCTTTTGAAAATGATCCGCCGACGGAAGAAATCCAGAGATTCTTCGACTCCGCTTCGCTCCGGTCAGAATGACAAAAGGGATACGGTCGGGAGCTCTTCTGGCAGCAATCTCGGAGATCATCGCAAGCGCAGATTGCTTTAGCAGTTTGAGCCGCGCCGCTCGCTCCTGCTGTAAAGATGTCGTCGGATAAATGCGCCAGCGTTAGCAAGCGCGCGGCGGCCGGGTTCAAGATGAGCGTTCCACAAAGGCCATGCATGGATCATCTGCGGCCAGATTTCCAGATTCACGCGGACATCGGCCGCGCCAGCTACACCTGCAAAGCGAGTAGCATCATCAAGCAACGTCTCGGCTGAGCCTGCTTGAATTAGTATTGCCGGGAAATCCCTGAGATCCGCATAAAGAGGCGAAACCCGCGGATCTTTCCGATCCATTCCTGCGGGCAAATATGCGCAAGCCAATTCATTTAGGTATGTCTTGTGCATGAGTGGATCGATCGCGTCCTTGCTGGCAAGCGTTGAACCGGACAACGTCAGATCGGTCCACGGCGAGATTAACCAAGCGCAAGCCGGAAACTCCTCATGTGCGTCTCGCAACCGACTGATCAACGCTATTGTGAGGCCAGCGCCAGCGCTGTCGCCGCCAATGGCGATGTGCGCAGCGGGAATACCCTGATTTCGCAGAAGACGCCATGTCGTCAGCGCATCGTCATACGCTGCGGGGAACGGATTCTCCGGGGCCAGTCGATAGCCAATCGCCAGCGTTCGCACTCCGGCGGCGCGCCCCGCCTCAGTCACGAGTCGTCGATGACTTATAATCGAACCTGAACAATAGCCACCGCCATGGAAAAACATCAGCACGCGAGAGGGGTCGCTTCCGGGTACGATCGACCATTCTCCTGGTATCCCGTCGACATCCACTGCAGTGAGCTTTACGTCTCCAGCTACAGGCCAAACAGAACCGACTTCATCGAGACGCTTTCGTCGCTCGAGCCATCCAACAGGTCGCGGTTTGGAACTCAGTAGCGCGCGGATCGTCTCGATTTCACTTTGAGCCATCGCGTCTTAGATAAGTGTTAGTCAACAACTCCATCAGCGTACGAACTTTCGGCTTTTGTAAGCGCCTAGACCTTGTCATTCTGCGCGCTCGAACGGCAAGTGAAAAACTATCTCCAGCTTAATCTAAGTCTGCTCTACTGGATTTTGATTGCGCCGTTTACCGGTCAATTTTTCAAAATCGCGCCGATCTTCAGACAAATGGTGGCCATCGGCGTGCGTGCGACACCAATGGTGGCACTGACAGCGTTCAGCGTAGGTGTGACGCTCGCCATGCAAGCCGCGCATTCCCTCGAAAGTCTCGGCGCAGAAATGTACATTCCAGATCTGGTCATGCTCACCCTTTTGCGCGAAATGGGACCGGTCCTGATCGCGGTGATCGTGATTGGACGCAGCTGCTCCGCTGTCGCAGCAGAACTTGGGACAATGAAAGTATCAGAGGAAATCGAGGCGCTTGAAGTGATGGCAATCAATCCGGTTCAATATCTGGTTGTGCCGAGGTTTCTGGCGATGATGATAATGCTGCCCGCGCTCACTATTTTTGGAAATTACATTGGCATCCTGGGCGGCTGGGCAGTCTGCCGTTTCGCGCTCGATTTTAATACTGCCGGATATGTGATGGAAGCATTGCAAAGCGCGGACGCATGGGATTTGTATTCAGGAATGATCAAAAGCGTAGTTTTTGCATGGATTATCATCACTGTTGCCTGCAGCGCTGGGTTGAATGTCGAAGGCGGCGCGGAGGGTGTTGGTCAAGCGACAACGGCTTCGGTCGTACAAGCATTGCTGGCAATGCTTGTGATGAATGCGGTGCTAACCGGGATTTTCTTTTTCAATTCATGAATGCCAACGGAGACACCATCATCGAAGTAACGAATCTTGTCCGAAAATTCGGCGACCGGGCAGTGCTCGACGACATTTCTTTTAACGTTCACCGCGGCGAAACACTCGTTATCATGGGCGGCAGCGGCTGCGGCAAGAGCACTTTGCTCCGCCACATGATCGGCTCAATGAAACCAACCTCAGGTGGCGTAAAGCTTTTTGGCGAAGAGATTACAATGATGAAGGAGCGCGAGCTTGAACGTGTGCGGCTGCGATTCGGGATGCTGTTCCAATCCGGCGCGTTACTCGCCTCGCTCACAGTAGGCGAGAACGTTGCGTTGCCACTTTTTCAGCATACTGACAAATCCATCGCCGAAATTGAGCAAATCGTGAAGCAAAAGCTTGAAATGGTGGGACTGACAGGCTTTGAAGAGCTCAAACCAGATGAGATCAGCGGCGGGATGAAAAAGCGTGTGGGGCTTGCCCGCGCGCTTGCGCTCGACCCGGAATTATTATTTAGCGATGAGCCGACCTCGGGGCTAGACCCAATCATGACCGCAGTAGTAGATGAACTCACCTTGAAACTGACGCATGGGACCCACATGACTGCAGTGGTAGTGTCCCACGATATGACCAGCGCCTTTCGCATTGCAACTCGCATGATCATGCTTGGTCACGGTGGTATTGTCGCGCAAGGCACACCGGATGAGATTCGAAACAGTCCAAACCCGGAAGTGCAGCAATTCATTCACGGCGAGGCTGACGGACCGGTGCCGTTGAACCTTTCACAGGAAGAACACGAGGACCATCAGCACGTTAAACCGCGCCCCTTCGTTGCAGCGCGCCACAGATTTCACCGGAAAACAGCGTGACATGCGTCATGAATGACGAAGCGCTAACGACGAATGATGATCAAATGACCAAGTTCGAAAATATTCCGGGCACAGCGAAAGACTCTTTCGTAATTCGGATTTCGTCATTCTTTCGGCATTCGACATTCGTCATTGCACACGGACTGGACATTCATGAGCTTGATTAAGCGCAATCTATCGGATTATTTCGTCGCACTGTCCGTGATAGCGTGCAGCATCGTCTTGCTGGGAGCGCTGACTTTCGCGCTTTCGGGTTACCGCTTCAAGAAACCGACGCGAACTTTGCAGATCAATTATGAAGACGTGACGGGCATCAAGGTTAATTCCGAAGTCCGTTACGCAGGCGCGCCGGCAGGACGCGTAATCGCGATGCGTCACCTGACGGCTAAAGAACGCGATGCCAGCGCAAACAAGAAGGACGCAGTGCGAGTCACCGTGAGCCTCGACGAAGGAATTCCACCGCTGCCCACCGACATAACCGCTACGCTGAGCTCGGACACGATGCTTTCGCCAAAATTTGTGGCGCTTTCCGCGGGGACACCTGGAGGCCAGACGCTGGCTAACAACGCGGCGATCGAAGGTCACCCGGCGTACGGCCTCGAACAGATCACTGCAGAAGCCGGACCGTTGTTCGAGAATGCAAACAAGCTGCTCGATAATCTCAATGCGACTGTCACAGGTTTGAAGAAAGATCTTGGTGAATTCACGCCAAAGCTCGGGCCGCTGGCCGATTCGTTAAAATTGGACGTGGACAACCTGCAAAACATGATCACAAACCTTGAGGGCGTAGCCAAGGGCGCAGATAAGGTGTTCGGCTCGGCTGACTCCTTCATCAAAACGACTGACAAACAGCTTTCGGAGGATTTGAAACAACTGCACGTGACTCTATTGAACCTGAAAGTTGTTACCACATACGCGAAAGAGCTCGTGGGAACCCTCGCCGCGAAGCCAAACCGAGTCATCTTCAGCGGCAAACCGGCAACGCTCACCCCTGAGTCAGAAATCCTGAAAAGCTCAAAACCTGTGCCGGCAAGGAAACAGTAGCACAGCTGCGCCGAACCTTGATTTCCAGTCTTGTGTTTCTGCGCAGGATTCGGCATCAACCTGGTCCTTGTGAAACGTCTTCTCTCATTCGTCGTCATCTTCGCAGCCTTTCCGTATGGTCTTTTCGCAAGTGATTCGCTTCCATTTCCCGTCAGTCTTGGTGGTCAGGCAAAGGATGGCACGCCTTTCGCGAAGATTGAAAATCCGGTTGCGGCTGATGCGGAACTGGCGGTCGAATCGAAGGGCGACATGATCATTGTGAACGTGAACATGGTGAATGCGAAGAATGAACCGGTGGCGGGCTCAACGCCCGCAGTAATTTTGCTCCAAGGCAAAACAAAAACGACCATCGACAAAACAACGGACGGAAAGAAGCTTTCTGCAGGGAATTACATTATGAGCGTGGTGAGCGAAGGCAAGACTGCCAGTATCCTCTTCACTATCAAGTAGCGTTCGTCCGCGCGGACAATTCATTTTTTCGCAACTTATTCAAATTCACCCCCCCGAGTATGTGCGGTGGCGCGCACAATCGGGTGCGATGATAAGCGCATTTACGATCTAACGAGAACTACAGCCTGTAGCAAAAAATATTTGGGACCTTCGCCCTTTAGTTTCCGTAGAATTTCCTAGAGGTCAGAATGGCAAAGCGCGGGCGCCCCCGAATACGCTCAGCCGAATACTGGCGTGCGTACTATGCCCGAAAGCAGCGCGAATGGCGCGCCGCCCATTACTGGCACGCGTATTACACGCGGAAAAAACGCGAACAGCGCGCCGCCCGTCAGCTAGCCGTAAAACGACGAAAACAAAAGATAGCTGCGCATGGTGTGCGTTCATAAGAGGACCGCCGCGGTCAGCGACCACCGCTACAACTGTTTGTTTGAGGTCGACCAAGTGCGATAACGCCACATCAATTTTAAAAAGCGAATCGCATCGCGCAGCGGACGAATCTTACTCACCTGATCGGTGTAGACAGTCGTGATCGGGACTGATTGAATCCGGTAGCCTTTCCGGCTGGCGATGATGAGTACTTCAGTGTCGTAATCGAATCGATCTCCACCGCTAAGTAATTGTGGAATCAACTGGCGATCCAACATGCGGAAACCGCACTGTGTATCGGGGATTTCCTGCTTACAAACGCGGCTGATCTGCCTGCTCATGTAACGATTCACGACGCGCCGGATCATTGGCATTCCGGTGACATTGTTCATACGGTTGCCAATCAAAAACGTCGGCTGCGTCGTGCGTGCTGCTGCTGCCAGGAATCGATCGATTTCCTCAGGGAGATGTTGACCATCGGAATCGAGGAGGGCCGCCCATGTAATTTCCCGATCGAGACAGCGTTCCAGTCCCGTCTTGATCGCATCGCCTTTGCCGCGGTTTTGGGTGTGAACAATGACCTCCGCGCCAGCTTCTCGTGCGTGTTGCGCCGTCCAATCACTCGAACCATCATCCACCACAACGACGTGAGCGAGTCGCTCGCGGGTTCGGCGAACGATGTCCCCGATATGTTTTTCGTCCTGATACGCGGGAATGATCGCGGCGGTTTGCGAGCGAATCTGAGCGAGCGGATCCCGCTCGGTCTCTGTCATCGGCGCACCACCGGATGAAAGTCGGCCGCGTGATAGGAGCTGCGAACCAGCGGACCGGAGGCGACGTGGAGAAAGCCTTTTCTGCGCGCAATGTCGCCGTAATAATTGAATTGCTCCGGCGTAATGTATTCGACCACGGGTAGATGTTCCGGGGTTGGGCGCAAATACTGGCCCATGGTCAGGACTTCGCAGCCGACCTCGCGCAAATCGTCCATGGTCTGAAAAAGTTCCGTCTCCTTTTCACCAAGGCCAAGCATGACCCCGCTCTTGGTCACAACTTCTGACGACAGGTCCTTTGCACGTTGTAAAACCTGCAACGAGGTACGGTACTTTGCGCGCGAACGCACCAGCGGCGTAAGGCGTTCCACCGTTTCCATGTTGTGATTGTAAATGTCAGGACCGGCATCGAGAACGATTTGGATACACCAATCCTGCGCATGAAAGTCCGGAACGAGCACTTCGACAATTACCGAAGGATCCATCTCTCGAATTGCTGCGATCGTGCGCGCAAAATGATCGGCACCGCCATCCTTGAGATCGTCGCGCGCGACAGCGGTGATCACGACATGTTTTAGCTTCATCCGACGCACCGCCTCAGCCACGCGCCGCGGTTCGTCTTCTTCCAGCGCGAAAGGCCTGGCGGTTGTCACGGCGCAAAACCCACACGCCCGTGTGCAACGGTCGCCAGCGATCATAAAAGTCGCCGTGCCCTGGCTCCAACATTCCCATCGGTTTGGACATTGCGCGCTCTCGCAAACCGTGTGCAATCGCAAATCGGAAATGAGCGCTTTGGTTGAAAAGAAAACCGGATTAGATGGCAATCGCACTTTGATCCAGGCCGGTTTGTGCGGCTGGTGCAGGGCTGGATCAATCTTTGCGCAGGACATGAAGCAAAGTTACAACGTTAAAATAGTTACAAAAGTCAAAACGTTACGGCGGGACGTCCAAAGGTTGACACTCAAATCCACAAGTGTGTCATCCCCGAACGGAGTGAGGGACCTCACATCAAGCTGAACGAACACACGAACGCTTGCGTAACGTAATTAGCAATTGTGGGGTCCCTCGGGATGACCACGCGTTAGAGCTGCGTCCGTCCTGAAAGCGCGGCAGAAAGCGTCAATTCATCGGCCGATTCCAGTCCGCCACCGGCCGGAATACCACGAGCAATACGCGTAAGGCTGATCGATTTGTCCTTCAAGAGATCGACAATGTAATTTGTGGTGGATTCGCCCTCGACATCGGCAGGCAACGCGAAAATGATCTCGGTAATCTTTTCGCGATCGACGCGTTCCAGCAACTCTTTGATGCGCAAATCGTCGGGACCAATATGATCGAGCGGAGAAATCTTCCCTCCAAGAGAATGGTATCGTCCTCGAAAGGCATTGGTTTTTTCCAGAGGAAGAATGTCGGTGGGTTGTTCTATAACACAGAGCAACTCTGTCGAGCGCGAGGAATCCGCGCAGATTTCGCATATGTCGGCGGCAGAAAAAAATCCGCACAGCTTGCAGGAGCGAATGGCCTGGCGCGTTTCCGCGATAGCTCGCGAGATTTGCTCTGGTTGATCGTTCCGCGCCCGTACCATCCAGAGCGCAATCCGCTCTGCCGAGCGAGGACCGACTCCCGGCATCTGTCGCAGTTGCCCAATCAAATTCCGGATTGCGACCGGATATTCCGTCCTTCTCAAAGTGCGTTCAGCTTTCTTCCAACGGCGAGTCCGTCAGCTGCAGAACGAGCGGCTCTAGCCGGCGCAAATAGAATTGCAACGCAGGATCGTCTTCCCCCTCGGGGCCGCGTGCCTTCTGAAATTCAGAATAAGCTTCCGCCCAGCGTTTTTCTCGATACAGAACCACGCCGCTCCAGAACGAATCTCTGCGCGCGACATGCTCCGGTTTGGCTTCCGTGGCAAGCCAGAGTGGCTCGTAGATTTCAAGCCGACCGTGCGAATTGGATCCACTCACAAAATCAATTGGGCGCGCGACGACCGTCTCGCTCGCGCTATCGAAAGTAGGCGTATCAATCAGGATCTTTGATCCATATCGGTGATTCAGAGCACACAATCTGCGCGCTAGTTCAATTGGTTCGCCGCTCGCCAGGAGCGCGGGATGTACGCTGTCCCTTAGCGCGCCTGCAATTATCGCACCCGAGCTGATACCAGCCTGCATTTCCCAGTCGCCGAAACTTTGTTCGTTGTCCTGCCGCCGCTCGCGAAATTTCTTGATCAAGTCAAGCACAGCACACACTGCGTCCTGGGCGTGTTGACCGCCAACATTTGGAAACCCAAAAATAGCGACCACTCCTTCCCCGTCGGCAGCTTGCAGATAAGCGCCTCTTTCGATCAGTCCATCGGCGGTCTCACGAATAAATTTCGCCATTGTCTCAGCGAACCCGGCGGGGTCAGAGGCATCTGTGAACCCGTGCCTGTTGGCGATATCGCAGACCACAACGGTCGCTTCGTACGCTTGAGCCTGGCCATCGAACGCCCCGTTGCTGACGCGATGAAATTCTTTTTTCGAAAGTCGATTTGCGAAGAGCGTCCACACCAAATACGAGCGGTCTCTCTGTAAAAACGCCGTCCAACCCTCCGCGGCAGCTACCGCCAGTGCGATCGCAAAAATGCACGGCACTGGCTGGAAAAAAACGCGGTAAAGGGAGCAAACCCACGAAAGGACAAGCAACTCAATCAGTAAAAAACCGAACAACGAGTAGCTTCGCGATCGTGGCAGGTTCCGGAGGCCGAGCCAGGCGACACCGATAGCCGTTACTAGGACAAAAACGTACTGCCATTTTTCGCCCACTACCCTTGTCGCGCCGGGATAGTCGGCAACAAGCTGCGCAACACCAGCCTCAAAACCCGCTATCGTCCTGGTTGCATGCAAGACTCCCACGACGATGGCGGCGGCAAATCCAATTACGAGCGTTGTGACTAACGACCGCTTCATGAACAATCAGGCTTTCTGCGCGGCTGCGGCCGGGTAATAGGATTGGATCACGAGCTCACTCAAGAATTTGTCAGGCGCATCGACGGCTGCGGTGTTGATGACAAATCTTGTCTGGCCAGTGTTCTTTTTAATGAGGTTCAATCCAAACTGGTAGTCTTTAAATAAGTGGGCGCAAAGATCGCTCATGGTCATCCGCTCGGCTTGCGCGCGCTCGACAAGCCGCCGTACCGCAGCTTCATCAAAAACAATTTCCAATCTATGTTCGCTGCTGAATTTTTCCGCAAATTGACGCGCGCCGGCTTCGAGCATTTGCGCCTCCAGCTTGTGTCCTTCAGCCATCAACCGATCCAGCACACGCTGTGGCTCGCGCACGAGCGCGGCGGTAACACGCAGCTGGCTCAGGCCTGATCCTGCGAGGTAGTATTTGTAGTCGCGGAACAACTTTTCGAACACCGTGAGCAAGCCACGCGCGCCGGTTTTTTCCGTCGCGGCGGCCTCGGCCAGCAGCCGCAAAGCTTCGTCTTCGAAACTGATTTCAATGCCGTAGGCGCGGAACGCGCGCTCATATTGCCGGAGCAAACTGCCCTCCGAATACTTCATAATGTTAAAGAGATCATCGGCATCGAGATCTTCACAAACGACTCGCACCGGCAGTCGGCCAATGAATTCCGGCTCAAACCCGTATTCGATAAAATCCTGAGTCGTCACGTGCTGGAACAATTCTTTGTCCATGACTTGGATTGGGTCAGCGCTAAATCCGATCTGCCCGTGCCGGACACGTCGCGCCACCTGTTCCTTCAATTTCTCAAATGCGCCGCTGACCACAAAGAGAATGTGCCGAGTATTGATCGTTTCTCGTTTCGCCTTGCCGCGTCGTTGAAATTCGAACGCCGCCTGCAATTGCGCCTGCAGATCGTTCATACTCCGAACCGGTACCTCCGTTTCCTCCATCAACTTCAGCAGCGTGGTCTGCACACCGCGTCCGCTAACGTCCCGGCCGATTAAGTTTCCGGCCGCAGCGATCTTGTCGATCTCATCGATATAAATGATTCCAAATTGCGCCAGGTTCACGTCGCCATTGGCCTTGTGCACCAGCTCGCGCACCAAATCTTCAACATCGCCGCCCACGTAACCGGTCTCGCTAAACTTTGTCGCGTCCGCTTTCACGAACGGCACTTTGATCAAGTCGGCGATGTGTTTGATGAGATAAGTTTTGCCAACCCCAGTCGGTCCAACCAAAATCACGTTTTGCTTGATGTATTCAATTTCCTGTGCACGCGTGGCATCTTCTTTTTCGAGACGGCGCAGGTAATTGGCATGGTTGTAATGATCGCAAACTGCGATCGCCAGAACCTTCTTCGCTTCATCCTGCTTGATCACGAAGCGGTCGAGGTGCGCTTTAATGTCCCGCGGCAGAAGGCTGAACTCGAATTCCTTGTGATCGGTCTTGTCCGGCTTTTCCTCCTCCTCTGCCGCCGCCGGTTCCGGTTCGGCAAAAGTAGCCACTGAGACCCGATCGCCAAAGTTCTGTTTCATAAACTCCGTGATCTTGGCCTTCAATTCTTCCGGCGAAGGAAATTGTGGTGGTGGATTTTGCTCCATATCGCGCCCGCCAGCAACGCTGTAGCACTGCGGGCAGGATCAAAGAAAAGTCGCGTCAAAAATCAATTATAGCAATGATTCGTCTGAAATCTGACGCTCAGAACTGAGAATTCGTTCATCTCCGTTTTGTTTCCCATTCCTGCTCTTAATCTCGCTCATGCTCCTGCTCCTACTCTTGCCTTCCAAAACCAGGATTAGAGTATGAGTAAGACTAAGAACAGTGCGGGAATTTGTTCTCTGTATTCAGGCTTGGCTCTCGCAGCCGCCTCCGCCAGCTCCCTAGCCGCTTCGGTTTGCCCGGTTTCACTGGCAAAGACAGCGCAATGCCACTGTCGATCCGCGGCGTCGCGTGCTACCGGGTCAATGAATGATCTGGAAACCCTCAATAACGTCTGTGGGGGGAGCTTCTCCCACGTGATCCACGCAATGCCATACGGAAGTTTCATCGTGAGGCCGCCATCCGTGGCACTCACTATGCCTGTATATTGTGCGCCGGAGCTGTCGGTGAGTGTACCAGAGAAACGCGCACGATTGAGGTCATCAATCAGGGTGTTCTTCCAATCGAACATGAGCCGTGCTCTCTTCTCCGCGACTTGTTCAGCAGGCTTATAGTATCCGCCGATCAGTTTCACACTCCTCATCCGCTCAGCCGCCTGAGCAAAGTGATAAAGGGCGACTTGCTCTTTATAATCGGCGACCGCTTTACTCCACCGACCGCGATCCAACCAGGCCGTCGCATTCGCCGTTAGTTCCGTCCAGGAAGGCAAGAAGCTGCGCGCGATAAAGAACAAAATCCCAACAGCGACTATGGCCGGTAACCCCACGCGAATCAGAAGTGGCAAGCGCCGAGTAATACGAGACAGCGCCGCCGACCAACGTCGCCGCCGCGTTTCACCGCGGCTGGTTGCATCCTTCAACGCTCGCTCAAGCTCCGCCACCAGATCGTCGTAGGAGGAAAAGCGCTGCGCCGGATCAGCTGCAATCATTCGCTGCAAAACCTCAGCGGTCGCCGCCGAAACACCCGGCACGATCGCCCGCAAATCGAGTGGCCGTTGTTTTAACTCTAGCAATGCAGCCGAAGAATTTGTGCTGGCTTCGATTGGCGGTTTGCCTGCAATTGCGTGAAACAATGTTGCGCCCAAACTGTAAATGTCGCTTCGAAAGTCCTCGGGGTTGTTGTTCAATCTTTCCGGCGCGACATATTCCGGGGTCCCCCAGACAACGCCTCCGATTCCCCAACGTTGGGTTCCAGTGCTGGCAAGACCGAAGTCGCCGATTTTTGCCGCGTGTTCATCGCCAAACAAGATATTAGCTGGCTTCACGTCACGATGAATCAGACCTCGCCGGTGCGCAGCGCGCAGTCCCCTCGCGACCTGAATGCCGATCTCGAGCACGCGTGATTCTGGCAACCGTGGTTGCAGGGCCATAAGATCGTCGAGGCTTCCGTGATCGACCAATTCCATTACCACATAGAACTGACCGTGATCTGTTCCCGAATCGAATACCTGTATCACACAGGGATGATTCACGGCGGCGGCAATGCGCGCTTCTTGTTGTAATCGAGTTTTATGGTCCTCTTCCTCGCCGAGATCTCTTCGCAACAGCTTTAGAGCGACGAACCGGTCCAGTTGCATATCGCGTGCCTTATAGACGGTGCCCATTCCACCAACACCGAGCGTCTCGACAACAACGAAATGATCGAAGGTTCGCTCCACACGGATTTTCTTGCCGCACGTTGGACAGGCGATGCGCGCCAATGGCTCGGCCTCAGTCGTATCGACAGTCGTCCCGCAACCGGGGCATATTTGGGCGGTGGGCTCACTCGCCATTGAGCAGCAATTGTAACATTTAGACCTTACAGAGCAAAACGTAGCATGGGGCACCGTCGGTGAGCATGGGCTGCCTCGCCTCCCGATTCACAAACTGCTATTGTTTGTTCAACTGCTCTTCATGCGAGCCTGAAAACTCACGGCATGTGTTCATCTATCTATGAAGCCACTTTCAGCCGAAAATTTGACTCGAGTCGAGCTGGTCGTATCGGCGAACGACGCAAAACTTCGCCTCGATCAATTTCTGGCGAAGCAACTTCCAGAATTCTCCCGGTCACGATTGCAGCAGTTGATCCGTGACGGGTTCGTTCGACTCAACAACTCAGCCAGTCGGCCGCGCCAAATTGTTCGAGCCGGCGATAAGATCGAATTGACCGAGCCGCCGCTGGAAAAGGTCGAAACCCTGCCAGAGCCGATCCCGCTTGAGATTCTGTTCGAAGACAACGACCTCATCGTCATCAATAAACCGCCGGGGCTTGTCGTTCATCCGGGGGCCGGTCATCGCGAACACACTCTGGTCAACGCACTCCTCAACCACTGCGCAACGTTGTCGGGAATTGGCGGGAAAGAGCGTCCTGGAATCGTTCATCGTCTCGACAAAGAGACGAGTGGTTGTCTTGTTGTCGCCAAAAACGACGCCAGCCATCGGGACCTATCCAACCAGTTCGCCGCGCGCACCGTGGAAAAGATTTATCTTGCGTTGGCGGCCGGAAAATTGCGCAAAACGACTGGTGTAATCGAAGAAAAAATCAGGCGCCATCCAGTCCATCGGCAACGAATGAGCGCGACTGCTCTGCGTGGACGCGCGGCCAAAACCGAGTATCGCGTCGTTCGGTCGAGTGATCGGGCCAGCTTGATCGAATGCCGACTCCACACCGGACGGAGCCATCAAATTCGCGTGCATCTTCATCATCTCGGTCACCCAGTGCTTGGCGATAAAGTCTATGCGCCGCGCCTCGCAAAGGATTTTCCGCGACAAATGTTGCACGCACGGAAGCTTGGATTTCGTCACCCTCGCACTGAGGAATGGAAAAGCTTTGAGGCGCGCTTGCCTGACGATTTCGCAGCCGCGATAAAGCTGACAATCGAATCTCAACAAGTATGAAGCAGCGAAAACTTGGGCGCGGCGGTCCGATTGTCTCAGCGGTCGGTCTTGGTTGCATGGGAATGTCGGAATTTTATGGCGAACGCGATGATGAAGAATCCATCGCGACGATTCATCGTGCTCTGGATCTCGGGGTCACGTTCTTCGATACCGCCGACATGTATGGACCGCACACAAACGAGCAACTACTCGGCCGTGCCTTACGCGGACATCGCGAACACGTTGTCATTGCGACAAAGTTTGGAATTCTGCGTGACCCCGCGAGGCCCGATCACCGCGGGATTAGCGGAAAGCCGGATTACGTCCGCAAAGCCTGCGAAGGGAGTTTGCGCAGACTGGGCGTTGACGTGATCGATCTCTACTACCAGCATCGCGTCGATCCAGACACGTCGATCGAAGATACGGTTGGCGCGATGGCCGAGCTTGTGGGCGACGGCAAGGTGCGCTTTCTCGGCTTGTCCGAAGCCGGCGCGGACACAATCCGACGGGCACATGCCTTTCATCCGATCACGGCATTACAATCTGAATACTCGCTCTGGACACGCGACCCAGAGAAGGAGGTTTTCCGTGTATGCCGCGAGCTCGGTATCGGCTTTGTGCCGTACAGTCCACTGGGACGCGGATTTTTGACCGGGCAAATCAAGCGCTTCGAAGATCTGCCGGAAGATGATTACCGGCGAACCTCTCCACGTTTCCAGGGAGAAAATTTCCAACGCAATCTTGCGCTTGTGAAACGCGTCGAAGAAATCGCTCGCGAGAAAAGATGCACCCCAGCCCAATTAGCGCTCGCCTGGGTTCTGGCACAGGGCGACGACATTGTACCCATTCCCGGAACCAAACGTCGCAAATATTTGCAGGAAAATGTCGGCGCGCTTGATGTCGTGCTTACCGCCAAAGATCTGGCGCGCATTGATGAGGTCACTCCTCATGAAGCTGTCGCCGGCGACCGTTATCCGCAATGGGCGATGGGGATGGTTAATCGGTGAATGACTGAAGACTACGAGGCCACAGACAACTGACCGTGCGACCAGTGCATCAGGCTAATGACGATCAGGCTCGTGGCGGTCGCAATCATTTTGCTCAATTTGGCGGCTTCCTTTTCAACTGCCCGGATCAGTCCGTGTAAGCATCCAAACGTTACTTTCGTATGTTGCTGAAGAGCGTCAGCGGCTTCAGACGACAAATAACCCAGCCGCTGCCCGAGGTGGACAAATTACTGAGTTTCCGATAACGCCCCGCGCGATATACAGAAAGTGGAGGTAATCTTTCTTACTCTCGCGAGAGGCACCTTCAACGATGTTAGCCGGAACCGAGTACGCAGCCTGCCGCAGCTGACCCGTTAAACGTATATTTCTTCTCTTGGAAACGACCGCGTGCCTTCGTAAACAGGAACCGTCAAATCATCGGCTAATCTCCAAGCTTCGATTTTCGTATAGTCTCTCATAAGCGTTTGGTTCTGTTGTCTTGTGGTCCGTAGTCGGTGGTCTGCGCACCGCGCCTTGGCACCATCGCGTTTGCCAGCATTGTCTGAACAATCTCGCCGTGCTGGTTCGTGGTTACGTTGCGCAACCGAACGATTCCGTAGTTCGGCTTGGACCGCGACAGCCTTAGCTCGAGAATCTCCGTCTCAACGGTAAGCACGTCACCCGGCCGCACCGCGTTAGGCCAGCGCAGTTCATCGACGCCAAGGCCGATTGCCCCTTCGGCGAAATTTAATGTTTGCACAAAGAGCCGCATGGTCATGGCAGCCGTGTGCCAGCCACTCGCAATCAATCCTTTGAAAAGAGTTCGCTCGGCGCTCTTCCGGTTCAAATGAAACATTTGCGGATCGAACTTGTGGGCGAATTCAATGACCTGCTTCTCCGTGACGTTCAACGGCTCAGATTTAAAGCGGTCACCCACTTTCAAATCATCGAAATAGTGCTCTTTCATTCTAGATAACACGAAGCCCACACTCATGCTTCATCTCGCTGCATTGAGCAATGCCTAATATGTGGGGTTGACCACAAGGTCACTGGCGATTCAGCGCGGACCTGGATATATGCTCTCGTTATTCCGTATCGGCGCGGCGTAACAGTCCGCGGCTACAGCGTTGTGCATTGGTCAGACCGATTCCAGCCCCACTGCGAGCGACGTAAAAGTGGACTGTGGCAAAGCTCCCAACTGGCTCTTGTTCGGTTCAGGTCGGCTCCAGAGATTCAGCCAGTAGAACATGCATTAACAATCCACATCAAAGAGGAGGCATTATGAAAAAAGCAATTGTTACGCTCGCCTGCTTGCTACTTGCTCCGTTGGCATTTGCACAGCCGAGCTCGACGAACAAAAAACAAACAACCACAGAACCAGTGACGGTAACAGGGGCGGTCATCAAAATGACGACTGAGGAAGGAGCGGCTGCCAGTTATCAGCCTCTGAGAACGCTTGTCGTTCGCGAGGAGACCTCGAAAAGCTCCAACCGTTATGTTCTCAACGGATACGGTCACGTTGTGGACAAGACCGGGAAAGTCGTCCAGACCGCGATCAAACCTGGCGCTCGCGTGCGCGTTTACTATGCGCACACCGGCGATTCGCGTGCGATTGATCACGTGGTCCTGTTAGACTGAGTCCGCGCGTGCTGGGATATCACCAATAAAAGCCGCAGGGTTCTGCTAATCCTGCGGCTTTTTGATAAGTATCGCGTTACAGTACTGGCACCGTGGCAATCCTATTTCTTTTCGCAGCAGCAATGTTTAGGATGCCTCGTCTCATTTAATGAGACCAGTTAGCGCGGCGAGGACGATGGGAATCAGAATCCATCCAAGCAGGACGTGCACGCGCATATAGTTTCTTAGAAAAGTCTGATCGGCTTTTGGCTTCCACACTTTATCCGCTTGGAGATCTACGAAGGGAAGAAATAGCCCGAGGCTATACCAGAAGCGATTGTAAACCCTGGGAACATCGTCAGGCCTCTGCGGCTCCATTTTCCTGGGAGAAAAAAGCGCGCAGCCTAGCGCGACCAAAACTACACAGGGAATACCAGCCTGCCACGGGCGGCGACCATAGCCGACGAGCCAGTCAAGCAGATAACTGCCGAGCCACGGAAACCACTGACCGCTGCGACGGTATGCTTCTCGCTCACGACGTTTGCCCGCGATAAAAGCGCGATCAGCATCGCCGCGATAGCCTTGGCGTAAAAAGAACTCTTCCAAGTTGCTATACACATCGGCGGCGTAAACCGACTGTTTAGCTAACTTCAAAAGTGCTTCGTGCGATTCGGGTTCTCTAGGAGCCGCGCGAATGTATTTGTAGCTCAGTCCTTGTATGTCGAACTGGGCAACGATCTTCGGCCACGAAGCACCCGACAGATCAAGCCAAGCAACATCTGCGTAGCGGAGGGCCACCGGACCTTCGAAGACCACGTTGTGGAGAAAAGCGGATTGCCCAACTTTCATGCCGTTGAAAGTTGCGCCCTTCTCTTTGTCCTTAAACTGCGCCTGATCTGCATGGAATTCGTTGGGGATATCTGCCGCGAGGAAGGATACCGGCCCTTCAAACACAGCGTTTTCAAAAAAAACGTCTCCGGCATTCATTCCGTCGAAAGTCGCACCCTTTTCCTTATCCCTAAACTGCGCCTCAGGGCCAGGAATGCGCGGGCGAAGCGCGCCCAGCCGAAATCCACCGGCCCTCCAAATACGGTCTTTGCGAAAATGGCGTCAGAATCAACCTTCGCGCTAAAAAAATTGGCGCCTTATCTGACCAAATTTGAAAATGCATTGTATGCCCCCGGACTTAAGAGACTCGGCGCAGCGCGAAGCTGGGGCTCCGTGAACCAAAATCTATGCTGGAAGTTTAGTCGCTTGTCGCGAATTACGCCGATAAAATAAAGCAGAGAAGATACAACAGCGAGAGAGGTTCGGACTCCTACGCCCCCGACAGCGTGCGTCTCTTTGGCAATATAATCTTAGCAAGTTGGTGTGTTCCGCCATGAAGGCGATTCTGTCGTTGTTGAAGCTTGATCTGTTGGCAGTACCGGCGAATTGCCCATAACTCGCGCAGTTTACTCCAGAATGTCTCTTTAATTCGGCGTGGCTTTGCTCGTTCGTTTAACTCACGCTGCGCCACCAAAAAGCCGCCTAGCACGGTCGCCCCCGCGGCCATAAGCGTTAATAGGGTTCGTTTCATAGTTTATGTTTCAGTTTCTTGGTCGAGTGAGGTTTTTGAGCTTCCTAGTTAATGATCGACAACCAATGTTGCCGGTTACATTTTATTGTGACGCAGGACCAGTTGGGAAACTTTTCGTACTTTAGACTTCACCGTCCTTCCTTCGTTCCAGCAATTTTAGCAGCGGTCACAGGTCCGAAAATTCCGCTCGTATTTCGCTCCGCGCAAAATGAATCAATGTCTCCAGTGCCTGAAAAACGTGTCAGATCGGGCCTGATATGTCATTCCTACGGAACTTGGAGAGCGAACTTCCAAAAAAGCCCCAAGAAAAAAGCTGTTATTTTATGAGGGCAAATGGCAGTGCAAAGCCAATTCTACAAGATAGCTGTAAGCAATTGTGAATGTGGCGCTTGAATTGGACGAAGTTTTTCCAGCGGAGCGATAGCCGAATTTCACCTTCCTAGTGACTTCAGTGAGTTGACCAGCGAGGATAGGATTGGTAACATTCGGCGGCTCCGACCAGGAGCCTGCTTACACTCGCGGCGGCCCAAATCGTATTACCTTGCAAACTCACGACCATCTCGTGCCGCCTCATGGCGGGGAACTCGTTGATCTAAAGGCAGGCGAGGAGAAAGCAGCCGAGCTCAAAGCGCAGTCCAGGTACTTTCCTTCCTGGGATTTAACGGGTCGCCAGATCTGTGATCTGCAACTGCTTTTCAGCGGTGGTTTTTCTCCGCTCCGCGGCTTCATGAACAAGGCAGATTACGAAAGTGTTTGTCATTCTCTGAGACTGACGACGGGACTCCTGTGGCCAATTCCGATCACACTCGACGTAAGCGAGCGTTTTGTGAAGTCCCTGAAGTCGAACAGCCCTAAAATTGCGTTGCGTGATGCTGAAGGAGTGATGCTCGCTGTCTTGAACGTAGAAGATGTATGGCGGCCTGACCGTAAAGTTGAGGCCGCAGAGGTTTATGGTACCACCAGCCCCATCCATCCGGGTGTCGACTATCTACTGAATAGAGTAAATCGCTCGTACGTGGGAGGCACTGTTGAAGGCCTGCGGTTTCCATCCATCTACGATTTCAAGAGTCTGCGCGCAACACCAGCTGAGTTACGGGCCGAATTCGCTCGCCTCGGATGGCGCCGCATCGTCGCGTTTCAGACCCGGAATCCCATGCATCGTGCCCATGTGGAACTTGCACTTCTGGCGGCCAAACAGGTAGAGGCCAGCCTGCTGATCCATCCAGCCGTCGGAATCACAAAACCCCGCGATGTAGATTACTTTACGCGGGTCCGCTGCTATCAGCTCATTCTTCCAAAGTTCCCGCAAGGCACGGCGAAACTTTCACTGTTGTTGCTTGCAATGCGAATGGCAGGACCCCGGGAAGCAATCTGGCATGCCCTAATCCGCAAAAACCACGGCTGCTCGCATTTAATCGTCGGACGTGACCACGCCGGGCCGGGCAAAGACGCGAACGGCAATCCATTCTACAAACCCTATGAAGCTCAAGAGCTGTTCAGGAAATACGAGGCTGAGATTGGCGTCCGAATGGTTCCATTCAACACAATGGTGTATGTGGAAGATAAAGCTAAGCACTTGCCCGAAGACCAAGTTCCTGCGGGCGCGCGAGTGCTAAACCTCTCGGGCACGGAATTGCGTCAGCGACTCAATGAAGGACGCGACCTTCCGGAATGGTTTACGTACCCTGAAGTGGCCACCGAACTACATCGCAGTTTTCCGCCCCGACATAAGCAAGGCGTAACAATATTCTTCAGCGGATTCTCGGGAGCGGGCAAATCGACAATTGCGAACATTCTATTTATCAAATTCCTCGAGATGGGCGGGCGGCCCGTCACGCTGCTTGACGGTGATTTGGTTCGTAAACACCTATCCTCGGAGCTCGGTTTCTCCAGGGAACATCGAGACATTAACATTCGCAGGATTGGGTACGTCGCCTCGGAAATTACCAAAAATCGGGGCATTGCTATTTGTGCTCCAATTGCGCCGTATGACAGCACGCGCAAAGAAGTGCGCGCGATGATTGAGCCTCTCGGTGGTTTTGTCATGGTGTACCTTTCGACTCCGGTTGAGATATGCGAACGTCGCGATCGCAAGGGCCTTTACGCAAAGGCGCGTGCTGGAATTCTCAAGGACTTCACCGGCGTTTCCGACCCGTATGAGGAGCCGAAGGATGCGGAGATCGTTATCAACACCGCGGACGTCACACCTGAAGAAGCGGCGCAGGCGATCATTTTATACATGGAGCGCGAAGGATATCTTGGGGTGAATGGTAATCCTTAGTCGCCGCTAAAGATCTTGTGCCCAGTTTAGATCGTTGGCGAAACTTAGCTGTGATGCTGCGGTCGGGTCAGGCGCATTATTGACGGTATAAACAGCAATAAACGGATATGACCGAGGCGCGTAGTCTGATTGAGAACCTGCGCACGGACTGCATATATTATGTGGGCGACCGACCGTGCCGACCGCATGTGGAAGCAGGGCATCGCTGCACGTGTACCCATTTTCAGCCTACGATGCGACGCGGCGTCATCGTCAAGCTAGGCGCGGCTGGAGATGTGTTGAGGTCAACTCCTCTGCTGCGGGCTCTCGATCCGATCAACACCGGTACGAAGATACTTTGGGTCACCCACTTTCCCGATCTTCTGCCTACTCATGTCTGCGAAGTCGTCCGTCCGACTGCGGGAACGCTGGCGCGAATCGTCCAAGGCACATGGGACTTCTGTTGGAATCTGGACAAAGATCCGGAGGCGTGTGCGATCGCCGCATCGACGAAAGCGACGGAATACCGAGGTTACACACTTCGAGAAGGGGTGCCTTATCCTGTGGATGAAGCTGCGTGGCATAAATTCGCGACTGGCATAGATAATCCGTACAGCCGCCGCAATCGCCAAAGCTATGTCGAAGAAATTTTCGATATCACGGGCTTGCCCTTCCGGGGAGAAGAATATTGGCTTCGCGATATGACTGTAATGGCAAGGAAAACAGCGACCGGGCTTCTCCCGAAACATTCCGCCATTGGACTAAACATTGGAGCGGGCAAGCGGTGGCCTTCTCGAATTTGGCCGACGGAGTATTGGATTGAATTGATCAAACTGCTCAAAGCGCGCGGGCTGGAACCAGTTGTATTAGGCGGCCCAGAGGAAGTGGAGATGTCCGCCTGGCTAGTTGACGCCACAGGCTGTTGGGCGTCGGGCGTTCAATCTCTGGAAATTTTTTATGCGATGATCGAGCAATGCGCGTGCATCGTCAGTGCAGTTACGATGGCTATGCATTTGGCGATCGGTGCGCGTACGCCTTTGGTGTTGCTCAACAATATTTTCAATCCCTATGAATTTGAACTTTATGGCCGTGGAGAGATCGTAGAGCCGCCTGCTTTGTGTGATTGTTACTATAGTCCTGTATGCCGGACGGGGCGCAGATGCATCAATGAGATTCTGCCGAGAGCTGTTTTGGAAGCGGTTCTGCGGTCGCTGAAAGCGGAGAGGGCAGACAATCCCGAAGATACCTAGACGCTGCCAAACTAAATTAGACTGCGCAGCGCCCAGTCATCGCACCAGTTCGCGAGCGAGTTGCTGAAAGAGCCATCGCTTTTCGATCTCAAGCAAAAGCGGCGTTATGCGCGCCGCCAGAGAATCGCCAAGATTTTTATCGCGCGCGATGGGCAGCTTCTGGCGCGCTAAATCGAGCTTCCCTTTTCGCAATGTCATTGAATAGCCGGTGCGCTGCAATTCAAAAAGCCTCGCCGCCAGTGTGAAGAGCGCAGGTTCACGAGGTCGCTCGGTTAAGCTGGCGAGATAGCTGCGGTCGAAGGCAGCCA
>JBKPOB010000068.1:0-17408 GCA_046732875.1 Verrucomicrobiota bacterium | reverse complement strand
AGGTGAACCCCGTGATGTGCGAATCGGTAATGATGGTGTGCGCGCAAGTGATCGGCAACGACACAACCATTACGTGGGCCGGCGCAAACGGAAATTTCGAACTTAACGTGATGATGCCGGTCATGGCGCATGATCTCCTCGAGTCAATCCGGCTACTGGCAAACGTGGTCGATGTTTTCTGCGACAAATGTGTGCGCGGCATCGTAGCCAATGAAGAGCGTTGCCGCGAGTTAGTGGAGCTTTCCATGGCAATGGTGACCAGTCTAGCGCCCAAAATCGGCTACGATCGTGCGGCTGAAATTGCGAAGGAGAGCGCAAGAACCGGTCGCACTGTGCGCGAAATCGCCCGTGAGAAAAAAGTCTTGTCCGAAAAAGAACTAGAACGGGCGCTCGATCCGGTCAAAATGACCGAACCGGGCGGCAAGGAAGATTAAGTTTATTGTTCCAGCGCGATGGTTGCAAAGCTCGAAGGCCCGCAATTCTCTGGCGGAGCGAACATCGCGATCAAATGTCCCAGCCACACCTATGATCAGACGGTGTCCTTTTATCGCGATACGCTTGGACTGCCTTTAATCGAAGAAGAAAAGGAGGGCTGTATTTTTCAGTTCGGCCCGAACCGACTCTGGATCGACAAAGTCCCGAACCTGAGTCATCCGGATATCTGGCTGGAGTTGGAGACAAATGACACCGAAGCCGCTGCATCATTTTTGAAAGTGCATGGTGTGACGCGGTGCGATGAAGTTGAGCAGCTAAGCGAGGACTTTAATGGCTTCTTCATCTCAGCTCCCAACGGCGTGATTCATCTGGTTATTGGTCCGGAGGCCTAGCGGAATGTGAAGATTAAAGCGGTTGCGACGGGCGCTGACGTCTAACGTTTTGAAAAAAAAGCCCCGCGGCTTGACGGTTCCTTGCTTGGACCGTGCAACCCTCAACCATCGACGACGCGGCGATCTGGGTTAACGGTCTTGTTGATGACGAAAGAGCAAATCGCTGGCGTGCTGGAGCAAATCGCGACGCTGCTCGAATTGAAGAACGAAAACCCGTTCAAAATCCGGGCTTACACAAATGCCGCGCGCGCAATCGAAACATTTGGAGGGAATGTCGCCAATTTTCAGGATGAAGAAGCGCTTTCGAAAATTCCAGGAATCGGGAAGAGCATCGCGCTTAAGATCAAGGAACTTGCGGCGACTGGGTCGCTGAAATATCTGGAGGAATTGAGCGCGGAATTTCCGTCCGGAATTCTCGAATTGTTCTCACTGCCCGGGCTTGGAGCCAAGAAGATCAAGGCTCTCTACGACAAGCTTCAGATCAGTTCCATCGAGCAACTGCAAAAGGCATGCGAAACCGGACGTGTCGCTGAATTGCCCGGTTTTGGTGAAACAACCCAGCAAAAGCTTTGTGACATCATTGCAAAACGCGCTGCGCACGCCGGTTCATTTCAATTCGGGCAGATCGCGCCGGAAGCAGAAACGCTGCGGTCCGATCTTGCAGCGCACGACGACGCTTTGCAGGTCGATCTGGCTGGAAGTTATCGGCGGAGAAAAGAAATCGTACACGATCTGGATCTTTTGGTGGCGACAAGGAAACCCGAGAGCATCACAAAATTCTTCGTTTCCCATCCACTTGTGGAATCGATTATTGCGCAAGGACCCACCAAATCGAGCGTACGACTGCGATCGGGTGTGCAGTGCGACCTGCGAGTCGTGAGCACGACGGAATATCCTTTCGCGCTCGCTTATTTCACCGGAAACAAGGAACACAATATCGAACTACGCAGCCGTGCACTCCAGCGTGGTTGGACACTCAACGAATATCGACTCGCGCCGCTTCCGGTGGATCCGAAAGTGAAAAAGAAAAGGCCGCTAAACAAGATTCCAAAGGTGCACGATGAGGCTGGCGTCTATCGTGCAGTCGATCTCGATTTTATTCCGCCGGAGTTACGGGAGCATTGGGGAGAATTCGAAGCGGCTGAGAGCCATTCGCTGCCAAAACTAATTGAGAAAGAAAATCTGCGCGGTGCCTTTCATTGTCACACCACTGCAAGCGACGGCCACAATTCGATCGAAGAGATGGCAGAAGCTGCACAAGAGCTAGGGCTCGAGTACCTCGGGATCGCAGACCATAGCCGCAGCTCGACCCAGGCACATGGAATCGACGAAGCGAAGCTGCGCTTCCAAATTGCCAGCATTCGGACCTTGAATAAGAAGCTGCGCGGCTTTCGCCTTTTTGCGGGGGTAGAATGCGACATTTTGCGCGACGGTTCGCTTGATTTTTCAAACGAAATCCTTTCAGAGCTCGATTACGCAGTTGCGTCTGTTCATTCGGTTTTCAATTTGAGTGAAGAAGACATGACCCGTCGCGTGATCCGGGCGATGGAGAATCCGTTCATTACGATGCTGGCGCATCCAACTGGCCGATTGCTTCTGAAACGAGATCCGTATCAGATTGATATCCCGAAAATCCTCGATGCAGCGGCACGCACCGGTACATGGATCGAGCTAAATGCTGCGCCAAAACGCCTCGATCTCGACTGGCGGTGGTGGCCATTGGCGAAAGAAAAACGTGTTAAATGTGTGATCAATCCGGACGCGCATCGCACGGAACGATTGCAGGATTTGTGGTTCGGAATCGGGATCGCGCGAAAAGGCTGGCTGACTAGAGCCGACGTCATGAATTGCTTGCCGCTGGCTAAAGTGGAAAAGGCGCTGCGGGCAAAACGCGAGTCGGTAGGGCGCGATCGCTGAGCGCACCGAGATTTTCACGGACGGCCCGGCCGGCCGTCCCTACCACTAACATTTTTCGCGCTGCGGCATGAACATGGTGAGACACTTGCAAGCCCCGCCGGCTTTGATGAATTCGGTCATCGGCAATTCGTGGCAGCGATAGCCGCGGTCTTGCAATGTCGCGACTAGCCTCGGCGCGCCTTCGGGCAGGACAATATCCCGCTCGATAACGACCGCGTTGCATGAGAAGTGCATCGCTTCCTCTGGCAAAACGTCGATTAATCCACTGACATGTTCGCGAATCGCACGTTGGCCATATTCATCGAACGCCGATGGAAACCAAAATGCCGAGCCGTCCGGTAGCGGGCAAAAGCAGGTGTCGAGATGATAAAAACGCGGATCGACCAATTCCACTGAGATTACGAGACAACCAAGGAGGTCCGCGATGGCGCGATGAGATTGAATATCGGAACGAAATTTGTAACCGCAGAAGAGCGCATCGCCGCCAAAAAGCGCGTCGCCCTCGCCCTCGAAATAAAGATTCTCGGACAACCAATTCACTTCGTAACCGCGTTGTTCCATCCATTTGGCGAAGAACGGCTGCTCGCCCGCGCGCTCTTTGTGACGGAAATTGCTGGGGATGAATTTCCGATCAACCGTCAATCCGGCGTTGGCCGTGAAAACCATATCGGGAAGTCCGCGCTGGGGCGAAATCAAATGAACCTCGCAATCGAGATTCGAAAGTCGCGCGTGCAATTGTTTCCACTGCTTTTGCGCGAGCGCTACCTCGGCGCCACGGGCGCGGCTCATCCAGGGATTGATCTCGTATTCGATGCCATAGTAATCAGGCGGACAGAGGAGCAACTCGCGCATAGGACTGTTAACTTACTGGCGAACGCGGGACTCACTAAGATAATCGGCGAGCTCTCGCAGAAACGGTTCGACATCTGTGACCAGACCGAGTGATTGCAAGGGCTGGTGTTCCACTGCGCGCTCGACGGCGGCGGGATCAATATCGACGCATACTGTTTTTGCCGAAGGCGCGAGCATGCTGGCCACTGCAAGTGAATGCTGAACTGTCGCCAACAGCATCACGTGTGTCACATCAGCGAGCTTTTGTCGCATGACTTTTTGCGCTTCAATTACATCCGTCGTTACTCCAGGAATCGGCCCCTCGTCGCGAATCGCGCCAGTCAGCACGATGTCCACATCGTTGCGGACGCAGGCATGCATGATGCCGCGTGTCAGAATTTTTTTGCGAACGGCAGCGGAAATTCCACCAGTCTCGCGAATTGTATTGATGGCACGCAAATATTTCTCATGTCCGCCTCGCGCAAAGGCGAGATCAGGATTCATTCCCAGTGAGGTACCGTACAGAGCCCGTTCCACATCGTACGCAGCAAATGAGTTCCCGGCGAAAAGGCGATTGACATAACCTCCTTCAATGAGGCGCACCAAATGGTGGCCTGCGCCGGTTCGTACAATCGCAGGACCGGCGACAATTGCGATTTTACCCTTCGCTGTATGTGCGCGCCGTAACTCCTCACTTAATTCGCGAATGATGGCCGATTTTGGTTCGTCGGCATCGATAGTCGTATTAATGAATTGAAAGACATCGGTGTGCGTCGTTGAACGCTGCACCGGCACGACGCGGACCCCTTGGTGACCGACCACAATTTCGTCTCCCTTTTCAACATCGAAAAACTTGACCGCACGGGCGGATTCTTTTTTTCGATCAAGCGCAATCGCGCTGTTGATCATTGCGGGTCGCACCTCGATTTCCTTACCGTCAAAGCGGACAAACGTCTGTTGATTAGTTGTGACGTAGAAATCGCTCGGGAAGACTCCGTCCGCGGGCGCGCTAGCGAGTTGCACATTCGCACGTTCAATCACTTCGGCTCCGTGCTGGCGAAGGCGCAGCACCAGTTCGTCAAGCGCTTCGCTGGTTTCGGCTGACACTTCAATCCGCGCGAAGCTCTGGTCTGTGCGTCTCTCGCCAATGTTAATCTCGCCGATCTTGAAATTCGCGCCGTGAGTCAGAATCTGATCGAGAACCTTAGGCAAAATGAGAGAGTCAATGATATGCCCACGCAACTCGATCGTTTCCGAAACCATTTGTAAACTTTAGCCAATCAGAGTGGCCGCGCCAGTTGCGCAAGAAAGCCTATTCGCAATTTCCGATCTCATGGTTCAATTTCTTTTCGGATATGGAAAAACCGAGCGCGCGCGGTCCATCCCCCAGCCGAAAGGCGCATCGCGCACTGGGAAAGGTTCTGAATCGAAAACCGAAGCGGCCACCACGTCTGCCTGCAGAAAAAGTTGCGGTAACCGTGGATCGCACGGCACGCCGTTAGAACGGAATGGCCATGCAAG
Source organism: Verrucomicrobiota bacterium (assembly GCA_046732875.1). Classification (GTDB taxonomy): domain Bacteria; phylum Verrucomicrobiota; class Verrucomicrobiia; order Chthoniobacterales; family UBA10450; genus Udaeobacter. The sequence goes on along the minus strand of JBKPOB010000068.1, from coordinate 12,312 downwards.
AGCATTTGCCAGCTCTAACCACGAAGATCGCAAAGATGCTGTCGATTAAGCCCGAGTACCTGGTGACACAGCCAGCGGAGTTGCGGATTCTCCGGGAAATGTCCGAGGCGGAGGTCAGAGAGTTTGCAAGAAGTCACGGCTGGCGCGTGATACGCCGTCTTGGGGGACGGCAGATCGAATTTTACAACGACGCAAGCCGGCGCCCGCTGTAGCTGGGATCGGGAAGTCGGGGGCCGAAAGAGAAACTAGTCCCGATCAGACTGGAATCGAGCGATTGCGTTACAACCGTCACTGGACAGCGGAAAGGTGTTAGCTTACCAATGCGCCAGCCATAATCAAAATGGAAGCAGCGAAAATTTATTTCATCGTCTTCGGCGTCCTGACGATCGCCAGCGGCGTTGTTGGTTACGTCAAGGCGGGCAGCGTGGCCTCGATCATTGCCGGATCACTCACGGGGATACTGTTACTCGTAGCCGCCTTCCTTCTGCCCGAACATCGCGCAATTGGTTTGGCGACTGCCTTCATTATTTCGCTCTTGCTCGCTGCGCAGTTTGTTCCCAAATTCATACGAACCGGAAGGGCCATGCCTGCAGGAATGATGTCGATCCTTAGCGTGATCGGGGTCATCGCGGCTGTCGTCGCCTGGGTAAAAAAGTAATCGCGTGGGAAGAATTCGTCTGCGGACGTGGCGGCGGCTGGTGCTTGTGATATTCGGCGCGCTTTTCGCCGCGATTGTTTATCGGTGGATCTCACTCGAACGTCTGCAACATGTTGCGCCATTGGAAGTCATCGCGACACCGACGCCCACCCCGACGCGGCCGCCTGTCATCACTGGAAAACTGGACACCGCGAAATTGTTCAATGGCATCACACTTCATTCCACAGTCGAGACAATACCCGGTGCCGATGCAACAACCGAGCGCGCCGAGGCAGACAGCTATGTGCTCGACCTTAAATTGCAGGCGCGGGTGCCTTCGCCAAACAAGACCCTCGAAGAGCTGGCCAAGGTCAGTCCCCAGTTACCTACGCTGTTACCCGGATTAGCGACGATGTTGTCGCTTAACCCGGTTTCGCCGCTCTACGCCCAGCTCTACGACACCAAAGTCAGAATGCTACGCCAAAACCTCGCTCGACTCGATTCACTGCTCTCTCGGCATAACTTTTTCGATTGCCAAACCGTTTTGCAGCTTCAGCATCCGCAAACGCGCCGAAAAGCGCTCCTGCTCCAGGCAGATATGGATGTAGACGCTGACGGCTCCGATGCAGATCGGATGCCCATTAGCACGGGCTCACCTGCAAATTTCAAGCCGTTCACCAGTTATCGCTGGCCCAAGAAGACCCCTGAGCCTAATCCATATCTCGCGGCCGCCGAAGACGAATTGAAGCGCGCGGAAACTGAGTTTGCGCTTTCGACTACTAGCCCCGCCCGCAAACGCGATCTGCGCGACCTGATTCCACAATTGCGCGCGGAAATCGGCACGTTAAAAAAATATAGCTTCCTGATCGGCGCGACCGACCCCTTCATTGTAGTGCCTGGCGCATTTATGCATGGCAGCGATCCGGTTAAACCCGGTGACTACGCGGTTGTCATTTTCGACAACTCGATTTATCCGGCTCTGGTCGGTGACGTCGGGCCTAACGAAAAAGCCGGAGAGGCATCGTTACGTATTGCAAAAGAGATCAATACGGTTTCGACGCCGTACAATCGCCCCGTAAGCGATCTCAAGGTCACTTATCTGATCTTTCCCGAAACCGCCGACAAACCATTTGGCCCTCCAGATTTGGAAACGCTTCAGGCGCGCTGCGAAACACTTGTCAAGGAAATCGGCGGTGCAAGCGTACCGCTGCATCACTGGGAAAGTATCATCCCTCCTTCACCTATGCCCAGTCCGGTGTCGAGTCCGCTGCCGTCGCCAAGTGCGACCGCGTCTTCTTCATCAGGCGTATCGACGACCTCTTCTGCTTCACCGTCTCCGACATTTGCATTTCCCGTTCCCAGCCCAGCGACGAGCTCAACTGGGTCGACCCCTACGACGACGAAATCTCCCGCTGCAAAGCGGAGCCCGATCAAGAAACGTAAGCCGTGAGCGTTGGATACGGACTGCGCTGGCTGGCTTGCTCGCCGCACCAAACTGCATCTCGTACGGAATGATGATTCGTGATGCTGTTGAGGCTGACCTGCCGGCCATCATCCAGATTTACAACGCCACCGTTCCGACACGCATGGTGACAGCCGAGCTTGAGCCGACCACCGTCGAAGCGCGCCTGACGTGGTTTCGCGAACATTCGCCGGAGCAATATCCATTCTGGGTCGCAGAGTCGGAAGGTCGCGTGATCGGCTGGCTCGATTTCAAAAAATTCCTACCGCGCGCTGCGTATCGGGGCACAGCCGAGATCAGTGTTTACGTCCATGAGGAATTCCGCCGTCGCGGTGTAGGACAGCGATTGTTGGAAGAAGCGATCGCCCGCGCACCGTCGCTGGGCATCACGGCGCTGCTCGGTCTCATCTTTGGGCATAACGAGCCGAGCTTGAAATTATTTCAACGCCTCGGTTTTGAACGTTGGGGATTTTTCCCTGGTGTCGCGCAACTCGATGGCGTCAAACGTGATCTCGTGGTGATGGGCCAACATTGTCGAGTGCGCTGGACTGCGCTTGCGAAATCGCTGGCTCAATCACAAACCAGCAACCAATTTAACGAGTGCTTAAACCTGATGCATACGCTGATGGAGTATCGGCAGGAAGCGATTCATTCGAAGCTACTAAAAATCCGCGACAAATACTCCATGTTGCACCTGGACGTGCTGATTCTCATTTACCACTTCGCAAAAATTTGCTCCGGCAATATTCTCGAGATTGGCGCCTGCGTTGGCGGAGGCACGATTGCCGCGGCCTTCGGCGTGCGTAAGTCACGTCAGAAGAAAAAGCTGATCGCGATCGAACCTGGCGGAAGCCTTAAGCACAAACGGCTCGGCACTCGTAATATTTTACGCGACTTGGAGCGGAATCTCGCCAAGCAAGGGGTATCGGAAACGGTCACCCTTGTTAAGGGCCGCTCATTTGATCCCGCAACAATCTCTGCAGTCAATGAAACGCTGGGTGCAGATAAAGTTGGTCTTCTTATTCTTGACGCCGATGCCGCTAAGAGGCGCGATGTCGAGTGCTACCGCAATAAATTAATAGACGGTTGTTGGATGGTGATTGACGATTATTACGGCGCTGATACGAACGCAAAGATCACTCCGAGTCGAGCGGACGTAGATGCGCTAACCGTGGCTGGTTTTTTGGAACCACTTGGTTTTTACGGCTGGAGCACATGGGTCGGACGATGGCGTGGCACTCAGCGTTGAAGGTTCGTTGAGAACGTGAACAGTTAGCGCTCTAAACCAGGACGCGAACGAGGCTCACTTAGGGTGCGACCAGGCTCCAACCGGCTGGAAGGGTTGGACCGAATGTGAAGCCGACATAAACATTGTTGTTGAGATAATATATCGCTGTTTGCCGGGTGCTGGACTTGTAAAGCACGTAATCCGGTGACCCCTCGCCATCAAAGTCGGCAGCGGCCACTAACTGCCAGCCACCGATGTTTGGACCGTAGGCAGCTCCAATAACGGTTCCTCCTGATAAATACCCGATTAGTGTTTGGCCGGTAATGGAATTGAACAACGCATAATCCGGGTGGCCATCGCGATTAAAGTCCGCTACAGCCATCAGGTTCCAGCCCGTTGGAAGGGTTGGACCGAATGTGAACCCGACGTAAACGTTGTCGTTGAGATAATATATCGCTGTTTGCCGGGTGCTAGTTTTGTAAAGCACGTAGTCTGGGTAACCATCGCCGTCAAAGTCCCCCGTTGCCACCAATTCCCAGCCACCCGGAAGACTCGGGCCAAGAGCAGCTCCGATCACCGTTGGTCCGGATAAATACCCGATGACCATTTGTTCCGTCGTTGGGATGAACAAGGCGTAATCGGGATAACTGTCGCGATTGAAATCCGCCACGGCTTCCAGCCTCCAGCCGCCCGGAAGAGTTGGCCCCAAAGCGGCGCCAATGACGACGTTGTTATTCAGATACCCTATTACCGTTTGATTGGTAGCGGAGTTCCGAACGACAAAGTCCGGGTGCCCGTCACCATTAAAATCGGCTACTGCCGCCCTGGCTATCGACGTCGGTGTGGGCGTCGGTGCATTGGCCAAGTTGTAACCGATTACATCAAGATTGATACCTTCTGGTGAGCTCGCCGTGACATCTGAAGATTGTCCGGTACAACTAAACGCATTCTGGACGTAGGGATGCACCTGTGGGCACGCCGTGCTTAGCCAATCGCCGAAATCGCCGCTTGGGTTCTGATTGAAGCCCACGATGTTCGTGGTCCCGCCATTGATCGAGAAATAGCGTGTTCCAGAGGAACTAATGTTTCTGTGACCGGCCGATGACCAACTGAATAAATCCTGCGGGCGAAAATCGCCGCTATATGTACCAGAGATATTTAAGTGTGATCCCAAACCGATAACTTCGTCGATTTCATGCTCCGTCATACGTTGCGCATCGAAATTACCGCCGCTGGTAGGCCGGATGAATTGAAATGGCCGCGCGGAATTAAGCGTAACAATTCCATCGTACGGCCCGCCCTGTCCAACTGTGCCGTTTGCAAACATCGCGGTTGGCGTGTTTAGCGCTACTGCTCGCCCATTAGCGCTCGACGGCGTGATGTAGGTAGATAGTGCATTACCCGGTAGGCTTGCATTCGCGACATTGTCGTTGCTGGTTGCTGCATCCGCTCTCAAGGAATCGATATAAGTGCTCCACGGAAGCGGGTAATAAACCCAATCACTTCGTGAGACAACCCCCGCTGGCAGAGCAGTGCCGTTTGGCGCAGTGGTTGAGTAGCGGAAGCGAATCTGGATCGTGACCGGATCGCTAAAGAGCGATTCATAAATCGAGATGGCTCTGTGGATCATCGCCTCAATGGCCGCCGCGTTCGGGTTGTTCGTAATAGAACTGTCGAACGTTGCGTGAATGATCAGGCCCGTGGTCGCCTCCGTCGCAACCGTCGTCGCCTTCGAATAGCTGCCCGGACCGGTCACATCATAACCGCGCACTCGATAATAGTAGGTTGTGCCTGGATTCAGGCCCGTCACCACTCGGCCAGTCACGTTGCCTACATCCAATTCGTGATACCCTTCCAGGTAGCTGCTAAACGAGGGATCCGTAGAGACATCCAGCAGGTAACCCGTCGCACCCTTTATTCCTGGCCAGGTTGCCATGAAGTTACTTCGCGTCGGTGCCGGGATTTCAATTTCAGCGGGTACCGGATTTTCGCCGATTTTGAAAGACTCGAGTGTATCTTGCGACTCTGTCCGCGATTCGTGGCTTCCGGTGTTTGCTTCCAATGCAAGTGACTCACTGGGAATACGACTTTGCCCCGACAGACTTGTATTGGAGGCGATGAATGCCAACACAACGCCGCAGACAAAACTAACTGAACCTATTATGAGAAAGGATCGTCGCCGCATCGTCTTGGCAAAAGAGCTGCCAGTTTAGATGGACATTCTTACCGCACAAGCCGAAAAATCGAACCGCTGCAAGCTTGGCGCACGTTCACTGAGTGCGCGTACGGATCCATCACATTTGACCGCGCCGCTGGTAAAATTGGTAGCGCTCGATGATTGAGTCGACGTATTTCCGCGTTGCTGGAAAATCAATGTTTTGGAGAAATTTCTTTACTGGGATGTCGGCAACATCCTTTCCGCCGCTCCACCGCTCCACACGACTGGCGCCAGCGTTGTATTCGGCAAGCGCAAACGGGGTGGGATCGGACTGCGCTTCCCAGCGTTCAAAGGCGCGACGCAAGTACCAGGTGCCAGCCTCAAGGTTCGTTTTCGGATCAAAGAGTCGCTCTACGTGGAAATTGTCGACTTTGTTTTCGTGCGCCCATTCGTTGGCCGCTTTTTCGCTAACTTGCATGAGACCGCGTTCTCCGTGGCTGCCATGTTTTCTTGGATCGAAGCGGCTCTCACGCCACACAACTGCTTTCACGAGCATCGGATCGAGACGATGCTCGGCTGCAACAGCGCGAATCAGGCGATCGTACTGATGAAACCGTGCCGGGCTCATCCATTCGTAAAACGTGTAAATCGGATCGCCCGATCGCACGGCGAGATAAGCAAAACCCGCGGCCAGCGCGAGCATTGCGCACAGGAGCAGTTTGAGCAGGAATCGTATCACGTCGGCATCAAATCTCGTGCTCCTGGTTTCCCGAGCAATTAAATTAACGCAGTCTCCATGACGAAACCCAGCTACGTTCGCGTCATCATCGATCGCGCAATCCACCGCGAGCTCGACTATGCGGTGCCCGAAGGGCTGATTGACCGAGTGGGAGTTGGCTCCCGCGTGCGCGTGCCGTTTCGAGACAAATCTGCTCTTGCGACGGTGGTTGCTATCACAGGACAGAGCGAAGTGAAAGGCATCCGGCCAATCGAGGCGGTCGTGGGTGAGGCCCCGATCTTGAGCGAACCATTACTCGAGCTAGGCAGATGGATCAGCGCGTATTATTGCTGCCCAATCGAAACGGTGATGCGGAGCTTGTTGCCGCAAGTCATCCGGCGCGCGGAAGTCGGATGGAAAAAGCAATTGTTCGTCCAGCCGGGACGCAAGATCGACGATGAGGAACTTGAGAAGTTGCGAAGACGGGCCCCCCGGCAGGCGGAACTACTCGAGGCGATCCTGAGATTGGAAGCCCCAACCCGCGCCTCGCGCCTTCTGCGGCAAACCGCTCTCGACAATCAGACACTTCGCGCGCTGGTGAAACGCGGTCTCGCCGAATTGCGCGAAGAAGCAGTCGTGCGGGATCCGCACGCTGACGAACAATTCATTGCGACGTCGAACCTCATTCTTAATCCACAGCAGACCCATGCGCTTAAGGAAATCACACAAGCGCTCGATTCACCGGAAAACTCGCGCCCGATTTTGCTCCACGGCGTGACCGGCTCCGGCAAGACCGAAATTTACCTGCAGGCGATTCGTGCAGCGCTTGATCGAGGACGCACGGCAATTGTTCTCGTTCCTGAAATTTCGCTAACACCGCAAACGGTCGAGCGTTTCAAAGGCCGTTTCGCCGACGTGCAGGATGCAGTCGCGGTGTTGCACAGCCATTTATCCGAAGGCGAACGTCACGACGAATGGCACAAAATCCATTCTGGTCGCGCCCGTATCGCAATCGGGGCGCGGAGCGCGATATTCGCGCCGCTGAAAAACCTGGGACTCATCGTTGTCGATGAAGAACACGAGACGACATACAAACAGGAAGAAGCCCCGCGATATCACGCGCGCGACGTGGCGATTGTGCGCGCCAAGATGGAGAAGTGTGTTGCGGTCCTGGGAAGCGCCACGCCATCACTCGAGAGTTATCACAACGCTGCAATTGGAAAATATCGGCTGGTTACTCTGACTCAGCGGATAGATGAAAAGCAGATGCCGCTCATGCGGATTGTCGACCTTCGCCAAGAGCGGCGGAAAGAAAAAGCGGCAGCGATCTTGTCTGAAAAATTGCGAGGCGCGATTGCCGATCGTCTGGAAAAGCGCGAGCAGACCATCTTGTTTCTAAATCGGCGCGGTTTTTCAACATCGCTCCTATGCAGCAATTGTGGCGAAGCGCGCAATTGCCCGAATTGCAGCGTCGCGCTCACCTTTCATCGGCATCCCACAGTTGCCGGGCGGTTGAGCTGTCACTTGTGTGGGCACACCGCCGCGGTGCCAAAAAAGTGTCCGGCCTGCGGAAAAGATGCGCTGATTTACGTGGGATTCGGCACGGAGAAGGTCGAATCAACCGTCTCGCAAATTTTTCCAAAAGCAGTGGTGCGTCGCATGGATGCAGACTCGATGACGCGCAAGGAAGCGTATCGCGAAACTCTGAGGAATTTTCGTACGGGCAAGATCGACATCCTTGTTGGCACACAAATGATCGCGAAGGGTCTCCATTTTCCTAATGTGACCCTGGTCGGAATCATCAACGCCGACCTCGCCCTGCATCTACCCGATTTCCGCGCCGGCGAACGCACGTTTCAGCTTCTCACGCAGGTCGCCGGACGCGCCGGGCGCGGCGAAACACCGGGCGAAGTCTTTGTGCAGACTTACACGCCATTTAGTCCGTCGATCCAGTTTGCGCGCCACCACGATTTCGCTGGCTATTTCCAACAGGAACTCGAATTCCGCGAGCGCTGTGATTTTCCACCGTTCAAACACGCGATCCTAATTACCGTTCGGTCTGGGCACGAAGGTCGCGCAAAATTATCAGCTGAAACCTTGCAGCGCCGTTTGAAAGAAGCGTTACCGAAAGAATTCACCCTGGGCGATGCAACGCCTGCGCCAATGGAAAAACTTCAAGGCCAATTTCGCTTTCACATCCTGATCCGTGGCGAAGCCATCATGCGCTTGAGCCGTCTTGTTCGCGAAACGCTCGATAAACTGCCATTCCCCGAAGACGTCACCGTCACCGTCGACGTCGATCCTTATCAATTGCTGTGAGTTCGGACGCTCATAGCATTCACGGCGGCGGCAATATGCGGCCGTATTCGGATGTCTTCCCACGCATCTCGAAATAGCGATACACTTCGAGAGCAACTTCGCTAATGGCCCGCTCGGCGCCTTTCTCGTCATGGTCGTAAGCTGTCATCACACTGATGACAAACGGCCGGTTCTGAGCAAAAACGATGCCACAATCGTTTCGCACTCCTTCTAATTCTCCCGGTTTGTTGGCTACCTGGACGTTCTCGGGAAGATATCGCGGAATGTAACTCTCCTTCTTGGTCGATAGCTGTTTGATAAGCTCGGATGTAGCTTCTTTGTTTAACACCTTCTCTTTGTAAATCGCTCCCAAAAGCCGGCCTATTTCTTGTGGAGTAGCCACGTTTTCATCACCACGTCGCGCCGCAGCGATGTCGATCATCTTTCGGCGCAGCAATGTCTTCGAAAGCCCAAGACCACGCAGCATTCTGTTTACGTTATCCTTGCCCACTCGATCGATGAGGATGTTCGTCGCGGCGTTGTCGCTCACAGCAATCATGAATTGAGCCAGGTCGCGGTTGGTAACTCGCGTCACACCAGGAGTAAGACCGGCCATGATTCGGCTGTCTTCGACCAAGTCTTTTGGATCAAATGTGTAGATGTCATCCAACTTCGTCTTCTCTTTCGTCCCCGAGCGCGCTTCCTGATCTTGACGATATAATTCCAGAAGGATCGCAATTTTTATTGAGCTGGCGGTGGGAAAAACGCGATCGGCGTTGCGCAAAAGAATCCTGCCGTCCGTGAGATCGAGAATTGCCACGCCCATAATTCCCTCGAGTCGATCTGCAATTTCTTCGATACGTGTTTCAAGCTTTTTCCAGAGCAAATCGCTGCCGGTGTCGCTCCTAACAGATTCACGTTTTTCCTGCGCGAAAGAATTCGCAGCCAGCGCGAGGACAACAGAGAATGCGACCAGCTTCAGTATTTGATGTCCGAAATTAGGATCGGACCGGCTACGCAAAGCTTCTTGACGGCGATTTGCAATTTTTGAAAATCCCAAGCTCGTCATCTCGTCAATTCATCTCATGAAAAAACTGTTCCTCGCAATTCTTTTGCTTGCGACGCTAGGTCCGTCGCACGCACAAGCGCAACAACCTAGCGGCACGCTTGCCGGCTTTCTGGCCAAACAAGGTCTTGGCGGCGCGAAGTTGGAACGACGCGTTGGCAATCATCTGTTTGTTCCTGTTTCCATCAACAATCGGCGGGCTGCACTGATGATCGATACGGGATCGCCTAACACCGTCATCGACGCCAATAGCGTGAATACGTTCGGTCTCACCGTGGACAAGACCGACTCAAGTGTCGGGGGATTGTTTGGCCGCACCTGGGAGCGCTTTGGCACTAGCAAGATAAAAAGCATCGCGATGGGCAATTGCACGGTCACAAACATGCCGGTGGCCATCGCAGATTTTTCCAGTTTCAACCGAGACCGCAGCGGCCCCGCTACCGGATCGCATATTTCAGATTCCAAATCCCTCGCGCATATCAACGGTCTCCTCGGCGCAAACGAGATGGTCAAGTTCGGAATGATCATCGATTGCACTCGGCAAATGCTTTACGTTAATCCGAACGGACGGACTCCCGCGGTGAGCCAAGGCCTCGCAAGTTTCCTTGGATCTCGCGGATTTACACGAATTCCGATGCGACTAAATGCAAATCATCACTTCGACGTTGAAGGAGCACTCAACGGACATTCTAGCCGGTTCATCGTGGACACCGGGTCGGCAACTACGCTCATCGACACGCAGGTTGCAGTGAAATCTGGAACGGGTGTGACAGCCCTCGCAGGCTACGGCGCGGACGGAGCCGGCGGATTGGTTGATGGAGTAAATCGTACTGGCGTGAGGGACTTGGCGATCGGCAACTTCAAACTCGCGAACGCCGAAGTGGTGGTGGCCCATGTATCGAAGGACATCCTGCTCTCGAACTCGGCGGCAGAATCAAATGCCGGCGTTCTGGGTCAGGAATATCTCTCATCGAATTTCGCTGTTATCGACGTCGGCGGCATGGCGCTTTATCTGCGTCATCCCGATTCCCGCTAAGCAGCTCGATTGTTACACTGACAGTCCCTGAACGCCGAACCCGCAGACTGAGATTTCCGCCGCCCTCGAGGGAGTGTCAACAAGACGCTCTTGAAGAAAACAGTTCGCCAAGTTCAACCCGCGCCCATTTTGCGAAACCTTGAGCAAAGAGTTTCGGATTGGCGGAATGCAATTTGAAACCCGGGATCAGACACCGGTGCGCGCGGTTAGTTTTTCCCAGCCTTCGACGTCTGCGACGACGACGCGCAATCTCAGCAAAACGGCGGTTGTAGGTTCGCATGAAACGAAAAATCGGGCCGACGCCTGCAGCCGAAAACGGCGGAACTAGCAACGCGTTCTCGCCATACCTGAATATCCGGGATACTACGCCCAAGTAATAAAGGCAAAGATCGAAGATCAGAGCAATGCTCATTAGATCGAATTCACCCATGTATTCGTACTTATCCTTGTAAACGGCCTCGAACCAGCAACGGTGGGACCTTGCCAAATCGCGATTGTGCGTCTCGACCAACGCACTCATCGCTTTCCCTCTTCGCTGCGCGCCGATCAACGCCGCGGCACGTGACGTCGTGAATGAAATCCAGTCCATGCCCGGGCTGTAAAATGGATCCATGAACGCGGCCGCATCCCCGACCAAAACAAAACCGTCTCCGGCAAAAGTGGTGCTGTAATAAGCGAGATTTTTCCGCCAGTGGATGTCTTGCTCGTCAAATTGCGCATCAACCAGAATCTCGCGCGCGACGGGATGCTTCATCAGAAACGCCTTAAGTCGTTCGCCGAGTTTTCTGCCATCTTGGGGCCAATCAACGAGTCGTTGATCAAAAACCACACCGACACTTACGTCACCGCCTTTCAGTGGGATCCACCAGCTCCACCAGCCGTCGCCAATCACATGGTTGGTGGCGGTGTTGCGTGTCGCGTAAACGGCGCGTGACCATGAGGGATATTTTTCTGCCAGCTCGCGGCTGTCCCAGTCCTTGACGCCTTTCCATCGCGACCACGCCGCCGCTGTTGGATGTTCGGTGTTGCTTTTCCACCAACCTTCCTTGCGGGCAAGGATCGCAGCTACACCTGATGCATCAACAACCCAGCGAGAACGAACTGTCCTGATGCCGTCGCCATTGCGAAATGTTACCGTTTGTTCCTTTCCAGGACGAAGGTGCACATCAATTATGGTTGCGGGACGCAGAATCTCTGCGCCGGCAGCGCCGGCGCGGCGGAGCACCTCTTCATCAAACGCGGCACGATCCAGTTGATACGACGGCACACGAACCTGATACAGCGGCCCGAGCTCGCTCGCTTCAGCCAGCGTCTTTACTTCGCCGTTTGTAAACCAAAACCGCAATCCTTGCTTCGCGAGATGCGATTCGTTGAGATATTGCGTCAAGCCTAGCACTCGGCCCATGAAATATGCGCTCACCTCGACCGTTGCTTCGCCGACGCGCCGCGAAAGCTCTGTTGATTTTTCCAAAATCAACACGCGAATTCCCGGATTTTGCCGCAACAACAGCGTCGCGGTTGCCGCTCCGGAAAGTGCGCCTCCCATGATTATAACGTCGTAGACAGCGCTGCAGTCGACTGTCGATGAATTCATTGAGGGCTCCATTCTAAGAACGGATAGTTTTCCGGTTCCGGTCTTGCAAGGTCAAGCGACTTTTGGTCTGCTCGCGCAGCGCTGTTGATGGACTTGACTTCGGGCTTACCCCCAC
>JBKPOB010000067.1:0-37122 GCA_046732875.1 Verrucomicrobiota bacterium | reverse complement strand
CGTCGCGAATCGTCCTGCTGCCGAAACGCTGTTTTAGTTTTCGTAAAATTTCGGACTTGGAAATCTGTTCGAGCTCGTAGTGCAAGGCTGGCTGGAGCACGCGAACGTAGAGAACGCCTTCGCGCAATGCTACGGGCGCAGAATGTGTAGCGATAAATTCACCGACGATTTTTCCCCACGCGTCAATCACCTCCGTCTCATGCAGGCGCTCGCGCAACCCGAGGCGCTGCATCAACTATGGGACCAACTCGGCCGGCGATTGCCATCGGTCGACTCGCTGTTTTCTCTCGGGAAGACCTCGCCATTCGGCGATCACGGCGGCGCGAAGAGAGGAATTCATGTGGAGTGATGGAGTAATCGAGTGATGGGCGGGATCAGAAAGGAGTCATTACTCCAACTTTCAATACTTTCGCCGCATGTGACTTGGCAGAATATTGAGCTCTGTGCGGTATTTCGCCACGGTGCGTCGCGCGATCGGGATGCCGCGCTCACTCAGAATCTCAACGATCTCGTTGTCGCTCAACGGTTGATTGCCATCCTCACGCTTGACCACGTCAAGGATAGCTTCTTTCACGCTTGTGTTGCTTAACGATTCGCCGGTAGCAGTCTGATAGCCGGGCGTAAAAAAGTATTTCATCTCGAAAATGCCTTGTGGGGTGGCCATGTATTTGCCAGAAACGGCACGACTGACTGTAGTCTCATGCACGCCGACCGCTTCGGCGACTTCTGCCATGGTCATCGGCTTCAGATGCGATGGTCCATTTTCGAGAAAATCGCGCTGCCTTGAAACGATCTGATTCGCGATATTGGAAATCGTCTGCTGACGCTGATGGATCGAGCGAATCAGGAACTTCCCACTTCGAATCTTGTCGCGAATATAATCTTTGACGTCACTGGTCTGGGTGTTGCCCGACGCAATGATATCCTTGTATAAATTGCTGATCCGCAGATGCGGAATCTGCTCGTCGTTCAGCGTGATTTGGTACTCGCCATCCACCTTTTCCACCGTCACATCCGGCAGCACATAGTTTTGCGGCGCCGCAGCAAAGACCTGGCCGGGACGCGGATTCAGGCGTCCAATGTTGTCGGCCGCCTTTTGCACGTCCTCCGCACTGATCCCCATCCGACGCGCGATTTCGGGAAAGCGGCGCCTGCCCAAATCCTCCATGTGTTCGGACACAATTTTGTACTCCAAGCTGTTTTCTTTTCCTTCTCGCTTTAGTTGGATGAGCAAACACTCGCGCAAATCGCGTGCCCCGACTCCCGGCGGATGAAACCCCTGGATCAACGCCACCATTTTCTCGACATCTTCCTTGGGGATTCCCGAATTCAGCGCCATTTCTTCCGGCGTGCTTTGGAGAAATCCGTTGTCGTCGATGTTGCCAACGATTAGCTCCGCAGCTTTACGTTCGCCGGCGTTGAGGGCGGTCTGATTTAGTTGTCCCAGCAGATTTTGCTGAAGCGTTTCCTGCACGGCAATGGAATCGAAAAAGAACTGGCGCTTGTCTTGCGCTTCCCGTGAACGCCGAAAGCTGTCCGCGCCGGAGCCGGCCGACTGCGCCATGTAATCGCGCCATTCTTCATCCAGGCTCGCGAGCTTCTCGAATTCGTTCTTGAAATTATCGTCGACGGAAGGTTCTGCTTCGCCACGTTCATCGGCGCCGGGCCCATCCGGCAATTCCTCGAGCACGGGATTTGTTTCCATTTCCTGCTGAACGAGATTGCGCAGCTCAAGCAGCGGCGTCTGGAGGACAAGCAGGCTCTGTTGGAGTTGAGGCGAGAGAACCTGCTGTAAAGCAAGGTTCTGTCCCGGAAGCAGTCGGGTCTGCATTCCTTCTCCGGCCATACGCCGAGTTTACCGGCGTAGCAGACCCCGGGCAAGCAGCGCGCTACAGGATCATTTGCAAGCGGACGCAGGTTCTACGGCTTTCCGTTGGCCATCATCCAATTAATTTCGCCCTGGAACGCCATGATTTTCGCGAACAGGTCACCGTCTTCAGTGCATGGAATGGCTATGAGATCGGCTCTAAATCCGGGCCGAATCCGGCCAAGACTGTTCTGCTGACGTAGCGCCGATGCTGCATTCACCGTTACCATCTCGAAAATCTTCTCCGGTGAAATCGTAGGCTCATTGCGCTGAAACGCGCGCATCTCTGCAAACAAACTCAAGCTCTCATTGCTGGCGAGGCTGTCGGTGCCCAGGCACACATTGAATCCGATTGCGTGCAGCCGTTTGAAAGCAAATCGACTGTGATCAAAGTAATCATGACTTCGAGGTGAGTGCACGACATGGAATTTCGTCTTCATTTTTTTCAGCAACTCGAAGTCGGTTTCAGTCAATTCGTTTAAATGCGCGACAATCCATTGGGGTAGGGCGCGATCTCCGATCGCGTCGAGGAACAATGCCAGCGGCGTCCCACGCCCGCAGTCGCCCATGTCACGTCCAATGCTTTTCAGGAATTCGTAAAGCGGACCTGACGCATCGCGAAACATTTCCATTTCCTCTCGCGATTCCGCCAGATGCGTGGTCAGCGAGATGCCCTCGTCGGACTCCTCACAGCGTTGATACAAATTTTTGGATGCGGTAAACAGCGCATGCGGCGCCAATCCGCAATTTTGCTCAGACTTCAGTAATTCGACCGCCGAGTCGACAAGTTCGTTTGCTCGGGCGGGTGAGCGTACATCAATTAATTCCGCAAACCACCACGTGCGAATTGGCACAGCTGGGACCCGCCGCATCAATTCCGGAAACGCAGTCAGGTTTGCAATGGTTGTCGTGCCGAATCTTTTCGCCTCTGTGAATCCTTCATTGATCGAGGTGACATAATCCTGCGGCGAAAGCTTCGATTTCTCCGCGTTAATCGTACGGATCCAATCGGTGAACGATTTTTGTCGGGCAATTTTGCCGCGCAAACACGTATAGTCGAGGTGACAATGCGCGTTAATCAGACCCGGCAAGAGCGCCTGCTCGCCAAGGTCAATAATCTCCTGGCCCGAATGTCGCGCGGAGACTTCGGAAAATTTTCCAACATCGACAATGGAGCCGGCGGGAGCCGTGCGACATGGACGGGCGGCCCGAGAGGGTGACGAGCCGGGAGGCGAGTCATCGATTCGATCTCCAGAAACTGCAACGGCGCCATTCTCGATAGGCGCTCCATCCATCGTAACGACGGTTCGCGCACGAATGATCATTCGCCTTTCACTACTTTCCGGCATGCCGCCACCAAGAGGTTGCATGCTTCCTGGCAAAGCAGCGGGACTGTAGCCGCATCGCTGTGCGAAGCGCGCGCGTCGCCCACAGGGCGCCGGCTACATGCCAACGTTTGGTCCCAGGTCGGGTCAAACTTCTGTTTTGGTAATTTCGTCGATGCAATCGCGTCGCGCGCGTCTCGTTTCCACAAAATTGTCCGCAAACAACCACCATCGGACCGGCAAAAGTCAGCGACCAAATCCTCAATCTGCGCGTCCGAAATCTTAGCAGCGATACGATACATGCCAGATTGTCGATCCAAGGTTTCGCGCAGCGGCGTGGTGCGAAGCTGGCCGCGCTGCCACGCGACGAAGATGGCCAGCCTGCCTGGATAAAAATGATCGAGCGCCTGTTTCAATTCCTCCTGCGTCTCAAGCTCCATCCGCCAGCCAGACCGCAAGTTTGGCGCAGTTGTTAGTGGCCGATAGTTTCCCGCGTCGTCATATCTTGCAATGTCGATCGCGTCTTCTGGACTGCGAAATATTTCCAAATCATCCGCAGCCGCATCAACGCGATGACAGAGGACAAAACGCTTGCCAAGCTTGCGGATCAGAATTTGACCAAAACGGAAAGGACCAGCTCCGAGAACCCGCTCGCCGGAATTTTGCATCGGTAGGGCGCAGCCTGAGCTTTTCCTGAGCGAAGTCGAAGGAGGCGTGCTAATGCAAACAGTGCGCGATCAGACCACCGGCGCGCTCAAGAAATTGTCGGTCTTCTTCGCCAAAGGCATTCAACTTGTCACTGTCCGCATCAAGCATACCGAGAATGTGACTGTGCTCGTTCCGCATCGGCACGATGATTTCGGAACGAGTTGTGTGAAACGCAGGCAAATACCGCACATCTTTGTGCACGTCGCCTACGATGATCGGCTTGCCCGACTCCAGCGCAGCGCCGCACAGTCCCTGTTTAATCGGGAAACGCGGGTACGCCGGCGGCTCGTTGCCGGTGTCGGCAAGAATCACAAATTCGTCTTTGACGATTTTGTAAACTGCTACCCAACGGTAATTGCGCGCCGCGCGAATCATTTCCACCAGTTGCTTCATTCGTTTTCGCGTGCAGCCGCCAGCCAGCGCAAATCCCCCGATCTCCTGCAGCTTCTTGCAAGTGGTTTCCTTCATTCGCGGGACAGCAATCTTGCGCAAAAAGAAACCAAGCGCGAGTGCGATTTTAACTTTTTGTGATGCCTGCCTGCTCAATGATGATATCGGCAAAACCGGGGTCGGTGCCGATGGATGGGGCATAGAACACGGACCGACCGTCGATCCGGTAAGGATTATGACAGAAGATTTCGCCACAGCTTGTAGCCGGAGGCGCTGACCTCGGCCGGCCGCGATCAACACCCGCGGCTCCAGCGATCCCGATCAATCGCGGGATGTCCTCGTAGCTATGAAGTCCGTCCGAGATGAAGAACGGCACGACCACTACGTTTTGAGCCGTAGTCAATTTTCGCCAATCCGATATCAGCGGCGATTCTTCCATGTAAACGTTCAGCACTTCCGCGAATTTTCCGAGCGACCGAATCCTTTCAGCTTCGCGTTTTGCCGCCACGGCGCTGTTTTCATTCAGATCCGTGCCGTGCGCAACGATCAGCAGGCTCGCCTCGGTAGGGTCGATCCCGGGTGCCACTTCACGAGCGCGTTTGAGGAGCAATTCAGTCACCGCGAGATGATTTCCAACCGGCTGACAATATTTCCATCTTTGTCCGCTCGGTCGCTTTGTCGTGGCGCTATTGAGCTCCAGCTCGCGCGGGATCACAGTCTGTGTGAAGTATCCTTCGCTGATGAAATTCGGGACGACGCAGACTTCGCGGATCGATTCTGGATCAGACAAAAAGAGTGCATCCCGCAGACTCGGTTCCTCTTTCCAAAACGCGCATTCGACATTCGCAAAAATTTTCCGACGCCGAATCTCCGCGGCGTGCGCCAACGTCGGCGCGCTGGAATCAGGGTTCACGGTCGAGCCGTGGGCGACGATAAGCAGAGCTGTGTCATTATTCCTGCACATCCAGAAAACGTCCAACGCCCAACGCTCAACGTCCAACGCTCAATTTCGGCAGACTTTGCGAGTCGGAATTCACGCACATCGGATCGCTGAGAACCGTAGTTGAAGCAAGTGCTTAAAATCTCTTTTTTAGCTGGAGGTACCAGAACCGGCCTTTGATCGTAGCAAGCGACTCATCGTACCCGTTCTCGATGTTGCCGGCCACAAATGGCGGGTCTTCATCGAAAACGTTCTGCATTCCAAGCGTGATGGTGGTGTTATTAAGCCACCATTTCCAGTTGCCGCAGCCATACCCGGCTGTAGAAACGGGCATGACGTTTTTCTCCTTGCCATCCTTCAGTTTCACGTTTTTTCCACCATCTTTGGCAAGGCCAGGCACCTCCACAGGAGCGGGCGGCGGGAGGTTGAACGTGTACGATGCGATCAGGTCGAGTGTAGTCCACGCGGACACTTTCCGCGCGCGCCAAGGCAAGGGCCCACTTCTCGGCGTTTGTGGCTTGGCGAATGTGGAAAAGTCTGTCGTCAGGCTCAAATTGTCATCTTCGTATTGGCCGGTGTAGTGGACTACCGCGCCAACATCCAAGCCCTGCATCCACGTATTAGCCGGGCCATCGTAGAAGAGACTGAAATTGGCGCGGTTCCACGGCAGCGACCCGGTCAGGGTGAATCCCGGCGGTATGACTTGGCCCGCGATACCAAACCGTTTTGTAGTAGGCAAAATCTGAAGCTCGGCGCGGGATAGCCAGGTGCCGTTGACCGTTGCTGTCAGTCGGCCAAAATCCCCGTGACCAAAAATCGAAGAGTCCAGAATATAGATCGCTTCGTAGTCGAGACCTTCAAAGATCGCGCCTGTAAGATTTTCGTTGGGATCAATGACCAGAATGATTGGTCCCGGTCTACCAGGAATCACTGAAGGACCACGGATAACCAGACCGGGGACATTATTCTCGATAATGAATTGCGCACCAAGGAGGGACGCGATCGATCGCATATCAATATGCCACCAATCAGCGCTGAGTGTCAGGCCCTTGATCCATTTCGGGTTGTAAACGGCCCCGTACGACCATTCATAGGCTACTTCTGGCTGTAGGTTGGGATTTCCTATAACGCGTACCTCTGCGAAACTGGGCTCCCTCAAAACCGGATCGAAAAAGAATCCCCCGCTCGATGTGGAAGAGGGTGAAATCTCCGATAGGGTCGGAGCATGAAACGCTTCGGTATAGCTGCCACGCAAGGTAAGCGCGCCGATATATTTGGGATCAAGCGGCTGCCAGCGAACCGACACCTTTGGCTTTTGCGCGTTGTACCGGCTGTGCGCCGCCGGCTGAGAGGGGAAGGTTTCAGAAGGCAGAACTGCAGACGTGTTTTGGCTGTACCACTCCTCGCGTTCGGCAAAGTCAACCTCGAAGCTATAGAAACCGGGGAAGTGCCACGTCGGGCTCGTGAACGGAACCCGTACCTCTTGGTAGATTGACCAGACATCTCGGTTTACCCGTGCACTTCCTCCATCCGTCGAGCCAATGCTTTGAAAGGTTGTGTTGAGCGTGTCACGGTCGCGGGTCCACCTCGGCGCGTCATACTCACCGCCAATAGCAAAGGAGACAGGTCCAGCGGGAAGCTTGAACAGGTCACCGTTAATGGTGACATACGCAATGGGCAACTCATATTCGCCCGAGTTATGCAAGGTGACGTAAACTCTCGATCTCGCCGCAGCGGTGTTGTGTGCAGTGAGATTCAGGAACGGATCAAATGCCGTGGCCGGGTCCGTATCCAAAAGTGCTTCGCGCAATCCGGGCTGGCTGACTTCTCCACCGGACAAATTCTGCCCCTCATTCCGGGAATAACGAAAACCTAGCTCCCAGTTCCACATCTTGAAATAATCGCCAAATTCGCCCATCTCACCGCGGAGCGCGACGTCGAAGAGCGAATCCCAGTAGGTGAACTTTTCATGTCTGGGACCGGTGTCGTTAATGCCGCGAAACTGAACCCCCGTAGTCACCGGGAGACCAGATCCGTCGGGAAAGAAATTTGGAATAGTCGCATCCGCGACCGTGAACGGATTAAAAGGATTCGAGATCGGCACGCTGATGGCGAGGCCACTAAAACCTATGTTAGTGCCTGGAATCTTGAATGGATCGGGCACAAACGGGACAGGTGCCAGCGATGCATCGAAAAATGAACGGACAAATTTAAAGTCGGCAAACACCGTCAGGTATTTGTCACACAGATCGCGCGTGAAGGAGCCGTAGAAGGCTTGGCGATCCGCCGGAGCAAGATCTGGGGTTACAGCCGCGAAGTTAAACAAGAAGTAATCGCCACCGCCCTTATAATCTGTGCCGAATTGTGGAAAGAATTGTCTTGCGTGGGGTCCGACGATGCCCGGGGCGCCTGGATACGCATTGGGATTGATGAAGCCGGGCCCCGGTGGACCAAGAAAAGGAAAATAGGGTCTCTTATAGAACGGCGAAGTCGCCGCATTTGGTGCCGAGTGCGGCAGCGGCGTGTTCACTCCGGGCTGCGGAAGTCCGCCGGGACCGAAAAACATGCTAGGGATTAACCGGAAGCCTGGGAAGCGTCCAACGCGGCCGGGAAAACTCCCACTACGAGCGTCGAATCCTCCCCAGGGTATGTAAAACGCGTTAGCCGACAGGTGCCTGTCTGCGCTGAAGACGCCGCCGGTACGCTCCCAGAAATCGGCGATGACAACGATATCGGTCTTATCATCTCCCGTGCCCGCTTTGATCCATGCCTCCCACTCGCCCATATCGTTGGATGCTCCCAGGTTTGTGTTTCCGTAACTGCCCCCGATCTCCAGACCACGGAACCTGTGTAACAAAAAGAAGTTGACCACACCGGCAACCGCGTCGGTGCCATACACAGCCGAGGCGCCATCCTTCAAGAGGTCGATGTGATCAATCATCGGAAACGGAAACAGATTAATGTCCACGCCTCCGCTGAATCCGACGGGGTTCAACGAACCAAACGCAACGCGTTTTCCGTCGACGAGCACGAGAGTTTCTTTGGCCAACAAGCCGCGCAGGTTGAATTGGACCGTACCGTCACCGCCATTGGCGATGTTCAGGTTGACGGTGCCGCCTGCCTGCTGTGGCAGAAAAGTTGTCAGGTCCGTTGCGTTCCGGATGCCCAGTTTTTCGATGTCTGCCGGACGATACGTGTCGACAGGGTTGGGCCCCGTCTCTTCGGCCGTCGGAATGTTTGAGCCAGTGACGATGACGCGTTCCACTTGAGCAACACCAGCGGGCGAAGGCGCTTGACCGAGTGCGACCGAAGGCAGGAGCAAACGCAATGCCGCTATGCGCCATCCCGCACACCAGATGAATGGTCGATCGATGACCAGGTCCTTTCGTTAGTCCTGCGTGGTTTTTAGCAGGGTGCGGTGGCAAACGACAAGCTTGCTTTTAGAATGAACGGCCACCGTCCCATGTCCGTTCGGATAGATTGTGTTTTAGCGCCAAAGGCGCTTCTCATTCTTAGCCTGGGGCGCCGCCCCAGGAATTCGATTACCCGTTGTAAATCAAGCGCTGAAAGCGCGATTCAATCCGGCAATGCGTGCTCAGTCCCAGACGTACCGCTCGTCGAAATCAACCGCGTGTCTGCGCAACAGTTCGCGATATTCCTCCTGAAACGTGCGAGTGCGATGATGCTCCTGCTGCGAGTCCACGTATCGCAGCAATTCCTTGAGCCGACTTGGGCTCACTGAAACGCGCCATAACCGCGTTGCCAGAAAAATCCGCGATAGCGAACGTCAACTGTTTTGATCCACTTCGACGAAAGCTTCTTTATCTTCTCGATCAACTGAGCCTGTGAAAGAGTTCGCGGCAGCGTGGTAACAATGTGAACGTGATCAGCAACACCGCCGACGCGGACGAAATCGGCACCCAAGTCACGGCAGATTGTGGCTAGATAACCATGCATCCGCGACCGAACGTTTGATTCTAGCCAAGACTCGCGATCTTTCGTGCTAAAAATGATGTGAACGATGACTTTGCTGAGTGATTGGGGCATGACCCCAATGGTGATCGAACTCACGCCAGAAGTGAATCGCGCCTTCAGCGCTCGACTTTCACGCGATAATCGCAATCCTGGGGCGATGCCCCAGGCTCCGGATGAATGCAGCGCCTTTGGCGCTAATCACTAATCGTTCCCACGGCTACGACGAACTATTTCATGGCAGCCTTGGCTGCGGCAACGATTTTGTCGAAGCGCGGATCGCCGCGCAAATCGTCCCAGCGCGGATTGAATAGGAGATCGCCGTATGTCGGCACCTCGGGGTTTCCTGGGATCGTCGCAACTTTTTCGAGTTGCTCGAGCGCGCGGTCACGGTCGCCTGTCCACGCGTAGACCAACGCCAGATTGGCAACCCAGTTTGGACCATTGAGCGAGTCCCTAGTAATCGGCTGGAGCTCGACCGCGCGGCGTGCCTCGCGGATCGCCTCTTCTTTTCGTCCAAGCCCAGCGTCAAGTATCGCAACCTCCGCGAAGTACGCAAAATCCTTGGGTTTGTCGCCCTGTTTGGCTTCCATTTTCTCGCGCGCGACTGTAAACGCGGCCTGCGCCTTCTGCTTATCGCCGCGCGCACGCGCAACCTGTCCGTAAGCCCAATTCTCCGAGTGAAGATTGAATGCGTCATCCGCCCACTTCGCAGGAGTAGCGGCAATCACCCGATTTGCCGCGTCGTAATCCCGAAGGTAAAGGGCCGCCGTGAAGCGAGTGTTCCATATCCCGGACCAAGGACGATAGTCCAGCGGCACTTCCTCTAGAAGAGATTGAGCCGCGGTTGGATCCCCCTGCGCCAGCTTGATGTCCGCTAGCAAGATCTTATTCCAAAGGTCGCCAGGTCCAGGGTCCTTAGCTATAAATTGTTCGAACTCGGAGTAGCGACGCATCTCAAAATAAATCTGGCCGAGACGGAATGCGACCTCACCATTGCCTGGATCCAGCTCTCTCGCCCTTCGTAGATTGGCTAGCGAAGCGTCCCAGCGATTTTGGTGCCTGCCAATCGTCGCGTCGATCAGAAGGGCTTCGGCATTATTTGGCGACATGCGCCGAACGATCGCCAACTCCTCACGTGCCCGGTCGTAGTAAGCCTCTCTGTTAGTGTCCTCACCAATAATAGAGTCAGGAGCGAGCCAGCAATACCGGGCGATCGCTAAATGAGGCTCAACCAAGTCCGGGCGCATTGCCAACGCAGTCTCTGCCGCTTTCTTTGCTAATTCGAAGTTTTCAAGATCGAGCTGCGCTTTCGAGAGCTCGCAATACGCCAAGGCAAACTTCGGATCGCGCTGAATAGCTTTTTCGAGCAGTTCCACTTTTTGCTTCGCGGCTTTTTCATTTTCAGCCCCCTCCCAATTCTCATAGATGTTAATCTCCTTGGCTTTTGTGTAATACGCGTAGGCCACCAGGTCGGTGGTCGGCTTTTCCACAATAGCTGCTTTTTCCGCCGCCGAGAGCTTGGCGCGAAGTTGATCGGCGATTCGCTCCGCGATCTCGCTTTGAATGGCGAAGATATCAGCAAAGTCGCGATCGTAATGCTCAGCCCAAAGATGCGCATCGTTGCGCGCATCGACTAGCTGCACATTCACTCGAACCCGGCTACCAGCGCGTTGGACACTTCCTTCAACCACATGCGAAACGCCCAAAGTGTTCGCTATGTCGCGAAGGTTGCGTTCCAAGCCGCTCTTGTACTTCATCACGCTCGTTCGGCTGATCACTTTCAGGTCGGCGACCTTGGCCAGATCGGTGAGAATTTCGTCCTGCACGCCTCCGGCGAAGAACGCGTTCTCTTCGTCCTTGCTGAGATTTTCAAACGGCAGGACGGCAATTGATTTGTCCACCTTGTATGCGGAGACGCGAGGCAGGAGCAGGAACCCGGCGGCACCGGAAATGGTCACGCCAGCGAGCACCAGCACGATTGCATTGAGACGACGATGGGTTCCGGGTGTTACGCGAATTCCGTGCGAGGTGAAATCAAAAACCCAGCCCAAGATGAGTGCGAGCGGAAATCCAATCAGCAACAACACTACGACCAAACGCAGCGCCCAGTTCGGTAAGTCCCACGCTGGAATTACCACTGATGCGAGCTGGATTACGCCGGCGGCGGCGATGACGTACGCAACGGCGACGCGGTACACTTTGCGCCGTTTCACTTCTTCGAAGAAGCCGCCCTTAAAAAAAGATTCGAAGTCGAGCTTGCGGCGCAGATCTTTCAGCGTCTCGAGCAACTCGCGTGCGCTGCGATATCGTTCACTACGATCTTTGCGCAGCGCTTTGCTGACGACCTGCTGAAGCTCCGCGGGCGCGTGCGCGAGGTAGCGCGTGAGCGGCGCTGGCTCTTTTTCAAGAATCGAGGACATCACCTCTTTTGGTGTGTTACCGCTGAATGGCGCATGCCCCGTTACCATTTCGTAAAGCACCACGCCGAGACTCCAGATATCAGTGGTCTTATCAACGTGGCGGCCGCGCGCTTGCTCCGGCGACATGTAACGAACCGTTCCCAGTACGGCCCCAAGATTGGTCTCAACCAGCAACAACGCTTCGTCTCTCGACATCGTTCTCGGCAGTTCCTGTTCGACAAGCTTTGCAATCCCAAAGTCGAGCACTTTTACGTAACCGTCCGGACGGAGCATGATGTTCTCCGGCTTCACGTCGCGATGGACAGTTCCCGCCTGATGAGCCGCGGCCAGCGCACTCGCTACCTGGATGGCGACGTCAACAGCTTCACTCAACTGTATCGGTCCGCGCGTGACACGTTCACGCAATGTCTCGCCTTCGATCAGCTCGCTGGCGATGTAATGGATAGAGTGATCCTCGCCGATCTCGTAAACTGTCAGGATGTTTGGATGGTTGAGCCCGACTACGGCGCGCGCTTCCTGTTCAAACCGCTTCAGGCGCTCCACGTCGCCGGTAAAGCGCAACGGCAGAAGCTTGAGCGCGGCTTTCCGCCCAGCGACAATGTCAGTCGCCATATATACTTCCCCCATCCCACCGCTGCCTATCGATTCAGAAATTTTGTAGTGCCCGATCGTGTGGCCAACCAGTGATTCAGCGCTGCCATTTTGGATGACTCTGGCCGCAAGACCAACAGCTGACGTTTCAATGAACCTCCCGGCTCGTTGACGTGAAGTCAGGAGTGCTTCGACTTTGCGACGCAAAAGCTCATCGCCTTGACACGCCTTGTCGAGAAATGCGCCGATCTGGTCCTGCGGTTGATCCAGCGCTGCGCGATAGATTTCCTCAATCGTCTGGAACCGCGCCGGATTCATAAGCAGGAATTACAGAAAAGGAAAGCAAGACACACTCACACGAATTATCACGCATTTTCATAAGCCTTTGGCTCATTTGTGGAATTAGTGAAATGTGCGGAGGGGATCTGCGACATAGAAGGTAAAGCCGTCATGGGTAGCGGCCAACGAGCGGGGAAGCGAGCGAGTTTCAAATTCGTGTCAAAATTCGTGTCTCTATTTGCTGGCAGCCTTGGCTGTGGCAACGATTTTGTCGAAGCGCGGATCGCCGCGCAAATCATCCCAACACGAATTCAAGAGCAGATCGCCGTATGTCGGCGCATATCCGGGAAGCGTGGCAATTTTTTCCAGTTGCTCGAATGCGCGATCGCGCTCACCCGTCCAGGCGTACACCAGCGCCAGAGTGGCAACGTTCATCGGGCCGTTGAGTGAGTCCATGGCTATCGGCATGATCTCGACCGCGCGCCGCGCTTCGCGGATCGCTTCTTCTTTTCGGCCTAGCCCGGCGTCACAGATCGCGATCCCCGAAAGGTAACCTGGATACTCAGCATCGCCCTTGGGTAACGCATCCTCCTTGTTGCGGGCGGCTTGAAACGCAGCGAGCGCAGCCTGCTTATCACCCCGCGCACGCGCAACCTGCCCATACGCCCACTCCAAAGGTCCATCGAACGTCGCGAAATTAGATGCCAAATTTGGTGGAGTCATGGCAAGCACCTGACTGGCCGCATCGTAATCCCGTAGGTAGAGCGCTGCCTTGAATCGCGTACGCCAGATGTATGGCGTTGGATTGAAGTCCAGCGGGATTTGTTCAAGAAGCGCTTGAGCCGCGGCCGGATCACCCTGCGCCAGCTTGATCTCTGCTAACCGTCGCTTTATCCACAGGTCCTCTGGCTTGCTGCTCGCGGCTTGTTTCATTGCCAGTCGTTCGCACTCGGAATAGCGGCGCATTTCAAAATTAATCACCCACAGCCAGTTTGCGATCTCGTTGTTGCGTGGATCGAGCTCGCTTGCCTTCTTTAGGTCCGCGAGCGAAGCCTCCCAGCGATTCTGGTGCCTGCCAACCATTGCCCCGAGGAAAAGCGCTTCGGGATTGTTCGGTAGTTTATGCCGAACAATAGCCAACTCATTACGTGCCCGGTCGTAGTAGAGTACCGTTTCCGCAGGACCAACCTGAGAAGCAGTGTACCAATAATACCGGGCGAGCGCTAAATGAGGCTCAGGCAAATCTGGGCGCAGTCGCAGCGCGGTTTCCGCGGCCTTCTTGGCTAGATCGCGATGTTTGGCAAGCTCAAGCTCGCTACCGAGATCGCCGACTTCAATCTGCGCCTTCGCAAGCTCACAGTACGCCAACGCAAAATTTGGATCACGCTGGATTGCCTTTTCCAGCAGCTCGACTCTTTGGGCGGCCGGCTTTTCTGCGCCCTCCCAGTTCTCGTAGATGTTCATCTCCTTTGCTTTGGTGTAATAGGCGTACGCGACCAGATCCGCGGTCGGCCGTTCGGCGATGGCGGCTTTTTCGGCGGGCGAAAGCTTGGCGCGAAGTTGATCGGCGATTCGCTCCGCGATCTCGCTCTGGATGGCAAAGATATCGGCGAATTCGCGGTCGTAATGCTCAGCCCAAATATGCGCGTCATTGCGCGCGTCGATTAGCTGCACATTCACCCGAACTCGCCCAGCCGCGCGTTGGACACTTCCTTCAACCACATGCGAAACGCCCAAAGTTTTTGCGATGTCGCGAAGATTGCGTTCCAAACCGCTTTTGTATTTCATCACGCTCGTTCGGCTGATCACTTTCAGGTCGGCAACCTTGGCGAGATCAGTGAGAATTTCGTCTTGCACGCCTGCGGCGAAAAATGCGTTTTGTTCGTCTTTACTGAGATTTTCAAACGGCAGCACAGCAATCGATTTTTCTGAAACCGGCACCTGTTCTACAGCCAATTCTTGAAACCGCGGATCATTGCGAATCTTGTCCCAGATCGGATCGAGTCGCAGCGTTGCGGGAGTAGTAAACGTTGCAGCCGCGTGTGATGCGCGCAGCAGTCGCTTGAGCATAGGAATGGCGTGATCGGCATCGCCCAATTGTGCGTAGATACGTGCCATGTTGTCCTCCATGTCGGGACCAAATTCCGGATTTTTGGAACTTGGCAGCAACGCCATGGCTTTTTCTCCTTCAGCGATAGCGGAAGCTGCTTCGCCCAAACCCGCGTAGGCCGTGCCCAAGCCAGCGTGAGTGAATACCTCGAAATCCGAACCGTTCTCGAGCTCGTGGCGAAGATTTTCTATCGCCTTTTGGTAGGTCGCGCGCGCTGCTGAAAGATCGCCGGCGAGCTGCTGGCTGAAAGCGAACAAAAGGATGTCGGCTGGATCGCGTTGCCTGCGCTCGACGGCTAAATCTCCTGAAAGTATCTCTACAGCGGCAGCATAATTGCGCTGGAATAGCGCATATCTGGCGCGTCGGCCCGGTGGGACATCGGGATTTGCAAGCAGTGGTTCCGCCGCCTCCAGATCGCCAATCGCCACAAGAGCATCCGCTTTCGTGAGAAGTGCACGAGCATTCGTCGGGTCCCACGCAAGTACGCGCTCGAGTGTGGCCAGAGCTTCAGGGAAACGGCGCATCGCGCAGTAGGTAAGCGCTAGATTGTTAGACGCCCTGACATCGCGAGGATCGAGCTCGATGGCGCGTTGTAGATTCGCAACAGCCTCATCCCAATGCCCGACTGCTCGTTGCGTCCTGGCGATCGCTTCTATCACTTCAGCGCTATTCGGAAGGCCTTTTTCGGCCTGCCGGAATTCCGCGAGCGAGCGCGTGTCGTCTTCTTCGTTGTACCCTCGAGCAAGGTGAACTTCCGGCAGGTTTGGATCCAGCGCGAGCGCGTGATCGAGGGAATCCTTGGCCGCCGCCACTCGCGCCGCGCTTGGCTCGAATCCTTTCCCGACACTTTGGATCTGCGCAATCGAGAGATATGCCCAGGCCAATGTAAAATTCGGATCCAACTTAACTGCCTGCTCGTACAAGTGAATTGCACTCTCGATATCACCTTGTAAGGCAAAGCCCCAGTCAGTGGGAATCGCCCGCGCGCGCAGATAGGCATCGTAAGCGGCAGGATTGTTCGTGGGCTTGGCCTGTACTCGCGCTTTCTCCTGCGGACTGAGCGTCGCGCCCACGGCGTCGGCAATCTCTGTGGCCAATTCCCCCTGCAAAGAAAGCGAGTCGGCCAGAGTACGATCATAATTCTCTCCCCAAAGGTGGCGGTCAGTACGCGCATCGATTAGCTGCACCGAAACGCGCACATGGTCTCCTGACCGGCGGACACTGCCTTCCACTACATTGCTCACGCCCAGTAGCTGCGCGATTTCTTTGAGATTGCGTTTGGTGCCGCTCTTGTACTGCGTCACGGATGTGCGGCTGATCACTTTCAGGTCCTTGATCTTGGAAAGGTTCGAGAGCAACTCGTCTTGCACGCCATCGACGAAAAACGCGTTTTCCTTGTCGTCGCTCAGGTTTTGCAGAGGCAGCACTGCGATGGTTTTGTCGGGCGGTAAGCTCGTTGTCAGGTTCCGATGCCGAAAGAATGGAAACGTTAGCGCTAGAGCAACTGCTAACACGATGAGCACCAGAGCAACGGGCGATCGCGCCCACCGCAGCAATAAAGGAGCAGCAGCGCGTTCCAATTCAGCTTCCAGTTTCCGACGAAGGTCTTTCAGCGCCTGCAGTAACTCGTGTGCGCTGTGATACCGTTGGGCGCGATCTTTGCGCAGCGTTGTGCTGATGATCTGCTGAAGCTCTGCGGGCACATGCGCGGTGTACTTCGTCAGCGGCGGTGGCTCTTTCTCTAGAATTGAAAACATTACGTCTTGTGGCGTGTCGCCAGTGAATGGCACATGCCCGGTTACCATTTCGTAAAGGACCACGCCGAGACTCCAGATATCAGTGGTTTTATCAACTTGCCCGCCGCACGCCTGCTCGGGCGACATGTAACGAACTGTCCCCAGCACCGAGCCTAGATTGGTCTCAACCAGTAACAGTGCTTCGTCTTTCGGCGTCGACGCTGGCAGCTCCTGCTCGGCGAGCTTTGCAATGCCAAAGTCGAGCACTTTCACGTAGCCGTCCGGCCGAAGCATGATGTTCTCCGGCTTGATGTCGCGATGAACGATTCCGGCATGGTGCGCGGCGGCGAGCGCACTGGTGACTTGAATAGCGACATCAAGCGTTTCACTCAACTGCATCGGTCCGCGCTTGAAATGTTCACGCAACGTCTCACCTTCGATCAGTTCGCTGGCGATGTAATGAATCGAGTGATCCTCGCCGATCTCGTAAACGGTCAGGATATTCGGATGATTGAGCCCCACCACCGCGCGCGCTTCTTGTTGAAACCGCTTGAGGCGCTCGGTGTCTGCGGTGAATCGCAGCGGCAGGAGTTTGAGCGCGGCTTTGCGACCAGCCACGATGTCGGTGGCCAGATAAACTTCGCCCATTCCACCGGTGCCGATCGATTCAGAAATTTTGTAGTGGCCGATCGTCTGGCCGATGAGTGAATCAGCTTGCTGATTTTGAATGACCTTCGTCGCAAGGCCAACAGCCGATGCTTCAATGAAACTGGCCGCTCGTTCGCGTGAACTCAGAAGCGCTTCAACTTTACGACGCAAAACTTCATCGCCTTTGCAGGCTTTATCCAGGAATGAGCTGATTTGGTCCGGCTCTTGATCCAGCGCTGCGCAATAAATTTGCTCAACCGTTTCAAACCGCGCCGGCGTCATATGCACCCCCGCTATCTGAGGCCAGTCAGCAGTGTAACTTATTTAAGCTTCACTGTGCAATTCAGTGTACAGCCACACCTTCGCAAATTCCCAGTCACGCCTTGCGGTAATTCGTGAAATTTTCAGGACTTCCGCGATCTCGTTGTAGTTAAGACCGCCAAAATATTTCAGCTCCACAACTTGAGCTTTTCTTGGGTCGAGCGTCGATAGATGTTCCAGAGCCTCGTGTAGATCAACAATTTCCTTCGATTGCTCGGGTGAGACAAGCGCTGCTTTGTCTAGTTCTATCTTGGGCGCGCCGCCGCCGCGTTTTTGCGCCTGCTGAGTTCTTGCGTAGCTAACCAGGATTTGGCGCATCGCACGGGCAGCCACTGCGAAAAAATGGGCGCGGTTCTGCCAGCGTGGATTGGTTTGATCGGCCAGGCGGAGATATGCCTCATTGACGAGCGCCGTCGTTTGCAGTGTGTGGTCGGGACGTTGTCCGCTCAGATGGTGGTGCGCGATCCGGCGCAATTCCTCGTACACTAGCGGAGTCAATTCCGCGAGGACCGCATTGTCCCCATGACTCCATTGCGCCAGGAGCTGGGTAACTCTGTGCGAAGAGACCGAAGGCTCATCCATAAACTCCCCTTCAGCCTAACTAGCCTATCCCCCACAGAAACTTTCTGCACGCACAAAGTTTTCCCAAAAACCAAGCGAGATGAGCACTTTGATCACTCTTTTTCGTTCTACCCGAATGAAGACCAATATGAAAGGAACAACAATGAATCCCCTACCTCACTTTAAAAAAATACAAATTCTACCAGTTGTGATTGCACTGACGCTCCTCGCGCTCGCGTCTCCCACCGTCGCCCGCGCGAACGCCGTGACGGGCTGGAACGAGATCGCGATGACCACCCTCCTCGCGTTTCCTCCCCTTGCCGGTGGAGCGCCTCCAGCCCAGCAGATCAGTATGGCGATGACGCAAGGCGCCGTCTACGACGCAGTCAACGCGATCGAACCGAGGCATCAGCCATATCTCCTCACGACACGCTTCCCCGCGACGGCCTCGAAGGAAGCCGCGGTTGCGACCGCGGCATACATGGTTCTCTCGAACATTGTTCAAACCGTTCCTGAGTCCATCCCGTTCCCAAATAGGACGGCCTTACAGGACTCGTTAGACGCGGCATATGCCGCCTCGCTGAATGCCATACCTGACGGTGAGGCCAAGACTCAGGGGATCGCTGCCGGCACCGCCGCAGCCGGCGTGATGATCACCGCACGAGAAAACGACGGACGCTTTGGCCCATCACCCTGGGTGCCGAACCCTGCCCCTGGACATTGGCAGCCGTTGTTGAACCCTGATGGAACACCGCAGCTTGATCCCACGGCGTGGGTGGCGAACGCGCGGCCGTTCCTGATGCAGAGCACTTCGCAGTTTCGTACCGACGGGCCGAACGCGCTTACCAGCACCGCGTACGCGGAGGACTTTAATGAAGTGAAGGCGCTGGGTTCGGTGAACAGCCAGACCCGCACACCCGAGCAGACGCACATCGCCCTCTTCTGGCAGAGTGCTGGCGGGCCCGTGCGGGCGTGGAATGAAGTCGCCCGAAACCTGGTCGATCAGTATGCCATCGGTTTTAGCGACAGCGCCCTGCTGTTCGCGATGCTGAACCTGAGCGGCGCCGATTCGTCAATCAATACTTGGAACGACAAGTACTACTGGGATTTTTGGCGACCGTGGACGGCGATCCAACGGGCGAACGAAGACGGCAACTCGGAGACGGAGCCCGACCCCTCGTGGATGGCACTCCTCACGGCGCCGTACCCCGAGCACCCATCGGGGCACCTCGGTCTCGACGGCGCGTATTTGGAGGTGTTTAAGATGTTCTTCGGCGACAGGACCGCTTTCGACGTGACCAGCGCCCGCTTCCCCGGCGAAGTGCGCCACTTCGACCGCTTCTCGCTGGCGCTCAGGGAGATCATCGGAGCCCGGATCTGGGCGGGACTGCACTTCCGCACTGCCGACATACAGGCCGCGATTCTCGGCAGGAAAGTCGCCGACTACATGGCGAAGCACTACTTCCAGCCAGTCCGATGACGTTGAGCGGCGAGGGCTGCAAGTTGCAGCCCTCGGCGCGTCGGCTCGCTCGCCTCCGATCTATCAGCTCCGTTCGCTCGCACGATGAGGGTCGTTAGGCGGCAACGCGAATCGTTCGAAAAAATCTTCAAACACGAGCAAGCCGGCGCGCAACCGGTTCCGAAAAATCTCCGCTCAGATGAGCACTTTACTCGATGTTTTTCGTTTTCTCGGGATGGAACACGAAACCACCAAACCAAAAAAGAAAGGAAAACAATGAAACTAATAACTCAGCTCAAAAAACTACGAATCCAATCACTGCTCATCGCACCAGCATTCGCCGCGATCGCCGTATTCACACCTCTACCGGCCCGCGCAACGCCCTCGTGTGGAGTTACAACCATCGACCTTTTACACCCGAACAACCCTCCCAACATTTTGCAGCCCGCTTTCTTCCCGTCTGGCTCGCTCGACTTGATGTGTAGAAGCAATCTGCCGGATTGGCTGCTCTTTACACGCGTGAGAGGCGATTCGGATTTCTATGTCACTCAACACACCTTCGACGCAGGCGGTCAGACCGGGTGGCATTCGCATCCCGGTCCCAGCCTGATCACAGTCGTGGAGGGCACGCTCACGGTGTATCACCCCGG
This sequence comes from Verrucomicrobiota bacterium, assembly GCA_046732875.1. GTDB lineage: Bacteria > Verrucomicrobiota > Verrucomicrobiia > Chthoniobacterales > UBA10450 > Udaeobacter. The sequence continues at coordinate 17,142 of JBKPOB010000067.1, read as the reverse complement.
CTGCAGGGTCGAGACCTTCACTGCAGGCCAGAGCTTCACTGATATAGGCTGCGGAGACCTGCATAACGTGCGAAACGAAGGAGCAACGGCAGCCATAGATGTGGCCGTCCAGATTGTCCCGCACCTCGCGCCGAGGCGGATCGACGAGCCGGACCAAGGTTGTGTGCCTCTTTGCACCCCCACGCCACCTCCACGCTGAGCAAGAAAGAGGATCAAGCAGCTCGACGCCCGCCCGCCGCTAAGCGGCGGCGGGCTCACGAGCCGGTGCAGTCCGCTACCGCGAAAAGGACAAGAAAAATTTCGACGATAATTGACGAATGATCGACGAATAGAAGACCAACACTGTGGCTAAAAGCGCGCAATCGATCGCAAATAAGAGCGCGTAGGCGCCTATATCCAGCGCTTGGCGTATCGCAGAAATAAATCTGGCGATGGCGAGGGCAGCAGCATCCAGTGACGATTCGAAACGCTGATAGAAATCCTGCGGCCGTTTTTCCCTACTTGTCGCAGTACTCCTGGCAATATTCGTCGGCTTGGTGCCGGGCGTTAGAATTCGCACCGTCATGAAACGTGGATGCGTTTTTGCCCAGGCGAGCGCCCTTCGTTTGGTATCGAAAAAACGATCGACGACGATGGCATTGCGCTCAGCCGCGGTACGCCCGCTTGAGCGCGCGGCTTTGCGGCTGATCACGGCCGGTCCGCTGTCCACGGCCACACACGTTGCATCAGAAAGGACAACCTTGCTGCCATAAGGAATTTTCTTTGGATCGACAGCGCAATGCGTTTCGCGCAGCCTCGCGCCGTTCCAGGAGGCATGCTCGCCCGAACCTTCGCCACGCCAATAAACCGTGACGCGCGCGAGCACAGAATGCTCGCCGGCGACCGCTTGGCACACGAAAAGTAACGTGCAGGCGACTGCTGGAATTAAGCGCTTCATTACTCTCTCCGGTTATTTCCCGCAGTAGAAATCCGGTGAGACGCAAATGGATAACAGCGAATGTCAGGCAGTCGCTCTATATATAATTCGTAATTGCGTCGACGTTCGGTCTCTTATTGCCGGATGTTGGACGTTATCCTGTTCATTCGCTAAAATGGAGCTATGCGTTTCCGCACTTACAAAAATACCGATCTGACAGTCAGCGAGGTTGGCTTCGGTTTGTGGACGATTTCCACCGGCTGGTGGGGAAATTTTACGGAAGGCGAAGCGATTGCGCTCATGCACAAGGCGTTCGATCTCGGCGTAACCTTGTTCGATGCGGCTGACACGTACGGAAATGGATTGAGCGAAGAATTGATCGCGAAGGCGTTTCCGAATCAGCGGGATGAAATCGCGATCGCGACCAAAGTTGGCTACGACTTTGTTCATTACGGCGAGGCGCGCGGACGTGGGCAGCGGGAAATTCCACAAGATTTTTCGCCGGACGCGGTGACGCGCGCGACCGATGCAGCGCTCAAGCGCCTGAAAGCAGATCGGATCGATCTTCTGCAACTGCACAACATCCGAATGGAGCAGGTTTATGACGACGCGCTCTGGACGACGGTCGAGAGATTAAAGGCCGAAGGAAAAATTCGTTACTACGGCATTGCGCTGGGACCGGCAATCGGCTGGTTGTACGAGGGCGTGAATTGCATTCATGAACGGGACGTCACAAGCGTGCAGCACATCTACAACATGCTCGAGCAGCATCCCGGGCGAGCTCTTCACGATGCCGCTACTGAGATTGGCAAGGACACGATGTTTCTTATTCGTGTGACGCATTCGTCTGGAATGCTCGAGGGCAAATATACAGCTGAGACGAAGTTTCCGGCGACAGATCATCGCAGTCACCGTCCGCGGAGCTGGCTACTGAACGGGATCAAAAAAGTTGAGAAATTGCGCTTCCTTGAAAATTCCGAGCGCACGCTCGGGCAAGCAGCGTTGCAGTGGTTGCTCGCCGATGATCGCGTGGCTTCGACGCTGCCGAACATTTACAACGAAGAACAGCTCGTCGAATTCGCCAAAGCGCCGGAGTGTCCGTCACTCACTAGGGATGATCTAGCTAAGATTGACGAACTTTATTCAGACAACTTCGGGATTCAGGAAGAATCGCCGAAATTCAAGGGCACAATGGAGCTGGCGGGAGCAGCGACATAGAAGGGTCCGAGCCGGATTGGCATTTTGCCGCGATGGGTAGCGGCGAGCGAGCTAGGAAGCGAGCGAGTTTCAATGGATCTGCCAAGGAAACTGCGGCCGCTTGATCTGTAGCCCCTTCGCTGTGCGAAGCGCGGCGCCGATTTTGCAAAGACGCGTGCATCACGCCGCTCACAGAGCGGCGGCTACAGTTAATCCGATTCGTCTTCTTCCTCTACCGGTTCGGCGCGGCGAATCTCTGGTTGTTCACGAGCGCGGCGCTGCTTCTGGCTGACAACCTTTTCGCCTTTGTAAATTTCTTTGAAAACATCGGCGACCATCGGGGCAGCCGCGGAACCGCCATGGACCTTGCTGCCGACGTCACCCTCGTAAAGAGCTGCGAATGCATACCGCGGTTGGTCGGGTGGCAAAAATCCGGAAAACCACGCGGCCGTGCGCTCTTTATTTTTTGGTCCCCATTGCGCAGTGCCGGTTTTTCCGGCGACTTCAGCATTATCAAGGCTGGCCTGGTGCGCAGTGCCGCCCGCGCCGTTCACGACGTCGATCATTCCCGTGTGCAATTCATCCAGTGTCTCGGATGACAGATTGAGTGTTCTTTTGGCGCGCACCTGATAGGCGGTCACTATTTGGTTATCGAATGTCTGCACCTGTTGAACCAACCGTGTTTGGTACAATGTGCCGCCGTTTGCTACGACGCCCATGGCCTGTGCCATTTGCAGCGGAGTGACCTGCGTGTCTCCCTGGCCGATCGACATGTTTGCAATGTCGCCGTTAAGCAATTTGCGACCGTGCGTTGCCCTCATGTATTCATCGTTTGGGACACGGCCTTCCGCTTCGCCTCGCAATGGGATGCCGCATTTTGCGCCGAAGCCCAATTGTAACGCCCAATCGATGATCGGTTGCGCGCCAGTTTTGATCCCAACCTGATAAAACCAGGTGTCGCACGATTCGGTGAGCGCCTGCACGAAGTTCAACGCGCCGCGATTACCTTTTTTCCAATTGTGGAAAGTGACGTTGCCAATCTGAATTGACGGAACGCATTCGTATCGATCGTCCGGATGCACCGCCCCGCTTTCGAGCGCGGCAATTCCAACGGCAATTTTGAAGGTCGATCCCGGCGGATAAGATGAACGATATGCTCGCGGCAGAAGCGGAATGTCTTTGTCGTCTTGCAATGCCTTGAGTTGTTCCGCTGAGATCGAAGGAACAAACAGATTTGGATCGTAGGTCGGCCAGGAAGCCAGGGCGAGAATGTCGCCGTTGTTTGGATCGATAATCACGATGGCGCCACGTTTCGCTTTTGCTTCCAGCGCTTTTTCAGCGAGTTGCTGAAGACGCAGGTCAAGCGTAGTGACCACGTTGTACCCGGGCTCAGGCGGACTAATTAGTCTCTCCGAGGTCTTCTGACCATCTTTATCAAAGGTGAGTTTGTATTCGCCGTGCTTGCCGGTGAGCATTTCGTTGAACGTTTGCTCGAGTCCCTCGCGTCCCTCTGTTTCGGGCCAGAGCGTCTCGTGATTATCAACAATGCCGTCGGGATTTCGCCCGGTCTTCCCGGTGTAACCTATAATTTGGCCAGCCACTTTTCCGTTCGGATAAACGCGCACGTAGATCGGGCGCACGATCATGCCGGGCGGCGGATTATTTTTGATCTGTTCGTACTCCAGCTGGCTAAGGTTCTGCGCGATCTCCATCGGCATAATCCCTCTGTTGTGGTAATGGCGAAGAATGGCCTCGTCGGAGATCTTAAGTCTCCGGCCAATTAGCCTCACTGTTGCGTCGATCTTTTCCTTCGTGAAGCTGAGTACCTGCGCATCGGAAAAATCAAGCGGCGTAGGGAAATTGATGGCGAGATTGTAACTGAGCTTATTTTGCGCCAGCGGTTCACCATTGCGGTCTGTGATCTGGCCGCGCGGCGCCGGGACGTCGAGAATGTAGGTGCGCGCCAGTTTTTGTGTTTCAAACGTGGGCACAATCGTTTCCTCTTCAGCTTGTGGAGTGGCGGTGATGCCTGGCACAGCAGATGGCGCCAGCGTTTGGGCAAACAATCGAAGCGGGGTGGCGAGGATCGATAAGGCGATCCACAAACCGCTCAAAGTTCCCCAGAGTGTCCTCATTTCGAAAAAGTGAATCTGCGAAATCTGTGGATTAATCAATGCCTTTGCAGGAATTGATGCACTTCTTCGGCCAACTTTCGACCGATCCCTTCCGTGGAAGCGATTTCGTCCACCGTTGCCTTGCGCAGGCGATTCACCGAGCCGAACCTTCGCAACAGTAAATTCTTGCGGTTCTGACTCACACCGGGGCAATCATCAAGAATGCTTTCGCCAACACGCTTTTTCATGAGCAATTGATGATATGCGTTGGCGAAGCGGTGCGCCTCGTCGCGAATGCGTTGGAGCAAGCGCAAAGCGCCGGAGTCCACTGGCAGTTGTAGCGGCAAGGCCCGACCGGGCCGGTAAATTTCTTCCCGTTCCTTGGCCAGGCCGATGATGGGAAGATCATGCAATCCTAATCGCTGAAGTTCACGGCACGCCGCGGAGAGTTGGCCTTTCCCGCCATCGACAATGATCAGGTCGGGCAAGCGGACGGCAACGAAGCTCGTGTCATTCCGAGCGGAGTCGAGGGATCCCGTTGCATTACCTTGCGGTTTCGCGGCGGGGTCCCTCGGCTTCGTTTCGCTACGTTCGGGATGCCGTGAAATTCGTGCCAGCGCATCCGCCGCATTCTCCTGCGAAAATTCCGCGACATCTGAGTTCGCGTCGCGCGCCTCCAGCAGAACACGCGAATATCTGCGCCGGACGACCTCGGCAATGCTGGCAAAATCGTCCTGGCCGTCAACGGTTCGCACCCGATAGCGGCGATAATTGTCCTTGTCCGGTACGCCGTCCCGGAAACAAACCATCGAGGCGACCACATGCGTCGTGGAAATATTTGAGATATCGAAGCACTCCATCACGCGCGGCACCTGCGGCAGTTGCAACGCATCAGCCAACGCGAAGACCTCCGCCATTGGATCGATCGAGCTCGGTAGACTACCGCGCGTAAATCGACGCATTGGCCTTGTCGTGCTGCGCAAGTCGTCAATCATGTTGCGTAGTTCCGCGGCTTTCTCGAAGTCCATTTTCTTGGCGGCTTTGCGCATTTCCTCTTCTAACGTCGCGATCATTTCCCTGGATTTTCCTTCCAAGAATTCACAGGCATGGAGAACGCGCTCGCGATATTGCTCCGCGCTAATTTCGCTCAACCGCACCGGCACCTGGTACGTCGCTGATTTCAACTCACGCTCGGTCGGTGAGCCTCGTCCAAACGTGAGCACGCCAAATTTTTTGCGCATGAAATTCAATGTCTGCCGGAGGGCCCCGGCATGCGCGTACGGACCGAAGTAGCGGCTGCCATCATCCTTTTTGAACCGGGCGAGCCGAAAACGCGGCCATTCTTCCGACATATCCACTCTGACCAGGAGGAACCGCTTATCGTCGCGGAAGGAAACATTATAACGCGGTCGATATTCCTTGATTAGTTTGCCTTCGAGCAGGACAGACTCGGCTTCGCTGCGGACGGTATGCGTTTCAAAATCCCATGTAGCCTCCAGCATCGCAAGCGTCTTCAAATCGGCCTGCGCCAGCTTGGATGGGAGAAAGTATGAACCAACTCGTTTGCGCAGGTCGCGTGCCTTACCCACGTAAATCACGCGGTTAAACCGATCCCGCATCAAGTACACACCCGGCTTGTGTGGCACTTCGTGAACCTTCTTATGCAAATCGGGCTTCTCTTTGGTCGATACAACCATCCGGCCGTGAATCTACGCGAGAAGCGGAAATCTGGAAATCGCTATCGCCACTCCCAGCGTTGCAACGTGCGTACAGCAAAGCGCCCGCGAAATTTCTCACGGGCGCTTTTGATTTTTAACTGTACCGATTTTCCCTTAAGGTCTGGTCGTTGTCGTAGTAGTTGTTTCCTCGTGCTTAATTACACCGGCCGGACGGCTCAACACCACTTTGCGTACCATTACCCGGTCACCAACTCTCGTGTAATAGATGGTTGCCGGCATATCTGGCCGAATCGCCGACCAAGTTACAGTGCGCCCTTCAGGGTCCACAATAGCCGTGTCTCTCGTGTAATAATAACGCACCGGCGCCTCACTGGGCGTTGTTCGGAATGTAAAGTAATCCGTGTCCGGTGTGTAGGTCACAATTGTTCCGGCCCTGCTCGTCGTTGTCTGCTGAGTCGTAGTCGTACCTGTTACAGGATCAGTCGTTGTCGTAGTTGTGGTTTCCTGTGCCAGCGCGATCCCCAGCGCTGCCGCGCTAGCCACTCCTGCCGTCAATAATTTCATTAATCTCGTTTGTTTCATATTTGTCCCTCTGCTTTGATTGAATGGATGTTCTCCATCGCCTATCTCTCCGGCGCCTTAGCGCTGGAGTTTTTTCAGTTACGCCCTGATATCGTAAATTCCGCCTCGCATGGTCGCATTCGTGGGCGTAAGTCCTTTTGTTGCAACAAGGTAAGATAACGTGCCGTTTATGCAGGCTTTACCCGGTTTTCGCGATTTTCTTCCCGATGACTGTGCGGTGCGCAATTACATCTTTACGCGCTGGCGCGAAGTCGCACGGCGCTACGGCTTTATTGAATGGGATGGCCCCATTCTCGAATCGACGGAGCTCTACAAAAAAAAGAGCGGCGCGGAAATCGTCGATCAACTTTTCAACTTCGTCGATAAAGGCGAACGCGAAGTCGCCATGCGCCCCGAGCTTACGCCCACGCTTGCTCGCGTAATCGCCGCACACGAGCGCGAATTCAAAAAGCCGCTCAAATGGTTCTCCATCGGCCAATTTTTCCGTTACGAAAAACAACAGCGCGGAAGACTGCGCGAACATTTTCAACTTAATTGCGACATCACCGGGGAACCGAATCTTGCCGCTGATATCGAGCTGGTCGCGTTATGCATCGACGTCCTGCGTGTGTTTGGGTTCACCGAAAAAGATTTTGTCGTGCGAATTAGCGATCGCGGTTTCTGGACCGATTTCCTCAGCGAAAAAGAAGTCTCTTCAGATCGGTGGGAGGAATTGTTGCAGGCAATCGATAAATCCGGGCGTGAGCCGCGCGAGAAAACAGCGGCAAAACTAGGCAAACTCGCCGATCCAATCTTTTCAATTTTGAAGAGCGGCGGAAAGAGCCAGAAGCTCGACCAGGTTGTTGATGGCCTTCGCGAGCGTGGACTCGCCGATTACGTGGGGATCGACGTTGGCATTGTGCGCGGACTTGCTTATTACACCGGCATTGTATTTGAGGTGTTCGACCGCGCCGGAAAATTCCGCGCCATAGCGGGTGGCGGTCGCTACGACAATTTGATCGCGCAACTGAGCGATGGTGCAGTCGCACTGCCGGCGCTCGGTTTCGCAATGGGCGACGTCGTGCTCGGCGAGTTAATTAATGAAACGGCTCACGCGCGCCAGAGAATGAATGAAGCAATCGGGACCAACCGAAAGCTCGACGTCTATATTGTTATCGCCAAGGAAGAGCGCCGTACTAATGCGCTGAAAAGAATTCAACAGTTGCGCGACCGCGGTTATCGCGTGGATTATCCGCTCACCAGCGAAAAGGTCGGCAAACAATTCCAAAGCGCTGAGCAACTCGGCGCGCGCGTTGCGGTGTTGTTCGGAGACGAGTGGCCGCAGGTGAAAATAAAAACGATGGCAACTGGTCACCAGGAACTTGTGCCGCAGGATCGCGTACTTGCGTACTTGCAAGCGCTATCCAGCTTGTCATCCTGAGCAGCGAAGCGAATTCGAAGGTTCCCGCAAGATTATCTAGGATTTTGCACCGGGCTTCCTCGACTTCGCTCGGAATGACTGAAAAACATGTATCGCACGCAGGATTGCAATTCACTTCGCAAAAGCGACATCGGTAAACAGGTCGCGCTGGCTGGTTGGGTGAATGTCACACGCGACCACGGTGGGGTCATTTTCATTGATCTCCGAGATCGCGAAGGTCTGGCGCAGATCGTGTTTCGTCCGGAGGAAAATGCGGAGCTTGCGAAGCAGGCGCATACGTTGCGCAGCGAAGACGTGATTCAGGTTTCTGGTCGTGTCGCAGCGCGGCTGCCAGGTACAGAAAACCCAAACCTCGCCACGGGCGATATCGAAATTATTCCGAGCGAACTGAAGATCCTCAATCGGGCGGACGATCTGCCGTTCCCCATCGACGCCGAACCGCACAACGAAGATTTGCGGATGACCCATCGATACTACGATCTGCGCCGCCCCAGGTTCGCGCGAAATCTGCGGCTGCGACACATCGTGGCGAAAGCGACGCGCGATTACCTCGACAGCCAGGGTTACGTCGAGGTTGAGACTCCGATTCTTTCCAAAAGCACGCCCGAAGGGGCGCGCGATTTTCTAGTTCCAAGTCGAATCACGCCTGGGAAATTCTATGCCCTGCCGCAAGCACCGCAGCAATACAAACAACTACTGATGGTCGCAGGCGTGGAAAAGTATTTTCAGATCGCCAGGTGTTTTCGCGACGAAGATTTACGTGCTGACCGGCAGCCGGAATTTACCCAGATTGACATCGAGGCGTCGTTCGTCACGCCACAGGACATTTTCGCGGTCACCGAAGGAATGCTCGCCGCAATCTTTAAGGCGACGCGCAACATCGAGGTCAAGATCCCGTTTGACCGACTCACTTACCGGGAAGCCGTTGATCGGTATGGGAGTGATAAACCGGACCGCCGTTTTGGGATGGAACTTGTAGATCTCGGAGAAATTTTTCGCGAGAGCAGTTTTAAAGTTTTTCGCAACGCGCTCGAATCTGGCGGCGTGGTGAAAGCGATCAATGCCAAAGGGTTTGCCGGCATCACAATTGGGCAGGCTGACGAATTGACTGAAATCGCAAAGCTGTACGGCGCAAAGGGACTCGCCTTTATCAAGATCGAGAACGGCGAGTGGAAATCACCAATCGTGAAATTCTTTTCGGAAGCTGAAAAGAAGGCGCTACAAGCGAAACTCAAAATCGAGGAAGGCGATTGCGTCTTCTTTGGCGCGGACAAATGGGAAATCGCTTGTGAAGTTCTTGGCCGATTGCGGTTGCGCATCGCAGAAATGCAAAATTTGCTTGGTAGAGCGCGCTCTCAGAGCGCGCCGGACTGGGATTTCCTCTGGGTCAGAGATTTCCCGCTGTTTGAATGGAGCCCGGAAGAAAACAAATGGAACGCCATGCATCATCCCTTTACGCGACCGAAAGCGGAGGACATGCCCTTGTTTGAGGAAAAGAAGTTTCCCGATGTACGCGCGGAAGCGTACGACGTCGTGCTTAATGGTGTCGAGATCGGTGGCGGCAGCATGCGAATTTACGAGCCAGCGTTGCAGGATAAAATGTTCGAGGCTCTCGGCATCAGCCCGGAAAACCGGCAAGCGCAGTTTGGGCATTTGCTGCGTGCGCTGCATCTTGGCGCTCCGCCGCACGGTGGAATCGCGCTCGGGCTCGATCGGCTGATCATGCTGATCGCCGGCGAACAAAGTATTCGCGACGTGATAGCCTTCCCGAAAAACAATCGCAGTATGGACTTGATGTCGAATTCGCCAGCAGAAGTCGATCCCCGTCAGTTGCGCGATTTAGGAATCAGGCTCGCCGGTAACAAAAAGCACGAGTGAATCACCCGCTTGTCGAAGGCGTGGAAATCACTTGCGTCACTCTTCCCGCAGGAGTTTGGATGGATCGACAGCAAGCGCTCGCAACGCTGGAATTGCGGACGCGGCGATGCCCAGCAACACCATCGTTAGCACCGCGCCGACCATGATAACGGGATCTCGCGGGTTCGCCTGATAGACAATCTGCCCCAGAAGCCGGCTGGCGAAGATGCCCCACAACAGTCCCACTAACGATCCGATCCCAAGCAGCACGATTGGCCGGCCGACCGCTGCGCTCATCACGTGCCTCTCGCGCGCGCCTAACGCCACGCGTATGCCCAGCTCCTTCATCCGTCGACTCACATTGTAGGCCGCCATGCCGAAGATGCCGGTCACCGCCAGCATCGCCGCGAGCAAGCCCATGACGCCCAGAGCCACCACGGCCGCTTGCGCCGGGAAAAATGTACCCGCTATCGTATGCGGCCAGCTCTGGACTGTGACCTGCGCATTTGGTTCGAGGTCAGTTAGCGTGCGTTCGAGTGCCGCCGCCGTTTCCTTCTGTGACCGCTGCGATCGCACTACGAGCGTCACCCGGCTCTGCTCGGTTTGCAACAACGGGAGAAACACCACCGGTTGTTGCGAGTCCATAATTTCGTAATACTTGCCGTCCTCTGACACGCCCACCACTTCCGTCAGGTGATTCTGAAGAATGAAGCGTTGTCCGATAGCGGGTGTTTCGCCCCACATCTTCTGCGCGAAGGTTCGATTTACGATCGCCACGTACGGCATCGTTTTGGTGTCATGCCATGAGATATCCCGCCCACTTAGTAGCCTGGTGCCGGCAGCCTCCAGGTAACCCGGCGACATCGTAAACACGTATGGCGCTAGCGCAGAATTGTTCAGATTGAAGTCCGTCGTTCCTGGCGGGAAAATCGGAACGCCGCGCAGTCCGCCGGTAAACGGTACGCGGTTCACCGCACCCGCTGTCGTCACGCCTGGAATCCTCTGTACCGCCTCGAGCATGGCTTTCTGTTGTAGTGCGTCACCGCGCTCTTTCATCTCACTCAAGTCTATCTGGGCCAGCATTGCTCCCTGCGGCCGAAAACCTAGCGGAGTGTGCAACATGCGGACCATCCCGCGGACGCTGACCAGTGAGGCGGTTACCAGCAACATGCAGATGGCAATTTGTGCGCCAACCAACACGTCCCGCAGAGTAAACCGGCGCAGGGGCATTACATCCACCGGCCCGCTCTTCATCGCCTGCAACGGACTGCTCTGCGAAACCTGCCGCGCCGGAATCATTCCAAACAGCAGCGCGCTTACCAAGGTCAAGACCAGAGCTGCGGCGTAAACACGCGCATCCACACTGACTGCCAGATGGCCGTGCGATTGCCACTGGTTCAGCACACGCAGCAGCACACCCGCGATCACCAGTCCCGCGGCTCCGCCCAAGATCGACAACACCATCGCTTCGGTCATCAGTTGCCTAACGAGTCGCCAGCGACTCGCCCCCAGAGCGACACGCATCGCTAGTTCCCGGCTGCGATCAGCCGCACGCGCGGCAAAAAGGCTGGCGAGATTGGCGCACGCGGCCACCAGCACCAGCAGGGTCAGCCCCGTCACGCTATACAGAAATCCGCGAATGACGTCACCGGCGTCCCCTTGGAGTCCTGGACGGACCAGCCGCAGCGGCACTCCGGTGTCGGTCGTCGGATACTCTTTGGCCAGTTGAGTCGCGATCGCGCTCAAATTTTCGGCCGCCTGCTGTGGCATCACGCCTGGCTTAAGACGACCCAACACGGTCAAAGGTCTGCCTGTCCGATCCGCGAGGTAGTCGGCGTTGAAGTAATTCACGATGGGAATGAAGTAGTCCGGCCAGACAAATCGCTCTGTTCCGTGGAACTGCGCCGGCGTCACACCGATCACCATAAAAGAATCTTTGTTGAGACGTACGGTCGTTCCGATCACGCGCGGATCGGCGTTGAACGCGCTTCGCCAAAGACTATCGCTCAAGACCACATAAGGCGCTGAATTCGGACCATGCTCGTCTGTGGGTTGGATTAACCGACCGACCTCTGGTTGCACGCCCAGCATTTCGAAATAATTCCCGGTCACCGCATAACCGTCGACATTCTTCACCAAGTTCCCCCAGGTCAGTCGCGCCTGACAGTATTCGTAAAATCCGGCCATCTCACTGAAGGTGGTGTTTCGCTCCCGAAGATCTTGAAATGCGGGGTAAGACGTCGTTAGCAGTTTGCCGCTCGTCCATTCCCCGAGGCGAAGCTGGAAGAGATTCTGCGTGTCGCTCACATCCAGCGGATGCAGTAGGACGGCATTCACTACTCCGAAGACGACGACGTTTGCCCCAATGCCGAGCATCAGAGTGAGTAAAGCTACGACCGTGAACGCGGGAGACTTCCAAAGCACGCGCAGCGCATAACGAATGTCCAGCAGCAGGTCGTGCATGACCAGCAGGCGCTTTTGGGATCAATAACCCAACGCCTTCTTTCGCTCGTTCGCGCCGGGTAGAGGATCCTTTTTCACTGTGATTGCCTCCGCGCCTGAGTCCTTAATCTGGTGGGCCTGGGTTGCGTTGAATTCGATATCTTTCGTGAATTCCGGGGGGAGGTCTGCCTCTGCATAGATGGCGTGTACCGGGCACACATCCACACATGCCATGCAATCAATGCAGTCCTCCGGATGAATGACTACCTGGTTCTCCATTTCATAGAAGCACGCGACGGGGCAGACCTCGACGCAGTCCGTGAACTTGCATCCGTTACATTTATCGGTCACAACATGGGGCATGGAATTTCAGTGGGTTGATGTTGCGTAACAGAACTGTCGTTACACATCAAGTAATTAGCGGCCCGAGGCCAGTCAAGATGCTTCCTCAAGTGCCGACTAAAATCGCCGCGCAACCTGACGATCACGCATCGAACAAATTCACCACACAATCATCACAGGAGGCCGGGTACCTATTGTTTTTCTTCGGGTTTTACCGGAGGCAGCTTTAGGTTTTTGTTCGGAATTTCACCGGTGAACGCTTTCACAAACGCATTGCGGAAAGCGTTGAAGACGGTAGCAAAGATGTCCGCCTGCGGCTGGTCGAATGTGCCGGCAAAAGGCACCTTGGTCGCGAACCGATCCTTAGAATAATTGCGCACGATTCGGGTGACTCCTTCGAGGATCCCTTCCCATAACGCCGTCAGTGGGTTCTCGGCTTTGGCTAGATTAAAGATGCTCATATGATCGAATACCGGTTCAACATAGCCACGGTATGCGCCCTTGGCTGCACTGGCTTCCATGGCCATTTTGAACGTCCCCTCCTCGAACGTGAAGTTGCCGTACGCTTTGGCGAAGTCATTTAATCGCACCAGTGGAATCTCACTGAGCTCCAGGTTAAACGCGAAGGTAGGCCGCGCCGCGTAAGGATCGAGCGAGATTTGCGAGCGTGCTTTGCCTACGCGTAACGGCCGGCCTTCCATTCGGATGTCCGCCACGAGACTTTTGGATAGTCGCTTGCTGTTGGTTAGATTGGTCGCCACCAGCTGCACTCGGTCCACTTCCACGTCAACTTTTGGATCCCGGCTGAAATCGCGATAATGCAATTCGCCGTTGTGCACTGCGAAGCGGTTGATCTTGAGTGGGTAAAGCTGCTTGATCTTTTGGGCCCACGGGGCGTCGACTTCCGTTTGACGCGTGGACTTGGTAGGTCCGTTCACGAAATTCATTTTCGGGCGATGAATCTCGATGTTTCCCACAAGAGCACGTTCGAAAATCAGGGCGTGCCATTGCACGGAGAAGTCTATTAGTGGCGCCGAGAAAAACGGCACCGGCACTTGGCCACTGGTTTTCTTGATGTCGATGTTGTGGATTTGATATGCGCCGCGCCAGAGATGCAGTGTCACCGCTTGCACCCGCGCGCGATAGCCGGGAATCTCCGAAAGCTTGCGATTAACGTAATCGCGCACCCAGATGGCGAGGTAAATGTGTACGACCAAGATCGCTCCGACTACGACGAGGAGCAGCCAAAACCACCAACGTTTGACCAGCCATTTCATTACGGCACCGATGAGTACGCAAATTGCACCTGCAGTACTTAAAAAACGCGCCAGAAACCGTTGTCGGCTGCGAATTCAGTAATTGAATGCGCGTACGCGATTTCCCTTCGGTCTTGATGGAGAGCGCCCGCGCATGGATGGAGGACAACGCATTGCGGCTGAGTGCGTCTCTGGCGTTTTACGCAGTTTTCTCCCTGGCGCCGCTGCTAGTCATCGCTGTCTCGATCGGAGCGGTCATGTTTAGTGAGCAAACTGTGCGAGATCAAATTGGCGCGCAACTTGAAGCCTTAGCTGGACCTCGTGCGGCGGATGCGGTTGAGGCGCTACTGGTCACAACGGCGATGCAAAAGAGAACGGGAACATTCGCCACAATCGCTGGCATCGTGGTGATGTTGTTTGGTGCTTCTGGAGTGTTTGGCGAGTTAAAGGACGCTCTTAACACCATCTGGGGCGTTGTGGTTAAGCCGGGTCGCACATGGCTCCGGCTAATCCGCGATCGGTTTCTGAGTTTCTCGATGGTCCTATCCGTAGGATTCCTGTTGTTGGTGTCGCTGCTGCTAAACGCTATCATGACCGCTCTGAGCAAATACATGAATTGGCTGCTGCCTTTGCCAGCATCGGTATGGCAGATGTTGGATTTTGTGGGTTCTTTCGGCGTCATCACAGTGCTGTTCGCCATGATCTTTAAGATTCTGCCCAATGTGCGCATTGGCTGGCATGACGTGTGGATTGGCTCGGCTGTCACCTCGCTGCTTTTTGTGCTCGGCAAATTTCTCATTGGCTTCTATCTCGGCGCCAGCAGTATCACCTCCGCCTACGGTGCGGCCGCGTCGGTAATCATTGTGTTGCTTTGGGTTTACTACTCGGCCTGTATTTTGTTTTTCGGCGCCGAGTTCACGAAGGCTTATGCATGCAAGTTTGGCTCTGGCATCATTCCCAATCGCCGCGCGATGCTCTGGAGCGAGGTCGTGCGCGCTCGGCTCCTCAGCGAGGCTCGATAACGCTGGATGTGATCTCGCCCGGTGCGGGTGAACGGAACAGAACCGCCACGGAAAAGGTAACGATCGTGCCGAAGCAGATCCACCACGGAAATTCCATGACCGGCAACCAGCTCGGCTGTATGTAAAGCTGCGCGCCGAAAATGCTGGCAATGCCGTTGGGTAATCCGCTCAAGATCGCCACGACGATGAACCCAATGATCATGGCAATGATGTTGCCGCGATTATTGCCGCGGCGTTTAGTAAAAATTCCGCAAAGAAACACGCCGAGCAGCGAGCCATACGTGTAACCGAAGATTCCCAGCGCGATCGGGATGATCCGCACATTGGGATGCACGATTACAAGATAGGAAGTGGTCGACGCAACGACGATCATCAGGATCGCGAACCAGACTGTGGCCCAGCGGACGGCTCGCAGGCTTTGTTCATTCGTGGCATTGCGATTGATGTAGGTCTCGTACCAGTCGCGTGTGAAGCTCGTGGCAAGCGCATTTAGCGCGGTGCTGAGTGAGCCCATCGCTGTCGCGAAAATTCCAGCGATCAGGAGTCCGCGAATGCCCACCGGCATTTGGTACAGAATGAAATGGCAAAACGTCTCATTAGGCGTTTTTGGGAGCGTGGGATCCGGATGCGCTTGATAATAAACCCACAGCAACAAGCCAATGGTGAGAAACGTGAGGGCAATCGGAATATCCGCGAGGCCAGATAAGATCAATGAGCGCCGGCTGCGCCGAATATCCGGCGCCGTCAACAAGCGTTGCACCATGTCCTGGTCGGTGCCGTGGGTAGCCATAGTGATGAATGTCGATCCGATCAGGCCGGCAAAAATCGTGTACTCGATCTCAAACATACCCTTGATTTTGTTCCAGCCGTGTTTTGCCGGATCGAGACCGGTGGTAAGGAAATCAGAGAGGCCGAAGCCGCCATGACGCTGGACGATTTCGTTCCAGCCACCGGGAATCGCGGAGTAAAGCAGGCCGAGCGCAACCAGCGCGCTGCCGATCATGATCGAAGCCTGAATGAGATCGGTCCAGATGACGGCTTTGATTCCTCCCAGTGTCGTGTAGATCGCTGTCAGAATGACGATGGCAACTGTTGAGCCGATATAAATGAAAAGCGTTTCCCTTTGATCAGGTTGAACGCCGCGAATCATTTCATAAGCCAGCGCAAGTGCGATTGCCGCAAAGTACAAACGCGCACCCGAGGCAAGCAAGCGCGTAACTATGAAAATCGCGGACGCAGCGTTCTTCGTGGCGACACCAAACCGCGCGGTGAGATACTCATAGATCGAATAGACGTTGTAATCGTAGTACGGCTTGATGAAGATGTAACTGACCAGGACGCGCGCCAGGATCGTGCCGATCGCCAATTGCAGATAGGTGTAGCTGCGATGCGTGAAGCCTTCGCCCGGCGCCCCGAAAAAAGTAGCTGCGGTAGTCTCGGCAGCGATGAGTGAAGCAAGCACAGCCCACCACGGGATCCTGCGGCCGCCCAGCGCGAAGTCTTTGAGATTTTCCTCTTTCCGGCCCATGTAAAGGCCGATGAAGATGATGAGAACGAAATAAAGCAACAGAACTGCGCAATCGATTGCCAGGCGAGCGTTCATGTCGGCGGTTATTTAGTCACAGACGCCGTGGTGAGCCAGTCGAATCCATGACCACAGATAAAACACAGATTATATAATCCCTGACTCTTACTCGTGCTCCTGCTCGTAATCGTAATTCGATGTTAGATGCTGAATTGTGGATAGAATAGCAAAATGAAGTTCAGGGAAATTCCTGCCGCGGATTTCAACTTGGCGATGACACTCGATTCTGGCCAGGTCTTTCATTGGGAAAAGGCCGGCAGCGGATTTGTAGGAACGGTTGGCAACCTGGCAGTTTACGTCCGTCAGTGCAGAGGGGTCTTGCGCACCTGCGCTAGCGGGGAGAAACTCGACGGCTTAAAGCCGTCAAGATTGACTCGAGTGGTTTCAAATTATTTCGCACTTGATCATCCTCTCTCAGAAATCTGTTCTTCGTTCCCGGAGGACCCGGTAATGAAGGCAGCGCGAGAATTTTGTCGCGGGTTGCGAATCATTCGCCAACCGAAATGGGAGTGTTTGGCCACGTTCATTTGTTCCTCGATGAAACAGGTCGCGCATATTCGTCAGATTTCACTGGCGCTCCGGCGACGCTTCGGCGCCAGACGAAAAGTCGATGATCATGTCGTTTACACGTTTCCGCCAGCGCAACGAATTGCATGCGCTACTGAAAATGATTTGCGCGAATGCGCGCTAGGTTATCGCGCCAAAAACCTACTCATGACTGCGCGGCTCG